>NZ_CALVHE010000036.1 GCF_944327235.1 uncultured Desulfovibrio sp.
AGCAGAGCGAGGGGTTCCCCTTCCCCCCAAACAGACAGCGAATAGTGTTAACAGGCCTAGCGCATTTTCAGTTTGAAACGCTTTGCGTTTCAAACCATACGGCCTGTCGTTTCGCGGAAAAAGCGCGGTCATTCCGCTTGGTCTTGGCCGGGCGGCGCTGTGCCGCCGCCTCGCATTTTGTCTTTTTCAAAGGCGAAATGCTCTATTCGCTGCGTGCTGGGACGCGCGTCCTGCGGCCGTCAGCTCGCAGGGGCTGGCCGTCTGAGAAGATCAGGCAAGTTTTTGCGAAGATCGTTCCTTTCGCCGCCCGCGGGACCGGCCTACTCTCCATCACAGGAAACAGGATACCCCGGACAGCGCAGTGCGGCCCGGCACGCCATACAGGAGGACAACATGAAGGTTTTCGGCATCTCACCGGCCCGGCATCTTTTTTTCATTCTCTGCGGGATGACCCTCCTGCTGGGCGACCTGCCGCCGGTGTGGGCGGCAACAACAGCACAAGACAAGGGAGCAACGAACATGGACAGGATCAGCACAGCGGCCCAAAACCGGCAGGCCCTCATGGGCGAGGCCGGATCGTCTCTGGCGCGGACGGACCCCGAACTCGCCGCCATGCGGGACCGCCTCGTGTACGGCGAGATCGTGGACGGCGGCACGCTCGACCAGCGGCAGAAAGTGCTTGTGGCGCTGGTGACCCTTGCCGCCATCCAGACGCTGGATGAGGTGAAGGAACATACGGAGGCGGCCCTGCGCCGCGGCGTCAGCCCCGTGGAGATCCGCGAGGCGCTGTACCAGTGCGCGCCGTATATCGGCTTTCCCCGCACGGAAAGCGCTCTGCGTCTGGTCAATGAGGTCTTTGCCGCCCACGGCATCGCCCTGCCTCTGGAAAATCAGGGCACAGTGACGGAGGACAGCCGCTTTGCGGACGGTCTGGCGGTGCAGAAGGGCATTTTCGGGGAGGCCATCGACAAGATGCACGCCGCGACCCCGCAGGGCCAGAAGGACATCATGGTCGATTTCCTTTCCGCCTTCTGCTTTGGCGACGTGTATACCCGCAAGGGGCTTGATCTGAAGATGCGCGAACTGCTGACCTTTACCGTCATCAGCGCGCTGGGCGGCTGCGAAGCGCAGGTCAAGGCCCATGTGCAGGGCAACGCCAATGTGGGCAACAGCAAACAGAACCTCATCGACGCGCTGGCCATGATGCTGCCGTATATCGGCTTCCCGCGGACGTTGAACGCCCTTGCCTGCGTCAATGCCGTCCTGCAGGATTCCTGATGCGGCAGCCCGGCCAGGCGAACAGAACCACAGACCCCAACCGTTTTTCTGGGAGGAGATATGGACATTCACGGCAAGGTCGTGCTGGTGGCCGGAGCCAGCAGCGGCATAGGCGAGGCGACGGCGATCATGTTTGCCCGCAAGGGCGCATCGGTCATGCTGGCGGGCAGACGGGAAAACCTGCTGCGCGGCATCGTGGAGAAACTGCGCGGCGAGGGCCATTCCGCCGACTGCGTGACTTGCGACGTCACGGACGAGGAGCAGGTGGAACGGATGGTCGAGGCGACGTGCCGGACCTTCGGGCGGCTGGACTACGCCTACAATAACGCCGGCATCATGAGCGACGACGTGGAAACGGCGGAAGTCAGCGCCGAAGAGTTCGACAGGGTCATCAACGTCAATCTCCGCAGCATGTTCCTCTGCATGAAGTACGAGCTGCGCCGGATGCTCGCGCAGGGCGGGGAGGGCTATTCCATCGTCAACTGCTCTTCCATCGGCGGGCTGATCGGTATGCCCGGGCGTGTCGCCTACCACGCCTCCAAACATGCCGTGCTCGGCATGACCAAGTGCGCGGCGCTGGAATACGCCGCGCGCGGCATCCGCATCAATGCCGTCTGTCCCGCCACCATCATGACGCCCATGGTGGAACATATGATGCGGACAGGGGCCATCACCGACGTCATCGAACCCATGCGGCGCGTGGGGACTCCGGATGAGGTGGCGTCCTGCATCGTCTGGCTGTCGTGTCAGGAGGCGGGCTTCGTCACCGGGCAGGGCATCGCCGTGGACGGCGGCTATACGGCGCAGTGAGCCGGGCGGCGGGCGGCGACCGGAACAGCGCCGCCCCCGCAATGCATTGGCGGCGGCCCGCATCGTGTTGCGCCTTGGAGCATTTTCAGTTTGAAACGCTTCGCGTCCCAAACCATACGGCCTGGCGTTTCGCGGAAAAAACACGGTTTTTCCGCTCACTTTGGACCGGGCGGCGCTGTGCCGCCGCCCCGCGTTTTGCGCAAAATGGAGAGGCTGGATCATGAAGAAAAAGGCGCTCTCCCTGCTTATGGGAGCATGTCTCATGCTGACAGGATCACCCATCGTCCATGCGGCGGAGACCTCATCCGTCCGCATCGCCCGGCTGGACATCAAGCCGGAATGTCTTGAAGCCTTCCTGAGCGCCGTCAGGGAGGAAATGGCCACATCTCTGCGCGTCGAGCCGGGCGTGCTTGCCCTGTACGCCGTTGCCGACCGGCAGGACCCGACGAAGCTGACGTTCTTTGAGATGTATGTCGATGACGCCGCCTATGAACGGCATCGCCGCACGCCGCATTTCCAGAAGTATTACCAGACCACAAAGGACATGATCGCCCGGCGCGTCCTGCTGGAGGCGGTCCCCGTGGAGCTGCGGGACAGGCGAGCCTCCGACGCGACGCCTCCGGCAAAGTGACGCCGTGCGACCGTCATCCCCAACCCCGGAAAAACTGCCATGAATACCCTGAAGTACATCCTGCCCGCCGCCCTGCTCCTTCTCGGCCTTGCCGCCGTGGCCACGGCGGGCACGCCGAGCGAACGGCTCCCCTCTTCGCCCGCCGCGGCGCGGCAGGACGGCGAGGGCCTGCGCGTGCGCCTGACCTTCGACGGCGGCGAGGCCATCGTCCTTCTGGAGGATCATCCCGCCAGCCGGAGTTTTTATGCCATGCTGCCCCTGCGGCTGACGCTGGAGGACTACAACGAGACGGAAAAGATAGGCTATCCGCCGAAAAAGCTGCAAACGGAAGGCTCCCCGTCCAGTTGCGACCCTGAGGCCGGTACGGTCGCCTATTATGCCCCGTGGGGCAATCTGGCCATTTTTTACCGGGACTTCCGGCACTCCCAAGGGCTTGTGCCGCTGGGACGGATAGTCAGCGGGATGCGGCGCCTTGCGGATATGCCCGACGGCGTTTCCGTGTACATGGAGCCGGTCCCCCGGCAGGGAAAAGGCCAGTAGACACACCGACCGACGCAAAAGGCGAACCTGTCCGCAGGTCCGCCTTTTTTTCTGAGCGCGCTTGCGGGGGAAGCCCCTACGCCGGACAGCGCCGCCTGCTGATGTCCCGGTGCGGCGACTCGCCAAACATGCGTTTGTATTCGCGGGTGAATTGGGTCACGCTTTCGTAGCCCACCGAGAGGGCCGCGCTGGCCGCGCGTTCGTTTTCCACCAGCATCAGGCGCTGCGCCTCGTAGAGGCGGAGCTGCTTGTGGTACTGCAGGGGGCTCAGACCGGTGATGCTCTTGAAATGCCGGTGCAGGCTTGAGACGGACATGCAGACCTGTCTGGCCAGTGCGTCCATGCGCAGGGGCCTGGTCATGTTCCGCCGCATGAGGGCGATGGCCTGGAGGATCTGGCCGTTCCGCGCGCCATGCGCGTACAGTCCCCGCAAAATGCCGCCCTGCGGCCCGGCCAGCAGCAGATAGTGCAGTTCGCGCATGATGAGCGGCGCCCGCACGGCGATCTGCCGGGGCTTGTCCAGCAGTTCCGCCAGCCGCAACACCCCTTCCATGAGATCCGGGTCGGCATCGGCCACGGACACCCCGCTGTCGTCCACGCCCGCCGCGCGCTCTTCCGGCGTCATCTCCATGAGCAGCTCTCCGAGCATCTGCCTGTCCAGATGAAAGAAGAGGGAAAGGAAGGGCCGTTCCGGCGTAGGGTCCACGGCATGGGACAGGCTCGGCATGTCCACCGCGGCCACCAGACACTGATCAGCGCGGATCGTGTATTCCCGCGACCCGAGCACGGCCCGCTTGCCGCCCTGCACGATCAGCGAGGCCAGCGGCCGCGTGAAGCAGCTTTCCGAACAGTTGACGGCTTCCCGCCGGACGAGGAACACGCCGTCAACGGGCCCCGGGAGGACAGCGGGACGCGGCACATGCCGCAGCAGGATCTCTTTCAGTCGCGCGTTGGCTTCGGTGATGCGTGCCTGTCTGTCATCGGTCATGGAATGCCTCCCGTCGGCCAGCGTATGCTTTTCCGCGCCGCGCCGCAACGCCCGGCAGGCGGCCCGCTTTGCCTTTTTGCCGGAAACGATATAGACTGACACCATCGGTTTTTGCGCGGCCATGCCGCGCGGTGGGCGGGAGGCGTTGCCGTGCGTCCGCGCCTGTCCGGCGTTTTTTTTCGGGGGAGAGGATATGGCATCCAATTTCGCCTTTTTGCGGACACGCTTTCCCGAGCTGGCCGAGCTCGGTATGCTGGCCGAACGCTATCTGCATTCGGACCCGCAATCCTGCCTGATGAAGACGGGGCTGCTGTGTGAGGGCATGATCCGGGTCATGTGCGCGCAGGACCATATTCCCCTGCCCGAACGCTGCGACGCGGCGACGCGCATCACTATTTTGCAGCAACGGGACGTGCTGCCCTCCGACGTGGCCGCGGCCTTTCATTTGCTGCGCAAGGAGCGCAACAGGGCGGCCCATGAAGGCGGCCCCTTTTCCCCGGAAAAGACGCGCGTCCTCCTGCAGATCGCGCACAGCCTGTGCGGCTGGTTTTCCCAGACCTACGGCGACGAGACCTCCCGGCCGGAAGCCTTCGTGGCGCCCGCCGCGGCGGACGACGCCCGGCAGGGGGGCGGCGAAGATGCCGGGCAGGATGCGGAACTGGCGGAACAGGCCGTCGCCCGTGCCGAGCGGAGCGCCGCCGAGCCGGAGGACGTACGCCGCAGGCGTGCCGCCGCTGCCGCGGGCGCGCGCCGCATATCCGAGGCCGAAACGCGCTATCTTATCGACGAGCAGCTCAGAAAGGTGGGCTGGGAGGCCGATTCCGAGAGCCTGCGCTACGCGCTCGGCACGCGGCCGCAGGCCGGGCGCAATCTGGCCATAGCCGAATGGCCCACGGATGCCGACGCGGGCGGCAGGGGGTATGCCGATTACGCTCTCTTTGTGGGGACGCGGCTTGTGGGGATCATCGAGGCCAAGGCCCGCCACAAGGACATCCCCGCCGTGCTCGACCACCAGTGCAAGGACTACGCCCGCCATATCCGCGCGGAACACGCGGCCCATGTCATCGGGGAATGGCGGGGTTTCCGCGTTCCCTTCCTCTTTGCCGCCAACGGCAGGCCCTATATCCGGCAGTATGCGGAAACGTCCGGCATCTGGTTTCAGGACGTGCGGCAGGCCGCCGGCGTGCCGCGTGCCCTGCACGGCTGGATGAGCCCCGCCGGACTGGAAGCGCTGCTCACGCGGGACGACGAGCGGGGCAACCAGCGTCTTGCCGCCCTGTCCGCCGATTTCCTGACCGACAAGGACGGCCTCAATCTGCGCGAATACCAGCTTCGCGCCATTGCGGCGGCCGAGCGGGCCGTGATGGAGGGCGCGCAGGCGCTGCTGCTGGCCATGGCGACGGGCACGGGCAAGACCCGGACGGTGCTTGGCCTGATGTACCGCTTTTTGAAGAGCGGACGCTTCCGGCGCATCCTTTTTCTTGTGGACCGTACCGCGCTGGGTTCGCAGGCGCTGGCCGTCTTCAGGGACGTGAAGCTGGAGGAGCTCCAGCCGCTGAGCGGCATCTATTCCATATGCGGCCTGACGGACACGGACATGGGACCGGAGACCCGCGTGCATGTGGCCACCGTGCAGAGCATGGTCAGACGCATTCTCTACGGCGAAGGCAGCGACACCATGCCCTCGGTCAGCGACTACGATCTTGTCATCGTCGATGAAGCGCACCGGGGCTACATCCTTGACCGGGAAATAACCGACGGCGAGCGGCTCTACCGCGATCAGCGCGACTACCAGAGCAAATACCGCGAGGTCATCGACTATTTCCAGGCGGTCAAGATCGGCCTGACGGCCACGCCCGCGCTCCAGACCACGCGGATTTTCGGGCCGCCCGTATTCACCTACTCGTACCGTGAGGCGGTCATCGACGGCTTTCTGGCGGATTACGACGCCCCGCACCAGCTGAGCACGCTCCTCAGCGAGCAGGGCATACACTACAAGCCCGGCGATACCGTGGCCCTCTTCGACCCCGCCACCGGCGAGATCACCAATGCCGCCCTTCTGGACGATGAGCTCGACTTCGAGGTGGACGAGTTCAACCGCACCGTCATCAATGAGAATTTCAACCGGGAGATCTTGCAAGAGATCGCCAAGGACATCGACCCGGAGGACGCCTCCTCCGGCAAGACGCTCATTTACGCCGTCAACGACCGCCACGCGGACATGATCGTCCGCATCCTCAAGGAGATCTATGCCGAGGAGCTGGTGGATACGGATGCCGTTATGAAGATCACCGGCAGCATCGGTAACCGCAAGAACATCGATGCGGCCATCCTCCGTTTCAAAAACGAGAGCTTTCCCAGCATCGCCGTTACGGTGGACCTGCTCACCACCGGCATCGACGTGCCGGAGATCACCCGCCTCGTATTCCTGCGGCGGGTCAGGTCCCGCATACTTTTCGAGCAGATGCTCGGCCGCGCCACCCGCCTGTGTCCGGCCATCGGCAAGACGCATTTCGAGGTCTACGACGCCGTGGGCCAGTTCAGCGCCCTTGAGCCGCTCACCAGCATGAGGCCGGTGGTCAGCAATCCCTCGGTGAGCCTTGATCTGCTGCTGGACGGACTGGAGGTCATGGACGAGCCGGAGCATATCCAGAGTCAGGTCAGTCAGATACTCGGCCTGCTGCAACGCCGCAGGCGCAGCCTGCCGGAGGAGGTCCGGCAGCAGTTTGCCGACCTGTGCGGCGACACGCCGGAGGCCCTCATCCGGCGCGTGCGGACGGCGCAGCCGCGGGAGGCCAGGGAATTTCTGCTGGCCCGGCGGGATGCGCTGGCCCTTCTGCGGGCGTCGGACGGGACGGGCAGCCGCACCATCGTCCTTTCCGATACGCCGGACGCGCTCACCAGCCATACGCAGGGCTACGGCAAGGATCATCTGCGCCCCGCCGACTATCTGGAATCCTTTGCCCGCTTCGTGCGGGAGCACCGCGACGAGATCGCGGCCATGAACCTCATCTGCACGCGCCCGGCCGACCTCACGCGCGAGAGCCTCAAGAGCCTGCGCCTGACCCTGGGGCGGGAGGGCTTCACCGTCCGGCAGCTCAATTCCGCCCTGTCCCGCATGAGCAATACGGACATCGCGGCGGACATCATCGGCCTTGTGCGCTGTTACGGCGTCAATGCGGAGCTGCTCGGCCACGAGGAGCGCGTCCGCCGCGCCGTGGCCCGGCTGAAACAGGCCCACGAATTTTCCGCCGCCGAAAAAAAATGGATCGACCGCATGGAAAAATACCTGCTCAACGAGTCCGTGCTGTCCGTGCGCACCTTTGACGAGAGCGTCGTCTTTCGCGACAGGGGCGGCTTTGCGGCGCTGAACAAGCTGTTCCGCAATGAGCTGGAAAACCTTGTGAACGAGTTGAATGCCTATCTGTACGATGATGGAGGCCTTGCCGCATGACCACACAGGAGATCGTCGCCAAACTCTGGAACCTCTGCAATGTTTTGCGGGATGACGGCATCACCTACCACCAGTACGTTACCGAGCTGACCTATCTCCTCTTCCTGAAAATGGCCAAGGAGACCGGCAGGGAAGACGACATCCCCGCCGCCTGCCGCTGGGATGCGCTGGCCGCCCGCAGCGGCGTCGAGCTCAAGCATGTGTACAAGCGGGCGCTTGCCGAGCTGGGCGAGACCGGCACGGGCCGCGTGCGGGAGATCTATCAGGGCGCGGTGTCCAACATCGACGAGCCGAAGAATCTGGAAAAGATCATCACCAGCATTGATGCGCTGGACTGGTATTCCGCGCAGGAGGAAGGCCTCGGCAACCTTTATGAAGGCCTGCTGGAAAAAAACGCCAATGAAAAGAAGTCCGGCGCGGGCCAGTATTTCACCCCGCGCGTGCTCATCGACGTGATGGTGCGCCTCATGGAGCCGCGGGTCGGGGAGCGCTGCAATGACCCGGCCTGCGGCACCTTTGGTTTCATGATCGCCGCGGACAGATACCTCAAGGCGCGTACCGACGATTATTTCGATCTGGACGAGGAGCAGGCCGTCTTTCAGAAAACGCAGGCCTTCACCGGCTGCGAGCTGGTGCACGACACCCACCGTCTTGCCCTCATGAATGCCATGCTGCACGGCCTGCAAGGGGAGATACGCCTTGCCGATACCCTGTCCACGGCGGGCAAGGACCTCAAGGACTACGACCTCGTGCTGACCAATCCGCCTTTCGGCACCAAGAAGGGCGGCGAGCGGGCCAGCCGGGACGACTTTTCCTTTCCCACCGGCAACAAGCAGCTGAATTTCCTGCAACATATCTACCGCAGCCTCAGGCGCGGCGGCCGGGCCGCCGTGGTGCTGCCGGACAATGTGCTCTTTGCCGACGGCGACGGCGCGCGCATCCGGGCGGACCTCATGGACAAATGCGACCTGCACACCGTCCTGCGCCTGCCCACGGGCATCTTTTATGCTCAGGGCGTCAAGACCAATGTGCTGTTTTTTGCGCGCGGCCAGAGCGACAGGGGCAATACCGCCGAGGTCTGGTTTTATGACCTGCGCACCAATATGCCCTCGTTCGGCAAGACCAACCCGCTCCGGCCGGAGCACTTCGCCGCCTTTGAGGCGGCCTATGCCGCGCCGGACCGCCACGCCGTGCGGGATGAACGCTGGAGCGCCTTCAGCCGGGAGGCCATCGCGGCGCGGGGGGACAGTCTGGACCTCGGCCTGATCCGGGACGCCGCGCTGGTGGACGCCACCGAGCTGCCCGACCCCGTCGAAAGCGGCGAGGAATGCCTTGCCCTGCTCGACGAGGCGATGGACCTGATGCAGGGCGTGGTGCGCGAGCTGCAGCGCCTGACCGGCAAGGAGGCGGAATGATGGCCCGCCCCCGCAAGAATGCCGCCGCGTCCCGCGCCTCCCTGCTGCCGGAAAGCGCCCCCCTGCCGGAGATCCCCGTGCGGGAACAGCCCTACCCTCTGCCCGAGGGCTGGAAATGGGTGCGGTTGGGAGATGTTACACAAATTGCAAGCGGTGGGACACCATCTTCCAAGACAAAAGAATTTTACGATAACGGTAATATTCCATGGTTATCACCAGCAGATTTATCAAACTATACTGCCGTATATATTTCACATGGCAAAAAAATGCTCACCCCTTTGGGACTCAAAAATTCTTCAGCACGCCTGCTTCCCTCAAACACGGTTTGTCTTTCTTCTCGCGCGCCTATAGGTTATGTAGTTATAGCACAAAACCCGCTGTGCACAAATCAGGGATTTAAAAACTTTCTGCCTTCTCATTTATATACTCCTCGATTTCTCTACTGGTATTTAAAAGGGAGCAAACCGCTTCTTGAATCGTATGCAAGCGGAACAACATTTCTTGAGTTGTCTGCAACAAAGGTTGCGCGTATCCCCTTTCCCCTCCCCCCGCGAGAGGAGCAAGAACGCATCGTCGGACATATTGAATCCCTCTTTGCCCGGCTGGACGAGGCCCGGCAAAAGGCGGAGGCCGTGCGGGACAGTGTGGCCCTCCGCAGGGCTGCCATCCTGCACAAGGCGTTCACGGGAGAACTGACGGCCAAATGGCGGGAGGAACAGGGGGTAGAGTGCTGGCCTTTGACTACGCTGCATAAAGTTAGTTCACTCATTACTAAAGGTGCCTCTCCCAAGTGGCAAGGTATTTCTTATGTTGAGGACGAAACTCAAACATTATTTGTAACGAGTGAAAACGTCAGAGAAGGATACTTAAAATTTGAAAATAAAAAATTCGTTGAGGATTCAATAAACATTAAACAAAAAAGGTCTTGCCTCAAGTACGGAGATATTCTTATAAATATAGTTGGCGCATCAATAGGTAGAGCGGCAGTTTATCAAGAAAAATACAAAGCAAATATAAATCAAGCTGTTTGTTTGGTACGGTTGTATGAAAATATTTCCTCATCCTATGTCTGCTATTATCTCAATTCTCCTGCCGCATTGACCTATTATTTTGAAAATAAGGCAGAAACAGCACGAGCAAATCTTAGTCTAACTGACATCAATAATATCACTCTTCCTCTCCCCACGCTTCCCGAACAGCGGGAAATCGTCCGCATCCTCGACGATCTCCTCGGCAGGGAGCAGCGTATCAGGGAGGCCGCCGATGCCGTCGTGGCGCACATCGAGCGCATGAAAAAGGCCATCCTTGCCCGCGCCTTCCGGGGCGAGCTGGGCCGGGCGGACTGTCCGTCCCGCCCCTGAGCCGTCGCCCTTCCAATCCTTCCGGGAACGTCATGTCCGCTCAGTCTCGCGCCCTCCAGTCCTCCACCAGCCGCGGCAAGGGCCGCCCTCGCGCCTTTGACCGGGCGCAGGCCCTGCACAGCGCGCTGGAAGTCTTCTGGCGGCGGGGCTACGCGCCCGCGTCCGTGGCGGAGCTGTGCACGGCCATGCGCATCAATCCTCCCAGTCTGTACGCCACGTTCGGCAACAAGGCCGCCCTCTTCCTCGAGGCGCTCCGCCATTATGAACGTACCTACTGGGACGCCCCGTCCCGCCGCTTTCAGGAAGAGCCGGACGTGCATACGGCCGTGGAGCATTTCTTTCGGGACGCGGCCCGCATCCTGCTTTCCCCGCACACGCCCTGCGGCTGTATGGTGGTGCTGGCCGCCGTCAACATCGCTGACGACGAGACGGAGATCATCGCCGCCGTGCGTGAGCTGCGGCAGGCTACTGAGACCCTGTTTGCCCACCGCCTGCGCCGGGCCGTCCGGGAGGGCCAGCTCCCCCCGGATACGCCTGTCGGGCCGCTGGCGGGCGCGCTGAACACCCTGCTTGAGGGCCTCTCCCTGCAAGCTCGGGACGGCCTGTCCCTGTCCGAACTTTCCGCCATTGCGGGCCTTGCCGTCCGCCTGCTCCCCCCGCCCCGCCCCGCTTCTCATTGCTGACGACCGCATTTGCCCCGCGTCCGGCCTTCTTTGCTCATTGACATTTTTTTAGTAGTTATTAAAAAAATGTCATGCGCGGCACGACGGGGCGCCTTCCCACACCGGGTTTCCCCGTCCACGACCGCACCGCCATTTTTCGCGCGGGAAGCGTTTTGCCGTTGGAAAAGGCGGAACGCGGAGCGGCGGTACAGCGCCGTCCGGCGCAAAATGCGCGGCGGCCCCGGCGTTCCTTCCGCGAAACGACAGGCCGCAAGGGCTGGAACGCGAAGCTTTACAAACGGAAAATGCTCCCCCAATGCTCCAAAGGAGAAAGATCATGAGCAAGCACATCGTCATCCTGAACGGCAGTCCCCGCCTCCACGGCAACACGGCCATGCTTTGCGACGCCTTTGCCGAAGGCGCGGCCGAGGCCGGACACATCGTCACCCGCTTCGACCTGCAGCGGATGGACATACGCGGCTGTCTCGGCTGCGTGAAGGGCGGCAAGGATGCCGCGCATCCCTGCGTGCAAAAGGACGACATGGCGGCCATCTATCCGGCGTATACGGCGGCGGATCTGGTCGTGCTGGCCTCGCCCATGTACTATTGGGGCTTCTCCGGCCAGCTCAAGACCGCTTTTGACCGCCTGTTTGCCGTGGCCGAATGCCGCCCCGATTACGCCAATCCGCGCAAGGACTGCGTGCTCCTCATGGCGGCGGAAGGCAACAGCCCGGAGAACTGGAGACCTGTGCTGGATTATTACCACGCCCTGCTCGGCTTCCTCCACTGGCGGGACTGCGGACAGGTGCTGGCCGGGGGCGTCTTTGAGGCGGGCGCGGTGGCCGGGCAGCCCGCCCTGCGGGAAGCCCGCACGCTCGGCGCTTCCCTGTAACCACCAAACGCCCCGCCTGCCGCGCCGTGGATCGCCCGCAGCGCGGCAGGCACTTTCCCGGCCTGTTGGCCCTGCCCGTCGCCTGTCTGGCGGGTGGCATATCCCTCGTCCCGCTGCCGATGCCCACGGCGGCCCGCGTCGCGACAGGGCATGGTCGTTTTCATCCGACGCGAGAAAAGGCGTTCTCGCCCCCTTCCTCCCAAGCCCCAGCCTTTCCCCAGCGCGCCTTTGGCGCATTTTGCCGTTGAAAAAGGCGGAATGCGAGGCGGCGGCACAGCGCCGCCCGGCAAAAACCAAGCGGAATGACCGCGTTTACCGCGAAGCGACAGACCGTATGGTCTGGAACGCGAAGCGTTTCAAACGGAAAATGCTCTGCCAGAGAAGAGTCGGGGACACGCGGCCCCCTTCCCCCGCCGCAGGCTGACGCGCAAACGTGCGTATTTCCTCACGAGAGCACACCGCCGAACGGTATCCCCCATGCCTGCCGCGTCCCGCCCGCGCTACGCCTGCCCGCATGAACGACCGCGCGGAGGGAACAAACTGCTTGACGTACTGATGTTCGTGGATTACGCAAAAATTAGGCGTACGACTCCATAATTCTCGTACATACGTTCCCGCTGCATTCCACGTTTGAAATGGGAAGACCGCCATGCCAAGTCCTCTGAAAGCGCCGCGCGACCGCTGACCGTTCTCCCGCCCCGAAGGGTCGTCCTTTCCCGCCTTTTCCGGCAGGAGCTTTTTCCCCTTCTTCAGGAAACTGTCATGCGTCACGCAGTCCCTCCCCCCCCCCCCCGATTGTGAATGTCTTGCGGTCTCATTCCCCGAGCATCCGGCCAGACTGCCGCCGCTTCTGAAAATTTTCCTTTTCGCTTCCGCTCGTCGCGACCCGCGCCCGCTCAGGAGCTCCAGAGGGCTTTCATCCAGCACATCCGAGAATGCACATGGAATGTAATGATTTATTACTTGACAAAAAAGATAAATATATCCATCGTCTTTTTTTGACGTTCCTTTTCTCTCTGCTGGCCTCCGCCGCATGGATAGCTCATGCCGTCCAGAAGGAAGAGCGGGAGCTGCGGCGATCATCCCAGTTTTACAGTCATAACATCTCGCAAAAACTCTCCCTGCTCTGCCAAACGCTCGCGCAAAATCTCAACCCGGTCTACACCATGCTGGTTCTGCAACGGGGGGAACGGAGAACTTTGCCTATATTGCGGACGATGTGCTCAGATCCAATGCGGAGATTATCAATATCAATCTGGCAAAAGACGGTATCGTCAGCGACGTTTTCCCATACGACGGCAACAGCGTGGCCATCGGCCATGATCTTCTGCGGGCGGAGGACAGGAAGCGGGAAGCCCTCCTCGCGCGAGAGTCGAAAAAAATGACGCTCTCCGGCCCGTTCGATCTGGTGCAGGGCGGTACCGGGATCGCTTTTCGGCAGCCCATCTTTTTGCCGCGCGGCCCCGGCACGCCGGAAAAGGACTTCTGGGGCTTTGCCATCATCACCTATCGTTTCCCGGAGATCTTCACCGCACGGATAGATTTCGGCATCCTGACCGCCGCCGGTTTTTCCTGGGCGCTCTGGCGCAAGGATCCGACAAGCGGCAAGCGCGCCGTCCTCCTTTCGTCCGATACGGCGCTCGCTGAAAATATCCACCAAAAGGCCATCCCCCTGCAAAACGTGACGTGGTATCTCGACATCAGCCCCGTGTATGGCTGGATCAGCCCGAAGAAAGTCGTTCGCTACGCTTCCGTCGCGCTTACGCTCTGCCTCCTCTTTTCGCTCGTGGTGACGCAGTTCGCCGTCCTCATCAACAAGAACAAGGAAATATCCATACAGGCCAAGACCGACCCTCTGACCCGGCTCTACAATAAAAATTTCTTCTGGGAACTGCTTGAACCCGCCATCGACCGCCATCTCAGGCATATCTACGGCCGCAATGATCCCCGTCTCTTCCTCTGCGTGTTCGATCTGAACGATTTCAAGCAGATAAACGACATCTACGGACATATCACCGGGGACAAGGTGCTCGTCGAATTCGCGCGCAGGCTGTCCGGCGAGCTTTCCCCGCATGATTTTGCCTCGCGCTTCGGCGGGGACGAATTCGTCGCCGTCTTTTACTGCGCGCCGGGACAGGAGCGGATGCTCCCCGAAAAGCTCGAGCACATCAAACTCAGGCTCCAGGAGACCTATGAGATAGACGGGGAAAAACTCAACGTCTCCTTCGGCTTCGGGGCCATATCCCCCAAGCGTGACATGCTCCCCGAAAAACGGGATCATCTGACCCTGGGGGAATTCTTTGTGGAGAAGGTGGACAAGGCCATGTATTCCGACAAAAGGATATTCCATACCCTCGGGAAGGCGGACGCGCTTGCGCCCGTCAAAGAGGGATAGCCCCACGCCCCGCCGACCCGCTCCCGCTCTTCCTCTTGCCGCCGTCCCGCCTCCTGTCTTTTTCACGGGCAAGATGCCCTAACGCCGGTCTCTGTCCCCCAGCCCTTCCTTTTCCCGCACGTCCACCGCGCCCTCGCCTCATCTCCCCGCCGCCTCCCGCTTCGCAGGGTGCCGGGCGTGTCGTTCCCTCGTTTGCTCCCGCGCCATTGCCGTCTGCGAGTATCAGGCAAAAAGTTGCAAGTATCGTGGATGGCCCGCCGGCGGCCTCGGCGTATGCTGTGTCCATCAAGATCGCAACACTTCAGGAGGAAACCATGAAAAAAGCCGTACTCGCCAGCCTGCTTTCCGTTTCCGCAGCCGCCGCCATGACCATGAGCCAGCCCGCCGCCGCCGAGGACGCCGGAGGACAAGTCATCATCCGCAGCGGCGAACAGGCCGCCATCAAGGGGTCGCCCAAGTTCTTCACCGGCAGCGTCCGCATAGACCCGCTCTACCCGGCCAACAATGAGATGCGTTCCAGCGGCGGCAGCGTGACCTTTGAGCCCGGCGCCCGCTCGCACTGGCATATCCACCCTGTGGGACAGGTGCTCATCGTCACCTCCGGCGTGGGCAGGACGCAGGAATGGGGCAAGCCCGTACAGGAGATCCGCGCCGGGGATGTCATCATCTGTCCCGTGGGCGTCAAGCACTGGCACGGCGCCGCCCCGGGGAGCGCCATGACGCATATCTCCATCTGCGAGGAAAAGGAACCCGGCAAGGTCGTCGAGTGGATGGAGCCGGTAACGGATGAACAGTATAACGGAACTACCGGCGACAAATAGCGCATTTTGCCGTTGAAAAGGGCAAAATGCGAGGCGGCGGCACAGCGCCGCCCGGCCCAAAGCGAGCGGAATGACCGCGTTTTTTCCGCGAAACGACAGGCCGTGCGGTGTGGACCGCGAAACTTTTCAAACGGAAAATGCTCATGGGCAGGCGGCGCTCCGGCTCCCCCCCGCCGCCACCCCGCGAACTTTGCCGCGCAAGGAGGACAGCATGTCCCAAAAAACATCCCTCCCCCCTACCACCGACCACCCGACCGCACCGCACGGGAACGGCCGCCGTTCGCGGCGGGAGTTCCTGCGGAGCGCCGCCCTTGGCGCGATAGCCGTTGCGACCGTCCCGCTGCTGCGGGGCCATACGGCCACAACAGGAGGAAGATCCATGCTCATCGTCTATTTTTCCCATTCCGGCAATACCCGTCGGCTCGCCGCCTGCATCCAGCGACTGACGGGCGGCGACATGGCCCAGATCACGCCCCTCACGCCCTACCCGCAGGACTATGACGCCGTGGTGGAGCTGGCCAGGCAGGAACAGCGGCGCAACGTCCGGCCGCCCATCGCCGCCATGCAGCCGGACCCGGCAGCGTACGACACGCTGTTTCTCGGCTATCCCAACTGGTGGGGGACCTTTCCCATGCCGGTGGCCATGTTTCTGGAAAACTATCCGGTGGGCAACAAGACGCTCGTCCCCTTCTGCACGCACGAGGGCAGCCGTCTGGGCAAGAGCGAGCAGGACCTCCGGCGTCTCTGCCCGCAGGCCCGCCTTCTGAAAGGCTTTGAGGTGCGCGGATCGCGCGTGGACGGCGCGGAGCCGTCCGTGAAAGCCTGGCTGTCGGAGCTGGGGCTGATTTAGGGCCTGTTTTGGGGGGAAGGGGAAGCCCTCGCGTCACCTAACGGGCACGGCCCTGCGGGCCGCCTTTCGGTCGCGCTCTGCTGTCGATGCCCGTAAGGCTCCTGCGTCACCTAACGGGCACGGCCCTGCGGGCCGCCTTTCGGTCGCGCTCTTTCCCCCAGTCCTTCCCCAGCACGATTTTACCGGGGGAAGGGTCGGGGACACGAGACCCCCCGCCCCAAAGGCAAGCGGAGCATGTACAGCTTACTTGCTTATCTGTTGAAATTATTTGCAAAACTTGCGCTGATAGCGCCCTGAGGCATTTTCAGTGTGAAACGCTGTGCGTTTCAAACCATATGACCTGTCGTTTCTCGAAAAAACGCGGTCATTCCGCTTGGTTTGGGCCGGGGCGGCGCTGTGCCGCCGCCTCGCGTTTTGCCTTTTTCAATGGCAAACCGCTCTATGCCGCGCTGTCCCGCAGGGCCACCGAGGCCCGACGGCGGTGCATGTCCCGCAGCGGCGGCTCCCCGAACACCCGCTTGTACTCCCGGTTGAATTGGGTGATGCTTTCGTAGCCCACCTTGAAGGCGGCCGCCGAGGCGCGTTCGTTTTCAAAGAGCATGAGGCGCTGCGCTTCATGGAGGCGCAGTTGCTTCTGATACTGCAGGGGGCTCAGTCCCGTGAGCAGCTTGAAGCAGCGGTGCAGATTGGCCGTGGACATGTTGACCTGACGGGCCAGCGCGGCTATGCGCAGACTGGACTTG
Organism: uncultured Desulfovibrio sp.; assembly: GCF_944327235.1. Taxonomy (GTDB): domain Bacteria; phylum Desulfobacterota; class Desulfovibrionia; order Desulfovibrionales; family Desulfovibrionaceae; genus Desulfovibrio. The sequence goes on from NZ_CALVHE010000036.1 coordinate 16,841, forward strand.
TAATTCTCGCGTATCCAGTTGAGGGCCTGCACGGCCTGATGGTTTTGGGTCCCCGGCGTGTTCATCCGCCGCAGGATGCGTCCGTGCGGGCTGATCAGCAGCAGATAATGCAGTTCGCGCAGCATCATGGGCGCGCGGAACGGTATCTGTTCCGGCTTGTCCAGCAGTTCGATGAGGCGGAGGAACATCTCCAGGATATCGGGAGGCGTATCGGCTATGGACACGCCGGTCATGTCCTCCGTCGCGTCATCTTCCTCGCGCGGCATTTCCGCCGCCAGAGAGGCCAGCAGCGCCTTGTCCAGATAGCAGTAGCAGAACAGGAAGGGCTGTTCCGACGTCGGAGCCTCCACATAAGAGGCGATAGGCATATCCACGGCGGCGACGATGCTCTGGTTCGTCGAATAGATGTATTCGCGTCCGGCCATGTGGGAGTGCTTCGTCCCCTGCACGACCAGCCCCACCAGCGGCTTTTCAAAGCATTTTTCCGGCGTGCCGGACTCTTCGCGGCGGGCGAGGAGGAATCCCTCGACGGCTGTGGGCAGGATGCGGGGCCGGGGCAGGTGCTGGAGGATTTTTTCCCTGATGCGGGCATTCAGAAGGCGTGTGCGTTCCAGATCGTCCGACATGGTAGAGACTCCAAAAGGCGGGGAGATGCGCGTTCCGCACACGGTCTGTGCCGGACCCGCGCGTTTCAGCTCTTGTCTCCCCAATCTTAGCCGACTTGGGCGCAAAGGTCGAGACCGTCCGTGCCCGGCGTCGGGGGAAGCCTCCCCGCGCGTTCAGGTCCGCCGGGGAGACCCTGCTGATGTCTTGTTGACATGCGCGGCATTTTCAGTCCTTATCCACGGGGGGCGTCCGTAACGGCGGCCCCGGTCCAGGGACGGAAGATGGCGACGGCGGTCCGGCGGCGTCGGGCCTCCCTGTCATCGACACGGCATTCAGACCGCGGAAGGGCTGCGTGTGCGCCCCTCCCGCCACGAAGGAACAGTTCATGAAGCTCGGTAGCCTGTACGGGGTCGGCATCGGCCCCGGAGACCCCCGATACCTGACGTTTCGCGCCGCGGAAGTGCTGCGCGGAGCCGACATCATCTTTACCGTCATCTCGGCCAATGCCGAGGACAGCACCTCCCGGAGCGTGGTGGAGTCCCTCTCCCCCCGTGGGGAGATCCGCCAGCTCGTGTTCAGCATGTCGCGGGACGCCGCCGTGCGTCAGGCCCAGGTGGAGGAGAATGCCGCCGCCATCCTGACCGAACTGCGCGCCGGGCGGGACTGCGCGTTCGCCACGCTTGGCGACGCCATGACCTACAGCACGTTCGGCTATGTGCTGCCCATCCTCCGGCGGCGGCATCCCGAGCTCGACGTGGAGATCGTCCCCGGCGTCACCTCCTTCGCGACCTTTGCCGCCAAGGCCAGGACCGTGCTCGTGGAGAACGGCCAGCAACTGCGCATCATCCCCTCCTTCCGGGCGGAGATGGCCGACAGCCTGCGGTTCCCCGCCGGTTCGACCACCGTCCTGCTCAAGACCTACCGCAGCCGCAAGGCCCTGCTCGAGCGTCTGGCCCGCGAGGAGGATGTGGAGATCCTCTACGGCGAACATCTTTCCATGCCGGACGAATGCATCCTGAAAGAACCGGCGGACATCGCGGGACGGCCGGAGACCTATCTTTCCCTCATGCTGGTCAGGAAACAATAAGCCGGGAGCCTGTATGGAGATTCGCTGGGACCTCAGTGGCGCGGAGATCGAGCGGGAGAGCTTCCGCCGCATCGAGGCGGAATATCCCCGTCATCGCGACATGCCCGCGGAGGAGTGGCGCGTGGCCCGACGCCTCATCCACACCACCGCCGACACGCACATAGCCGACACGCTGGTCTTTCGCCATGATGCCGTGCGGGCGGGCCTGCGGGCCTTGCGGGATCATGCGCCCATCTTTACCGATTCCAACATGCTGCGTTCCGGCCTCTCGCTGGAACGGCTGCGCCGCCTGCATCCCGATTACGCCGCCGGGGACCTGCACTGCCACATCAGCGACCCCGACGTCGCGGCCCGCGCCAAAGCCGAAGGCCGCGCCCGCGCCCTGTGCAGCGCGGAGAAGGCCCGGCCCCTGCTGCCGGGGGCCATCGTCCTCATCGGCAATGCGCCGCTGGCCCTGGCCCGCATCGCCCGCTATATCCTGGAGGAGGACGTGCGTCCGGCGCTGGTGGTCGGTATGCCGGTAGGTTTCGTCAATGTGGTGGAATCCAAGGAACTGCTGGCCCGTTGCGACGTGCCGCAGATCGTGCTGGAAGGACGGCGCGGCGGCAGCGCGCTGGCCGTGGCCACCCTGCACGCCGTCATGGAAAGCGCCTGAGGCCCGGCCTCCGGCCCTTCGTACCGCTATCGCCGTTGTCAGTCATGGGAAGCAAAGGATCTGCTCGTCTGCGCTGGGGCTATTCCACCGGCGCCTGCGCCGCGGCTGTGGCCGTGGCGGCCTGGCTGCGCCTGCGGGACGGCGCGCGGGCGGACAGCGTCAGCCTGCATTTCCCCGACGGCCGTCAGCGCCGCCTGCCGCTGCTGCCGCCCTCTCCGCCCTATCTGGCCCGCATCCGCAAGAACGGCGGCGACGATCCCGATTGCACCCACGGGGCCACCGTCTGCGCCCGGCTGCGCGCCGCCACGCCCGATGAATGCCGCCCGGAGGACTACCGCCTGCGGGTGGGGGACGCGGACCTCATCCTGCGCGGCGGCACGGGCATCGGTCTGTGCACGCGGGCCGGGCTGGACTGCGAACCGGGGCGCTGGGCCATCAACAGCGGTCCCCGCCGGATGCTGGAGGACAATCTTTACCGGGCCGGACTGCGCTCCGGCTGCTGGCTGCTGGAGATCAGCATCCCCGAAGGCGTCGAGCTGGCGCGGCATACGCTCAATCCGCAACTGGGCATCGAGGGCGGCCTCTCCCTGCTCGGCACCACGGGGCTGGTGCGTCCCTACAGTCACGAGGCCTACCTCGCGACCATCCGCATCTGCGTGGAGGGCCATGCCCGCGACGGCGGCCGCAGCATGGTCTTCTGCACCGGCGGCCGTACCCGCAAGGGAGCCGGGAAACGCCTGCCGGACCTGCCGGAAAGCGCCTTCGTCTGCATCGGGGATTTCATTGCCGAAAGTCTGGGGCTGGCCTGCCGCCTCAAGATGGAGGAGATCGTGGTGGCCTGCATGGCGGGCAAGCTCTGCAAGTACGCCGCGGGCTTCCGCAATACCCATGCCGCCAAAAACCGGCAGGACATGGCGCTGCTGCGCGCCGAGGCGCGGCGCTGCCTGCCGGAGGACACAGCCGCGCACGAGGCCCTGGCGCACAGCGTCTCCGTGCGCGAGGCCCTGCTCTCCCTGCCCGACGAGGCACGCCCGGCCCTGCTGCGCCGTCTCGCCCGTCTGGCGCTGGAACAGCTCGCCCGGCATTGTCCCGCCTCCCCGGCCCTGCGTCTGCTGGTCTTCGACTTTGACGGCGGTTTTCTTTTCGAGGAAAGCCTCCCGGCCCGCTCCGGCGGGTCCCCCGTCCCGACGGACGCCCCGGAGCCGCTGCCGGAGACCCCCTCTCCAACGGAGGAAGGGCGGCACGTCCGGCAGGCCGACCCGCCGGAAAGCGTGGGGCCGGACTATTTCCTGCGCCCGGAAAACCAGTGTAACGGACAGGTGGACATCATCTCCTGCGGCATCGGCTTCCCTGACGACGAGACCACGCGGAGCCTGCTCACGCGGGCCGACGCGGTCTATGCCTCGCGCGCCCTGCTGGAGGCCTGCCCCCTGCCCCTGAAGGAAACGCACGTCATCGCGGCCCAGGCCCGACAGGACGCCGGGGACATCCTCCGGCGCAGCCGGGGCGGGGACCGCATCGCGGTGCTGGCCTCCGGGGACGCCCTGTATCACGGTTTCGGCGGCACCCTGTCCGCACTGGCCCGGCCGGGCGACGACCTCCGTTTCCATCCCGGCATAACGGCCTTTCAGGCGCTTTTCCACCGTCTCGGCCGCCCCTGGCAGGAGGCCCGCCTTTTCTGCGTCCACTCCGGGGAGGACATCCCGGCCCGGCAGATCGTGCAATGGCCGCTCACCGTCACCTACGCGGGCAGCCGCCACACGGCGGACGCCATCGCCCGCGCCGTGCTGGAGACGCATCCCGAGGCCGCCGGACGGGCCGCCGTCATGGCCGAACGGCTGGGCAGCCCGGAGGAGCGCCTCGTGCGGGCCTCGCTGCGCGACATCGCCGCGCTGTCCTGCGGGCCGACCTCCCTGCTGGTTCTGCTGGAACAGCAGGCGGACGATCCCGCCCAGGCGGCCCCGCCGCCCCCGCTGGCCCTGGGCCTGCCGGATGAGGTCTACGCGCACGAGGCCCATCTCATCACCGCGCCGGACGTGCGGGCGGTCATCCTTTCCCGTCTGCGCCTGCCGCACTGGGGCGTCCTGTGGGACATGGGCGCGGGCAGCGGCTCCGTGGGACTGGAAGCCGCGGCGCTCTGTCCCGGTCTGCGCGTGGTGGGCGTGGAACGCAAGGCCGAACGCGTGGCCCTCATGGAACGCAATGCCCGTCGGCTCGGCGTGGCCAACTACGGCGTCCGCACGGGCGAGGCGCTGGCCCTGACGCGCCTGCCCGCCGATGCGCCGGACGCCCTGCCCGACCCGGACAGGATATTCCTCGGCGGCGGGGGGCGGGAGCTGCCCGACCTGCTGACGGCCTGCATGGAGCGTCTGCGGCCCGGCGGCCTGCTGGTCGCCTCGTCCGTCACCCTGCAGAGCCTTGCCGATCTGCTGCGCTGGTCCCCGGAACGGCGCGCGGGCATCTGCCGTCTGGACGTGGCCGTGGAGGCCCCCCTTGCCCGCGTGCACCGGCACCTCGACCCGCAACACACCATCCATATCTTCACTTTCCAGAAAGAGGCTCAGGCATGAAAAGCATCGTCAACTTCGTGGGCGCCGGTCCGGGCGCGCAAGACCTCATCACCGTTCGCGGCCGCCGTCTGCTGGAAGAGGCGGACCTCGTGCTCTATGCCGGTTCGCTGGTCGATGCCGGGCATCTGGCCTGCTGCAAGCCCTCCTGCCGCCGCCTCGACAGCGCGGGCATGGATCTGGCGGCGCAGGTGGAATGCCTGCGCGAGGCCGCCGAGGCCGGACAGAAGGTCGTGCGCCTGCATACCGGCGACCCGGCCATGTACGGAGCCATCAACGAACAGATACGCGGCCTTGCCGAGCACGGCATCCAAAGCGTCATCGTGCCGGGCGTCAGCAGCGTCTTTGCCGCGGCCGCCGCGCTGGGCTGCGAACTGACCTGCCCGGACGGCAGCCAGAGCGTGGTCCTCACCCGCACGCCCGGCCGCACGCCCATGCCCGCCGCCGAGGACGCCGCGACCTTCGCCCGCACCGGGGCCACGCTGGCCTTCTTCCTCAGCACGGGCAACATCGCCTCGCTGTCCGACCGCCTCATGAAGGAAGGCGGCCTTGCGCCCGAGACCCCCGCGGCAGTGGTCTACCGCGCCTCCTGGCCGGATGAGCGCGTCCTGCGCGGCAGCCTCGCGGACATCGCCGCGCAGGTGGAAGCGGCGGGCATCGGCCGTCAGGCCCTCATCCTCGTGGGCGAGGCCCTGCGTCCGCAAGCAAGTTCGTCCCGTCTCTACGACGCGCGGTTCTCGCACGGCTACCGCAATCATCTGCCCGCGGAGCACTTCGACGGCCTCTGCGCCCTCTACGCCTTTACCGACAAGGGACTGGCGCTGGCCCGCGAGATGGCGGCCGGGCTCGATCTGCCCGTACGCATCTTCTCCACCCGCCCCGTGAGCGAGGAGGAGGCCGCCGCCGGTATCGTCCATCTGTCGGGCAACGGCTTCGACGCCGCCCTGCGGGCGAACTGGCGGCAGTTCGCGGCGCATGTCTTCATCAGCGCCACCGGCATCGCCGTGCGCAAGATAGCGCCCCTGCTGGAAGACAAATCCACGGACCCGGCGGTGCTGGCCTGCCCGGAAAGCGGCAGCCACATCATCAGCCTCACCTCCGGGCATCTGGGCGGGGCCAATCGGCTGGCCCGGCGCATCGCCCGTCTTACCGGCGGTCAGGCGGTCATCGGCACGGCGACGGACGTGAACGGCCTGCCCGCCTTTGACGAAGTGGCGGCCCGCCTCCATGCCCGCGTGCTGACGGTCAATGCCGTTCGTCCCCTCAATGCGGCCCTGCTGAGCGGCGAAAGCATCACCTTCTGCGGCCCGCGCGAGATCTACGACGCCCATTTCGCCGCCACCGGTCAGGTGGTCCTTGCGGCGCGGGCCGAGGACATTCGCACGCCGCGCGCCGTGCTCTGGGATGCGGAAGGCACAGTGCCCGCCGGAGTGGAACATCTGGACATCACGAGCCGCGCCCTCGTGCTGGGCCTGGGCTGCCGTCGCGGCACGGCCCCGGGAACGCTGCGGCGCGAGGCGGAAGCCTGCCTTGCCCGGCTGGGGATCGCGCCGCGACAGATCGCCCGGCTGGCCTCCTGCGACATCAAGGCCGACGAGGAAGCCATCCTTGCCCTGGCGCGGGAATGGGGGATACCGCTGGACCTCCACCCCGCCGAGAAGCTCGACGAAGTGCCCGTGCCCACGCCTTCGGCCACGGTGCGGGAGCGTGTGGGCACCGCCTCGGTCAGCGAGGCCGCCTGCCTGCTCTCCGCCGGGAAGGGCGGGCGTCTCCTCCAGCCCAAGATCGTGACGGAGGGCGTCACCCTGGCGCTGGCCCGCCTGCCCCACCTGGCAGGCCCCTCGCGCGAGCGCGGCCGGGTGCTGGTGGTGGGCCTCGGCTCCGGCGACGAGGCGCAGATCACCCCGCAGGTCAGCGCGGCCATAGCGGACAGCGACGTGCTGGCCGGATACGGCCCCTATCTGGACTTCATCCGGCAGCGCATCGGCAACCGCGAAGTGATCCAGAACGGTATGATGGGCGAGGTCGAGCGCTGCCGCCGCACGCTGGAAAGCGCCGCCGCCGGGCATACGGTCTGCATGGTCTGTTCCGGCGATCCCGGCATCCTGGCCATGGCGGGCCTGCTGTTCGAGCTGCGTTCCCGTGAGGCGGCCTTCCACGGCATCCCCATAACGGTGCTGCCCGGCATCACGGCCGCCAATATCGCCGCCGCCTCACTGGGCGCGCCCCTGCAGAACGGCTTTTCGCTGGTCAGCCTCTCGGATCTGCTGGTCCCCGCCGACGAGGTGCGCCGCAACCTGCGGGCCGTGGCCGCCTCCGCCCTGCCGGTGACCCTGTACAATCCCGCGGGCCGCAAGCGCCGCCATCTGCTGGAGGAGGCGCTGCGCATCTTCCGGGAGGAACGCGGGGAGGACCTGCTCTGCGCCTGGGTGAAGAACGCCGGTCGCCCGCAGGAAGAACGCTGGGTCGGCAGGCTGGCCGATCTCCCCGCGGACGACGTGGACATGTCCACCCTCGTGCTCATGGGCAGCGCCCGCACCCGCTACGAGGACGGCGTGCTCTACGAGGCCCGCGGCTATGTGGAAAAATATCTGGACGGCAAAGCCTGATGCCGTGGCGGGCATGGCGGGTAGCGTGTTTTTTTGGGGGGAGGGGAACCCCCTCCCGCACAGGCGGCAGCTATCGCCTTCAACATAAATTTATAAATGATTTCAATATATAAGAAAAGAAAACTGAACATGCTCCGCTTGCCTTTGGGGACGGGGGCGACTCGCGTCCCCGACTCTTCCCCGGTAAAAGCGCGCTGGGGAAGGGATGGGGGGCTTGGGGGGAAGGGGAACCCCTCCCGCGCCGGCGGAGGGGTTCCC
>NZ_CALVHE010000037.1 GCF_944327235.1 uncultured Desulfovibrio sp.
AAAGAGTGGACATAGAAACCTCCATATCCATACTTATCCTTTTTTGACGTCATTGGAAATAATGAGTCCTGAGCCTAAAGAAAAGACCGTCCCGAAGGACGGTCTTTGAAAGCATGTGGGGCGTCCCGCCTCAACGGCGCAGACTGGAGATCTCGGAGGCGGCTTCTTCCGCTTCGCGCGCCACATGGACGCGGATGCCTTCCAGGACGCCCTGGATGGCGTGGGCCTGTTCGGCCAGCATCTCCACCGTACTGCTGGCCGTGATCATGCTTTCCGAGATGGTGCCGCCGAGGACGTTGACCTCGGAAATGGCGCGGGCGATCTCTTCCGACGCGGCGGACTGCTGGGTGGCCGCGGCGGCGATGGCCTGCACCTGACGGCTGGAGTCGCCCGCCAGCGCCTGGATCTGCTCCAGCGCCTGCCCGGACGATTGCGCCATCTCCGCCACTCTTTCGATGTCGCCCACGGCGGCTTCCACCGTGTCGGTGTTGCGGCGGGTCCCCGCCTGCACGGCGCCGATGGAGTCTTCCACTTCCTTGGTGGCGCTCATGGTCTTTTCGGCCAGCTTGCGCACTTCGTCGGCCACGACGGCAAAGCCGCGTCCGGCTTCCCCGGCGCGAGCCGCTTCGATGGCGGCGTTGAGGGCCAGCAGGTTGGTCTGGTCAGCGATGTCGCGGATGATGGTCAGCACGGCGCCGATGGCGCGGGCCTGGCCGTCAAGGTGCTCCATGTCGTCCTTGATGCTCATGGAACGCTGTTGCACGTTCTTCATGCCGTTGACGGTATTGTTCATGATCTCCATGCCTGTATTGGCCTGCTTCTGGACGGAATCCGAGGCCTGCGCCGCGTCTTCGGCATTCTTGGCCACTTCCAGCACCGTGGAGTTCATCTCTTCCATGGCGGCGGAGGTCTCCGCCAGGCGCGCGGAGGCGTGTTCCGCATCCTGACGCACCTTGTTGACCTCGTTGGACAGCGTGCTGGTCATGGTGTTGAGCTTTTCCACCACGTCCTTGAGCTGATCGACGGTATCCATGCGCGCCTTGCGGGAGGAGATGCCCGCTTCCCGCTTGAGGCTCAATTCTTCGGTCACGTCCTGGCTCAGCTCCACATGGCCGATGTTCTGCCCGGCGCGGTTCTTGAGGAATTCCAGATGCACGCGCATGGCATGACCGTTGCTCAGGACATTGAGGCATTCATGCTCGCCCCGGCGCAGACGTTCGATGCCGCAGTTGGGCGTATTGCAGGTGGAGCTGTTCTTGGCGGAACAGTGCTGGCCCAGCACCTGACGCATGTCCGTCTTCTGCATGGCACGCAGGGCGGCGGCATTGCAGAAGGTCCAGCGCATGTCCATGTCCGTGACGGAAATGCCGTAGGGGACGGTATTGAGGATGCTCTCATACCAGTAGGCACGCTCCTCGCGCTTGCGGACATATTCGCGGATGGCGGCGCAGAGGGGATCTTCCTGCCGAGGGGTCAGGTCCAGTTCGTCGGGAGCCTCCGCCGCCAGACGGATGAGCGTCCTGGCCGCATCGACCGGCGAGAGCAGGCGGTGGATGAGGAAGGCGCCCGCAAGGAACAGCACAAGGGCTGTGGCGAGGCCCGCCAGAGGTGAGGCCACGGCCAGCGAGATCCCCGCTGTCAGGGCAAGGACGATGAAGAGCAGGGCGGCCAGCTTGATACTCAGGGCTTGCATGTACGCCTCCGAAAGCACAGGTGAAACAAGTCGGAAAGTCTTATCGGCAGGATCGGCCGGGAATTTAGAGGGGATGCCGAAGCTTCACGATGTCCCGGCCGCAAAAGGGGGGAGAGGCAGACGGGGCAGCCGCGGGCCACGCGCCGGAATACGCCGCGGGGGCGCATTCCGGCGGTCGGGGAGCGTTCATCCCGCCCCGCGGCGTGGTACGGATCAGAGATCCTGACGGTACTGCAACGATTGGCGCAGCGTTTCCCTGTCCATATACTTGACCTCGGCCCCCAACGGGATGCCCTGGGCCAGACGAGACACCTTGACGCCGGGAAAGCGCTGCTGCACCAGAGACTTGATGAAGGAGGCCGTGTTCTCCGCCTCCAGCGTCGCCCCCAGCGCGAGGATGAGTTCCGTTATCTCTCCTTCTTCCAGACGGCGTACGAGCCGTTCCAGATCAAGGCTCTCGGAGTCCACCTTTTCCAGCGGGGCCAGCAGGCCGCCGAGGATCATATATTGCCCGTGGTAGAAGCCGCCTTCATCAAGGGCCAGCATACTGTCCCATTCCGCGACGAGACAGAGCGTATCCCGCTGACGGGCGGCGTCGCCACACATGGCGCAGGGATCCGTGGCCGAGAGGCCGCCGCAGCGGGAGCAGAGATGCAGCCTGTCCCGCAGGTCGTGCACATTGCGTCCGAGGCGGCGAGTCTCTGCCTCCGGCCATTTGAGCAGGGTCATGGCCACCCGCATGGCGGATTTGGGGCCGAGCCCCGGCAGGCGCGAGAGCTGTTCCACCAGCTCTCGCAGCGGTTCCGGTATGCGTGCGGACATGGGCTAGAAGACGCCCGGCAGCTTGATGCCGCCGGAGATGGCGCTCATTTCGCGCTCCAGCGTTTCACGGGCGATGCGCCCGGCTTCGTTGACCGCGGCCAGGATGAGGTCCTGCAGCATCTCCACGTCGCCGCCTTCCAGCGCCTTGGGGTCGATGGCGATGCTGCGCAGTTCCTGCTTGCCGCTGACCACGGCCTTGACCATGCCGCCGCCGCTGCTGGCTTCGTAGCTGCGCTCCGCGGCTTCCTGCTGGAGCTTGGCAAGCTTGTGCTGCATGACCTGCGCCTGGCGCAGAATGTCGTTCATGTTGCGCATGGAGTTCTCCTTACACTTCGGTACAGTGTTTTATGGTTGCGTTGAGCAGCGAGAGACAGTCCTGCATCTCCGGCCGCTGACGAAATTCCTCGATAAGATCGGCCTCGCTGCGGTGCGGGCGGGGTGGGACGAGTTCCAGCGTCGGCGCGCCCGCGCCATAGTCGGCCAGCGCCGTCAGGATGGCCGCGCGGTGCTTCTCCGCCTGCGTCAGGATCTGGCCCGCGGCGGGATAGAGACGCAGGCGCTCCGGCGTCCACTCGGCACGCATCTGCCGCAGCAGATGGGGGGGCGGCGACGGGCGGCCCTCGGCCTGCTCCGTGCGGCAGTATTCGCAGAAGGCGGTCCAGTCGAGCGGGGCCGAGGGCATGGTCGTGCCGTCAGTCTCCGGCCTGTCGGCAGGCGGCGTCTCCGGTCGCTCTGTGCCGTCCGTCCCCTTTTCGCCGGACGGCGTCATACCGGGCACGGGCCGGGCAACGTCCACGACGGGCGCAGGCGCGGCTTCCTCCTGCGGTCGGGGCAGGCGTCGCGCCGGGGCGGGGTCCTCGCTTTCCGCATCCTCCTCGGCGGCAGGGGCGGCGGCATCCGTCCGCACGGCACGCGCCGCGCCGGGACCCGCCAGACGCTGAGGCTCGCCGCCTTCCGTGCGTCCTGTTTGAACGGGAGGCGCACAGGAGGTATGCGGCGCGGGAGGCTGGCCCGCGGGGCGGCCGGGCATCGTGCCCGCGGCGGGGGCCGGCGCGGGAAGGTCGGCAGGCGTCTCCGGCAGGCGTTCCAGCGGCAGCAGCTGGGGCAGCAGGGCCAGGTTGAGCAGCAACAGCTCCAGCGCGGCGGCCGGTTCAGGATTCTGCACGATGCCACGCTGGGCGTCCAGCGTCATTTGCCAGGCGGCGTGCAGGTGAGGGGCCGTGAAGCGAGGGGCGAGCGCCTGCCAGCAGGCGGCTTCGTCCCGGGTGAGGCCCAGATGGGGCAGCATGGCCGCTCCCGCCTGGCGCAGCAAAAAGAGCGTGCGCAGATGACCGGCCAGCTCGCGCACGAAAAAGCCGATGTCCACGCCCTGCGCGGCGATGCGTCGGGACAGTTCCGCCACGGTGGGGCAGTCTCGTCCGGCGAGGGCCTCGAAAAGGCTGGCGAAAAGTTCCTGTCCGGCCAGTCCCAGCACTTCGCGGGTCACGTCGGCCGTGAGACTGTCCCCGCCGAGGGCCAGCGCCTGATCGAGCAGGGACATGCTGTCGCGCACGCTGCCCGCCGCCCGGCGGGCGATGAGGCGCACGGCGGCCTCCTCATAGGACAGGCCCTCCCTGTCCAGCACGTCGCACAGGTGGGCGTGCAGCGCGTCCTCGCCCAGATGACGGAAGACGAAATGCTGGCAGCGGCTGACGATGGTGATGGGGAATTTGTGCACTTCCGTGGTGGCGAAGATGAACACCACCCGGCTCGGCGGCTCCTCCAGCGTCTTGAGCAGGGCATTGAAGGCGTTGCGCGAGAGCATGTGCGCCTCGTCGATGATGAAGACCTTGTAACGGCCTTCCATGGGCGCATAGCCGATGGTCTCGCGCAGGGCGCGGGCATCTTCCACGCTGTTGTTGGACGCGCCGTCGATCTCGGCCACGTCCACATGGCTGCCCTGCGTGATCTTGCGGCACTGGGAGCACTGGTTGCAGGGTTCGGGGCCGGGCGCGTGTTCGCAGTTGAGCGCCTTGGCGAAGATGCGGGCGATGGTGGTCTTGCCCACGCCGCGGGTGCCGCTGAGCAGATAGGCGGCCGCCACCTTGTCCTCGGCGGCGGCACGGGAAAGGACGGCCTTGACCGTGTCCTGTCCGGCGACCTCGGCAAAGGTCTGGGGGCGGTAGCGTGCGGCGAGAGAGAGATGCTTCATGCGGCAGGATGGGGGCGCGCCCCGGAGAGCGCGCCCCGGCGGACGGCGAGATTAGATGGTGTAATGCGTGCTCCAGCTGGCGTACTTGGGGTTTTCGCCCTTGACGACGGCAAAGAATTCCTTTTGCAGATGCTTGGTCACCGGGCCGGCCTTGCCCGCGCCGATGACGCGGCGGTCCACCTCGCGGATGGGGGTCAGTTCGGCGGCCGTACCGGTGAAGAAGGCTTCGTCAGCGATATAGAGCTCGTCGCGGGTGAACTGCTGTTCTTCCACGCGGTAGCCGAGATCGCGGGCCACGGTCATGACGGCGTCACGGGTGATGCCGCCGAGGATGGAGGTCCACGGCGTGGTCTTGATGAGGCCGTCCCGCACGATGAAGATGTTTTCCCCGCTGGCTTCGGACACGAAGCCGTTGGTGTCCAGCATGACGGCTTCGTCGTAGCCTTCTTCCTTGGCTTCCACCTTGGCCAGGATGGAGTTCACATAGTTGCCCGCGGCCTTGGCCTTGCTCATGAGGGTATTCACATGCATCCGGGCAAAGGAGCTGGTCTTGGCGCGGATGCCCATCTCCAGCGCTTCGGGGCCGAGATAGGCGCCCCAGGGCCAGACGGCGATGATGGTGTGGACGGGATTGCTGCCGGGATAGACGCCCATCTCCCCTTCACCCACGAAGGAGAGGGGACGGATATAGCCTTCGCGCAGCTTGTTGGCCTTGAGCGTCTCGACCACGGCTTCGGAGATCTGCTTGGCCGTGTAAGGCAGTTCCAGACGAAGGATCTTGGCGGAGTTGACGAGGCGGGTGCTGTGCTCGGCCAGACGGAAGACCGAGGACGAGCCGTCCGCACAGGCATAGGCGCGGATACCTTCAAAAACGGCGCTGCCGTAGTGCAGCGCGTGGGTCAGCACATGTACCTGAGCCTCTTCCCACGGGACCAACTTGCCGTCAAACCAGATAAATTTCGTTTTCTCCATGTGAGTATCCTTCTGTGCCGGTACGGGTTGTCGCGGTCGGGCCGCGCGAGGGAAAAAATTACTGAAAAGCGCGCCATAACGCAAGGGTCATGCTGGCGGCCGCTTGCCAGAGCCGCCGCCGGAAGCTACAAAAAGGGGGCGCGGCCGCATGGCCGTCCTCAAGAGAGCATTTTCAGTTTGCAACGCGTTGCGTCCCAAACCATACGGCTTGGCGTTTCGCGGAAAAAACGCGGTTTTTCCGCCTGGTTTCGGCCGGGCGGCGCGGTGTCGCTACCTCGCATTTCGTCGTTATTCAAAGGCAAAATGCTCCAGGGAGAACAGGCATGACCGAATATGTATTGGGCATCGATGCCGGAGGAACGCATACCGATGCCGTCCTGTGCGGGCCGGAAGGTCTCGTGGCGGCGGCCAAGACAGCGACCTGTCATGACGACCTGCCGTCATCCGTGGCCGAAGTGCTGCGGCGTCTGCGGGAGGCGGCGGGGCGGGCCTTCGCCCCGGAGAAGATACGCCGGGTGACGCTGGGGGCCACGCTGGCCGTCAACGCCATCGTGCAGGACAAGGCAGACAGGGTGGGGCTGGCCCTTTCCGCCGGGCCGGGCCTCGCGCCGGAGCGTTTCGCTCTGGGCGATCACGTCTGCGTGGTGCCCGGCGGGCTGGATCACCGGGGCACGGAAGTGACGCCCCTTGCGCCGGAGGCCCTTGTCCGGGCCGCCGCCCGCTGGAAGGAGGAGGGCGTGCGGGCCGTGGCCTGCGTGGGCAAGTTCTCGCCCCGCAATCCCGCGCACGAGAACGCCATGCGGGAGGTGGCCGCGCGTGCCTGCGGCCTGCCTGTGACCTGTGGACATACGCTGTCCGGGCAACTCAATTTCCCGCGCCGCATCGCCACCGCATATTTCAACGCGGCCGTGGCCCGTCTGCACGCCGCTTTTCTGGATGCCGTGGAGGGCGAGCTTGCCCGGGCGGGCATCCTCGCCCCTGTGCGTCTGCTCAAGGCCGACGGCGGGGCCGTCCCGGCGGCTCTGTCGCGGCGGGAGCCGGTGCAGTCCATCCTTTCCGGCCCGGCGGCCAGCGTCATGGGCGTCATGGCCCTTGCCCCCGTGGAGGAGGACGAATGTTCCCTGCTCATGGACATGGGCGGCACCACCACCGATCTGGCCGTCTTTGTTGACGGTTCGCCGGTGGTGGACAGGGACGGCATGTTGCTGGGCGGTCGGCGTACGCTGGTGCGGGCGCTGGCCTCGCTGTCCATCGGCGTGGGCGGGGATTCCCTGCTGCGGCCGCTGGCCGACGGGGTACAGGTGGGACCGCTGCGCGAAGGCCCGGCCTGCGCTTTCGGCGGCACGCGGCCGACCCTGCTGGACGCGCTCAACGTCCTGGATGCCGCCACGCCGGACGGTCCGCTTTCCGGCGATGCGGCGGCCTCGCGTCGGGCGCTGGAGGCGCTGGCGGCGGAGGCCGGGCGACCCTGCGAAGTGCTGGCCCGGCAGGCCGTGGAAGACGCCCTGCGGCAGATCGGTGAGGCCGCGACATCGCTGCTGCGCGGCTGCAATGAACGTCCTGTCTATACGCTGGCGGCGCTCAAGGGCATGAGGACCTTGCGGCCCCGTCGCGTCTGGCTGGTGGGCGGCCCGGCGGACCGCATACGGCAGCGGCTGGAGCGTTTCCTGCAGGCCCCCGTGGATTGTCCCCGCCATGCGGACGTGGCCAATGCCGTGGGCGCGGCGCTGACCCTGCCCACGGCCACGCTGGATGTCTATGCCGATACCGGGCGCGGCCTGTTGCGGGCCCCGTCGCTGGAACGTGAGGAGCGACTGTCCGCATCCGCCCGTCTGCCGCAGGTGGAAGCGCGGGCGCTGGAGCTGCTGCGCGGGCATCTGGCGGAGAACGGCGCGGACGAGGCCGTGGACGGGACCGCCAGACTGGAAGTGCTGGAGGCGGATTCCTTCGCCACGCTGGATGACGGCGGCTACGGCGCGCGGGATATGCGGGTGAGCTGTCAGGTGGTGCCGGGCATCGCCGGACGGTTGACGGGCACGGCGGGGGACGGCGTGTGGAATTAGTGCTGTACGAGCCGGAGATCCCGCCCAATACCGGCAATGTGGCCCGTTTATGCGCGGCGACGGACACCCCCCTGCATCTCATCGAACCGCTGGGTTTTCGTCTGGAGGACCGCTACCTGCGCCGGGCCGGGCTGGACTACTGGCCCAATGTGCGCCTTGCGGTCTGGCCGGACTGGGAAAGCTGGCTGGCGGCGGCGCGTGAGGCCCGCGGCGGCCGTGCACCTCGTTGCGTCATGACGTCGGCGCGGGGCGGGACGCCGCTGCACCGCTTTGCCTTCGAGGCGGATGACTGTCTGGTCATGGGGCCGGAGACGCGCGGCCTGCCCGCCGAGCTGCTGGCGCGGGGCGAGGCGGTGCGCATCCCCATGAAGCCGGGCGGCGTGCGCAGCATCAATATGTCCACGGCCGCGGGCATCGTGCTCTATGCCGCGCTGGCTTCCTGCGGTCGGCTGGATGCGCCGGGTTGGTGCTGAAGCCGCGGGCGGCGATCTTGCGGAGCGGGAGAGACGGCGATGCTGGCGATCATGGCGGTCTGTTTTCTGGTGGGCTTTCTGGGAGCCGTCACGGGGGTGGGCGGCGTGCTCATCCCGCCGGTGCTCATGTTTGCGGGCGGGATGGAGACGCATGTGGCCATGGGCACGGCGCTGGCGTCCTTCTTCCCTCTGAGCCTGTTCTCAGCCTTCATCTATGCCCGCATGGGCTGGTATACGCCCGGCAAGGCGCTGATCTTCCTGCTGGGGGGCATCGTCGGCGGGATCGTCGGGGGGAGGCTGAACGCCTATGTGCCCGGGCCGCCGCTGGTCTGTCTGCTGGCCTGCATCATCATCTTTGCGGGAGGTGCGGCCCTGCGGCCGCGTCGGCAGGGACGGGGCAGCGCCTTCTGGCTGTCGAGTCGGGGGCTTTTCAGCATGGGGGTGGTGACCGGACTGACGGCCGGCCTTACCGGGGCGGGCGGGCCGGTGCTCTCCATCCCCTGGATGGTGGCCGTGGGGTATACGCCCTTCTTTGCCGTGGGCGCTTCCATGTTCATGCAGCTGGGCACCATCCTTTCCGGCAGCTGGGGCAATGCCTGTTCCGGTTTTATCGACTGGCATATCCTGCCGTGGATCATGATCATGGAGATGGCCGGTTGTCTTGTGGGCCTTCAAGTCGCCAGACGCATCTCTTCCGAACTGGCCAAAAAGGCCATCGGCGTACTGTGCACGGGGCTGGGCGTTTTCCTCCTCGTGCGTCAGATCCTGGAGTTCTAGATGAATATCGCCTCCCTCTTCATCCGTCGCCCGGTGGCCACGGTGCTCGTCATGCTGGGCCTGCTCTTTTTCGGCGCGGCGGGCTACGTCAACCTGCCGGTGAACCAGCTCCCCAACGTGGACTTCCCCACCATCCAGGTCTCCGCCGACCTGTCCGGCGCGGACCCCGAGACCATGGCGGCCTCGGTGGCCACGCCGCTGGAAAAGGAATTTTTCACCATCGCGGGCATCGACTCCATCACCTCGGTCAATGCCACGGGGCGCACGCGCATCACCATCCAGTTCGCGCTGGATCGGGATATCGACGCCGCGGCGCTGGACGTGCAGGCGGCCATTGGTCTGGCCCGGCGGCGGCTGCCCACCAACATGACCAATGACCCCAGCTTCCGCAAGGTCAATCCCGCCGATCTGCCCATCCTCTATCTGCGCGTCAGTTCACCGACGCTGCCGCTCTATCAGCTCAACGAGTATGCGGATACGCTCATCGGCCAGCGGCTTTCCATGGTCAAGGGCGTGGCGCAGGTGGTCATCTACGGGCAGAAAAAGTACGCCGTGCGCGTGCAGCTCGACCCGGACGCGCTGGCTACGCGCGGCCTCGGCATCGACGAGGTGTCCGAAGCCATCATGGCCGCCAACAGCAAGCTGCCGACCGGCTCGCTGGACGGGGCGCGGCGTTCGCAGTCCATCAAGGCTTCCGGACAGCTGGAGGACGCGCGGGCCTTCCGGGATGTCATCGTGGCCTACCGGGACGGCGCGCCCGTGCGTCTGCGCGACATCGGCCGGGTCATCGACAGCGTGGAGCAGGACAAGCAGCTCTCCTGGAGCAATGACGGCGCGCCCTGCATCACGCTGGCCGTGGAGCGGCAGCCCGGCGCCAATACCGTGGAAGTGGTGGACGCCATCCGCGCGCTGCTGCCCGAACTGCAACGGCAGGTGCCGCCCTCGGTGGGCGTGGACATCTTCTACGACCGTTCCGAGACCATCCGCGAATCCGTGGCCGAGGTGAAGTTCACCCTCGTGCTGACGGTCTTTCTCGTGGTGCTGGTCATCTTCCTCTTCCTGCGCAATCTTCCGGCCACCGTCATCCCCAGTCTGGCCTTGCCCATGTCGGTCATCTCCACCTTTGCCGTCATGTACGGCATGGGCTTCAGTCTGGACAACCTTTCGCTCATGGCGCTGACGCTGGCCGTGGGCTTCGTGGTGGACGACGCCATCGTCATGCTGGAAAACATCGTCCGCCATCAGGAGATGGGCAAGGACCCGCTCACCGCGGCCCATGACGGCTCGCGAGAGATCGGTTTCACCATCATCTCCATGACCATCTCTCTGGCCGCGGTCTTCATCCCCGTGCTCTTCATGGGCGGCGTGGTGGGACGCCTCTTCTACGAGTTCGCGGTGGTCATCATCACGGCCATCCTCTTTTCCGGCGTGGTGTCGTTGTCGCTCACGCCCATGCTCTGCGCCTACTTTTTGCGAGCCCAGCCTCAGCATCGCGCAGGCTACGAGGGCATGTACGGCCGGATGGAACGGGCCTTCGACTGGCTGGCGAACAAGTACGCCGCCTCGCTGGACGTGGTGCTGCGGCACCGGCGGCTGACCCTGCTGGGCTCCCTGCTGCTCCTGCTGGCTACGGCCTGGCTGGGCATGGTGATCCCCAAGGGCTTTCTGCCCACCGAGGACATGGGCTTCATGAGCGCCACCACCGAGGCGGAACAGGGCATTTCCTTTCAGGGCATGGTGGAAGCGCAGCATTCGCTGGACGAGCTTTTGCGCAACGACCCGGAGGTGGAGAGTTTCAACTCCGTGGTGGGCATCGTGGGCAGCAGCCAGAGTATGAGCAACGGCAGCCTCATGATCCGCCTCAAGCCCTACAACGAGCGCGAGGGCATCAACGAGGTGGCCGAACGCCTGCGCCGCACGCTCAACACCTCGCCCGCGCTGCGGGTATTCCTGCGGGTGCCGCCCTCCATCAACATCGGCGGGCGTTCCTCCAAGGCCTTGTATCAGTACACGCTTTCCGGTCCCAACATGGAAGAGCTCTTCGACTGCGCGCAAAAGGTGGAGCAGGCCCTGCGACGCGTGCCGGAGATCCAGGACGTGAACAGCGACCTGCAGCTGCGTAATCCCGAGCTGCGCGTGCAGATCGACCGCAACCGGGCCGCCGCCCTCGGCGTGAGCGCCGGACAGATCGAGCTTGCCCTGCAATCGGCCTTCGGCTCGCGGGAGATCTCCACCATCTACGCGCCGAGCAACGACTATACGGTGTTCGTCGAACTGCTCAAGTCCTTCCAGCAGTCGTCGGAGGCGCTTTCTCGTCTCTATGTGCGGTCCAGTCAGGGGGACCTCGTGCCCCTTTCCACCGTGGCGAGCGTGAAGCCCGGCGTGGGCCCCATCTCCGTCAGCCATTCCGGGCAGTTCCCGGCCGTGACCATCTCCTATAACCTGCGGCCCGGCGTGGCCCTCAGTGAAGGCGTGGCCGCCGTGGAGCGCGCCAGTCTGCCCCTTCTGCCCGATTCGGTGAGCGCCGAATCCCAGGGGACGGCGCAGGCATTCCAGGACTCGCTCTCCGGCATGGGCTGGCTGCTTCTGCTGGCCATCGTGGTCATCTACCTTGTGCTGGGCATCCTCTACGAGAGCTTCATCCATCCGTTGACCATCCTTTCCGGTCTGCCCTCGGCGGGCTTCGGGGCGTTGCTCACGCTCTGGATCTTCGGGCAACCGCTGGACCTCTACGGCTTCGTGGGTGTCATCATGCTTTTGGGCATCGTCAAGAAAAACGCCATCATGATGCTGGACTTCGCGTTGGAGGCCCAGCGCCATAACCCCAGCTGCACGCCCCTGCAGGCCATCACGCAGGGCTGTCATGTGCGTTTCCGTCCTATCATGATGACCACCATGGCCGCTCTCATGGGCGCGGTGCCGCTGGCCATCGGCATGGGCATGGGCGCGGACGCCCGGCGTCCCCTCGGTCTGGCCGTGGTCGGTGGGCTCTGCTTCTCCCAGCTGGTGACGCTCTACATCACGCCCGTTTACTACTATTATATGGAAAAGTTCTCGCAGTGGCTGGGACGCCGCTACGGCGGCCGTTTCCACCAGCAGCCGGAGGAAGTTCCTCATGCCTGAGTGCCGTCGCTGCGGGCATTGCTGCCGTCTCGGCGGTCCCACCCTCATGCGCGGGGATGCGGACAGGCTGCTGGACGGGACGCTGCCCCTGTCCGCTCTTGTCTGTCTGCGGCGCGGCGAGTGGGCCCGTCATGACGGCAGTCGAGGCACGACGGCTGACGCCGCTCCGCGCGGCGATGATCTGGCTCCGCTGGCGTGCGAGATGCTCAAGCTCGCCGGAGCGGGCGGCGGCCTCCATCCCTGGCAATGTCTGTACCTGCGGGAAACCGCCGGGCAAGCCGCTTGCGCCATCCACGACCATCGTCCCCAGCAGTGCCGTGCGCTCTTCTGCGAGGCCCCGCAGGCTGTGGAAGACCTGCTTGCGAGCGGGGATTTCCTTTCGCGGGCGGAACTCTTTGCCCGGCTGGCTCCCGTGGAACCCCGTGCGTCTCTCTGGCGGGAGCTGGCCGAAGCCCACGAGGAAGCTTGTCCGGCGGGCGGCTATTTCCGCCTCTGGCAGGATTTGGCGACAACGCCGGACGTGGCTGCCGTCCGCCGGGAACTTGCCGAACAGGAACGCTACGACGAGGCCTTTCGCCAGCTCTGCATAGAGCGCGGCGCTCTGGAACCGGAGCTGCTGCCGCTGGTGCTGGGCCGTCCCCTGCGTGGGCTGTCCCGCCCCGGCGTTTGACGGTGTGGGCGGCGTTTTTTGGGCGGGGGGAAGGAAGGGGGCTTTTTTTGCAAAAAAGCCCCCTTCCTTCCCCCCGCACCCCCCATCCATCCCGCAAAAAACCTTGCTTGGGAGGATGACAGGGATCTGGCCCGCACAGGCCGCCCCCAGACCGATGGTCCCCCGGCAGCACACCAAAAAAGCGGAGATCATGTATCTCGTGCCGCTTCCTCGCTCTGCCTCAATCCAAGCGATGAAATGCTACAGTAGTTTCTTGTTTGAAACTCTTCGTATTTCACTCCATACGGCCTGTTGTTTTGCGGGAAAACGCGGTTTTTTCGTGACCGTCCCCGTCCCGTCAGCCATTGCGGCGACTCAATAGGGGACTGGTTGAGTTCTTACCTGTTGCCGCAGTGACACCTATCGCTCTCCGCGCATTCCGCCAGTCTGTCTGCTGTCGTAAGCGCGTCATGGAGCGGAGGAGATCGCCGCCCCGCAGGGGCGGAAGCTCCGACGCCGCCCGGACGCACGTCTCCAGGATGGCGTCGGGGCCGTTGACGAAGGAGGCGGCGACTTCGGCCGCCGCACCGGACGGCGTCATGCCGTTGAGCGTCAGATAGCCGTCGTTGTGAAGGTCGTGGACTTTGAGCGGCCCGGAGACGGTCAGACGGCCAGCGCGGGGACGACATGCAGGGGGGAAAGCAGCATACCGCCGCCGAGCAGAGCGGCGGATACCGCCGTCGATAGCGCTGTTTTCCAGCGCTTCCGTGCGGCGTTCGTCTTTTTGGGACGCATCAATAAACCTCCCCTGAGTGTGGTCGGTCCATCGCAATAAGCGCTTGGTTTAGCAAATGGGGGCGTTGCTCACAAGAAAAAGGATATCTTTTCGCTCTCGTGAAAAAAATATGCCCGTCGGTATCTTTCCTGCCGGAAAAGGAAAAGGGCTCGCCCGTCGGCAAGCCCTTTTCGCGAGGCAGATGGTGTGATGCAACGGCATGTGTCATGCCGCGAGGAGTGGGAGGGTATGTGGATCCCCGGCGGGAAAATGGGGGCCGCCGGAGGGTTATTGGCCCATTTCGTGCCGCAGCCAACTCTTGATGGCGGGCGTCGGTTCGCTGATGCCGCGACAGGTGCCGTGCACAGCGTGAAAATCTTCCAGGAGCGAATCGGGCAGCGGCACGGAGATCAGGTCTTCCGCATTTTCGGAATTGCGGCGCACAAGGCGCACCACAGGCTTTTCGCCCCAGTTGTCCACCACGAAGTAGTAGGACACGTCTTCCTTGGAGCGCACCGGCGGATATTCCGCGTGCCAGTCGTTGTTGCCCCATTCCAGGTACATGGTCACAGCGTGTTCGGGCGACAGGTTCCAGGATATATCGTATAAGGCAAAATCCTTCAGGCTCGACATGGTATGCCTCCTTGTTGGTTGATTAGTAACTATTCCTAAAAAGAAAGTCAAGTCTTTTCCGAGTAAAAAACTGGGAAAGGGCGCGGGGGAGGAAATATGCCCGACCGCCGGACGGTCCAAAAGAAAACCGCCTGCCGGTGAGGCAGGCGGTCGGGAGCGGTCGGACAGGCCCTAGTTGTCTTCCATGCGGCGGCGCAGCTCTTCCTGCCGCTGGCGTTCGGCTTCGGCTTCCTGCATACGCCGGGCGTTCTCCGCTTCCATCTGGCGTTGCCGACGGATACGGTCGAGGCGCATCTGCTGGGCCTTTTCGCGCTGTTCGCGGGCCTCGTTGAGCAACTTTTCCCGCTTGGAGTCAAAGACCAGCGTGGAACGCAGGGCCGCTATGCCCAGCGCGATGACCGAGATGATGAACACCAGCACCTTCTGGATGCCCCATTGGTTCTCTCCGATGAGGTCGCGCAGCCAGCCCATGTAGAAATGCTGGCCCCAGAGCACCACAGCGGGCACGCCCAAGAAGCAGAGCAACAGGCCCACCAGCTCGACCCAGAGGAAGGTCTTGCCCATGGTCATGACGAAGAGGGTGACGTCGCGCACCATGCGCAGGAACTTGAGTCGCTTGCGCAGGTCCCGCAAAAGCTGGTTGAGGCGCGGCGTCGTGCTCTGGGCACGCTTGAAGGTGGCGGCGTCATTGAAGTTGCAGGCAAAGGCCCAGTTGATGATGCCCGCGCACTCGTTGAATTCCTGACTGAACTCCTTGAGCGCCGAGGGGAAGGGGAACCACGAGGCTTCGTCGCGTACTTCCTGCAGGCGCTCCAGATAGCCCTTGTAGCGTTCGCGCAGGTCGTCCACCTCGTGCTGTATGCACTCGTCGAGCTCCTTTTCCAGAGGCGGCGTCTCTTCGACCACACGCAGGAAGGCCGTATAGTTCTTGACCTCGCTCATGTGCTTGAGCTGGGCGATACGCTTGCCGAGCTTGATGTGGACGGGATGATCCTCCTCGAACCACTGGCCGAGGCGTTCCTCCATCTCGTTGATGCGCCCGGTCTCTTCCAGCGCGCGGCTGAGGGCGGCATCCCAGAGATCATAGAGGGAGGAGAGGATGAGCAGGCGGCCGCGTTCCAGCGCCGGGTCGATGAGGAGGCGGTTGAAGAAGGCCGGTTCATCCTTGACCAGCTTGGCGATCTGGTCCAGCACCTGCTCACCGAAGCCCATCTTCACCTTGCAGACGATCTCCCGGTAGCGCAGATCATGCCATTGCGGCATGAGGCGCAGCACCTGGGCGTATTGTTCGAGGGCCTGAGCATAGTGGCCGAGCTCTTCGTGCAGGCGGCCCTGCAGATATTCGTTCCAGGCCTGCAACGCCGGTGAGGGGGTCAGGCTGGCGGCCTCCCGGAAGGACTGCGGCGCGTGGGCGTAGTCGCCGCGCTCCACCTGCAGGAAGCCGAGCACCGTCCGCAGACGGGGGTCGCGCGAGTGCCGGGTGATGGATTCGTTGATGGACTTCTCCAGCGAGAGGAGCCCTTCCGGCGGCGTCTGGGCCAGCTTGTCGAGGAAGTCCCAGGCCGGGCTGTCGTCGCGCTGGACGTTTTCGTCCTCGTCCACGTCCCGCATCCGGTAGAGCCACTGCCGGGGCACGTTGCGCAGCTGTCCGGCGCCGTTGAGATCGAGCACCGCCTGCAGGAGGGTGGCGGTGGGGCCGGGGCTGTTCAGCAGTTCGCCGTAGCCGTTCAGTCCCTTGGCGACCAGCACATGTTCGATCTGGCGGAAGCCTTCGTTGATGGTGTCCAGATCCAGCGCGGCCAGCTCATCCCAGATCTGGGGACGGCTGGGGGCATAGGTGCGGGTGGGGCACTGGGCGGCGGTATGGGTGCGTATGCCGCAGTAGAAGCAGCCGGTGTCGGACGCGCCGCTGGAGGCCAGATGCCCGGCCATGAGCAGCGGGATGGAGCGGTGGCTGACGCTGTTCTCGTCGAGGATGATGTTGCACCAGCTGTCGATGCTCGACTGATCGCCGGAAAAGGCGATGTCGCGGATGGTGAAGCCCTCACCCAGCAGATAGGCGTTACGATAGCTCAGATAGGGGAAGTCGGGCATGAGGCTGTCCCACTTCAGGCCGACTTTCTTGGGCAGATCGTTGTTGAAGTTGAAGTTCTTGCGGTCGGTCACCACGCAGACGCAGGGCCAGCAGGGGGCTTTCTGTTCGCTTTCGCGGTCGAAGGTCTGGAGGTAGTCCCGCAGGAAGGTGCGCAGCATGAGGAGGTTTTCCACAGCGACCATGACGAAGCTCTCATGGACGATGAAGCGCATCTTGTGTTCCTGGAAGAGCCCTTCCAGCCGCTCGAACATGGCGGGCCAGCCGGTCTGGTACTCCTTGTCCAGCGGACTGCCCAGCGGGTGCAGGATGGCGAACCACGACTGGGTGGATGTGTAGGGCATACGCACGTCCGCCTTGAGCAGGGCCCAGTCCAGCTGGGCGATGCCCTGACGGGGCGCGGTCTTCTCAAAGTCGATGCCGGGCAGGGTGTTCTTGCCCTCGCGGCTCTTGGGGTGCACCCAGACTTCCAGATTCTCGCGCACCATCATGGACTGGGCGGCCAGCTTGCCGTCCACCCAGAGGTTCATCTCCCGGCGCGCGCCGAATTGCAGACGGCCGGGGAAGATCTCGATGGCGACGGACAGCTCGTTGAAATTGCCCCAGACGGAAAGACGCGCCAGCGCCAGGAAAGCGTCATCGGTGAAGAAGAACCACAGCGCCTGATCGCCCTCTTCGGTCAGCAGCATGCCGCCGTAGTTGAGCAGCGTCTGATTGACGGCCGCAGGCGGGGTCTTTTGCCAGCACACCCATACGGCATGACCCATGGTGCTCATGCGGACCACGGGGATATCGGGCAGACGATTGAGAAGCTGCGACAGATTGGCCATGAAAAAATCCTTTATGCCGGGCGGCGATACATGTAGACTGCTGCGTCGGATCGTTCAACATGCGCGCAACAGGAGAGCTCGACTCATGGACATCACTAAAACGCTCCAGGAACTGAAACAGCGCCCCGGCTTCAGCGATCATGTGGGCATGATGCTGGTGCACAACGGCGTCGTGCGGGGCTGGTCCCGCAAGGATCATGCGGCCGTCGGGCGGGTCGTCGTCCGTCCCGACCGTGAGCGGATGGAGGCCATCCGCCGCGAGATGGAAGGCCGTCCCGGCATCTTCGCCATCCTGGCGGAAGCCGCCGAAGGCGAACTCCGGCCGGGGGACGATCTGCTCTTCCTCGTGGTGGCAGGCGATATCCGCGAGAACGTGAAAGCCGTCTTCGCGGAATTGCTGGACCGCATCAAGGCCGAGGCCGTGATCAAGGAAGAACTGCCGCCAGCCTAGGCGGATCGTCGCAACCCGTCAGTTCCTTTCCTCTTATCGGCACGGCGGGGAGGGACATTAGCGCCGCTTTCCTTTTTCTGTAAAGATTTACGGCATTGCCAAACGGCAAAGCCTGCCTATACTATGGGGACAGGCCGGGGCGCGCCCCTCTCCGTGAACCCATTTCCTTCGGTCGCGCGCAAGCGACCGCGCTACCCAGGAGTCCCGATGTTCGGATATATCTTCAAGAAGATCTTCGGCAGCAAGAACGAGCGCTATCTGCGGCGCCTGCGTCCACTGGTGGCGCGCATCAATGCCCTCGAGCCCGACATGCAGGCTCTGGCCGACGAGGAATTCGCCCAGCGCATGGGCGAGTACCGGCAGGCCGTACAGGCCGGGGAAAAGACGCTGGACGAGCTGTTGCCGGAGGTCTTCGCTCTGGTGCGGGAGGCTTCGCGCCGCGTGCTGGGGATGCGCCATTATGATGTCCAGCTCATCGGCGGCATGGTGCTGCACAAGGGCAAGATCGCTGAAATGAAGACCGGCGAAGGCAAGACCCTCGTGGCCACGCTGGCCGTGGCGCTCAATGCGCTGTCCGGCAAGGGCGTCCATGTGGTGACGGTCAACGACTACCTCGCCCGGCGCGACGCCGAGTGGATGGGCAAGCTTTACGGCTTCCTCGGCCTGAGCACGGGCATCATCGTCCACGGTCTGGACGACGAGGAACGCAAGGCCGCCTATGCCGCGGACATCACTTACGGCACCAACAACGAATTCGGTTTCGACTACCTGCGCGACAACATGAAGTTCTACGCCGAGCAGCTCGTGCAGCGCGGCCACAGCTTCGCCATCGTGGACGAAGTGGACTCCATCCTCATCGACGAGGCCCGTACGCCGCTCATCATCTCCGGCCCCTCGGACGAGGACGTGAGCGCCTACCGCATCATGGACAGCGTGGTGCGCCAGCTCGGGCCGGAACACTACACCGTGGACGAGAAGGCCCGTACCGCCATGCTCACCGAAGAGGGCGTCAGCCGCTGCGAGGAGCTCCTCAAGCTGGACAACCTCTTCGATCCGGCCAACGTCACCGCGCAGCACGGCATCCTCCAGTCCCTCAAGGCCCACCATATCTTCAAGCGGGACAAGGATTACATGGTGGTGGACGGTCAGGTGGTCATCGTGGACGAATTCACCGGTCGTCCCATGGAGGGCCGTCGCTATTCCGACGGTCTGCATCAGGCGCTGGAAGCCAAGGAAGGCGTCACCGTGGCCGCCGAGAACCAGACCCTGGCCGCCATCACCTTCCAGAACTATTTCCGTCTGTACGACAAGCTGTCCGGCATGACCGGCACGGCGGATACCGAGGCTGTGGAATTCCAGCAGATCTACGGGCTGGAAGTGGTCTCCATCCCGCCCAACCGGCCCATGATCCGCAAGGACTATCCCGACCTCATCTATCGCAGCCGCAAGGAGAAGTACGAGGCCATCCTCGAATCCATCCGCGAGCTGCACAAGACGGGCCAGCCCGTGCTGGTGGGCACCATCTCCATCGAGACCTCGGAGATGCTCTCCGCGCATCTCAAGCGCATGGGCATCCCGCACAACGTGCTCAACGCCAAGCAGCATGAGCGCGAGGCCGAGATCGTGGCCCAGGCCGGGCAGAAGGGCAAGGTGACCATCGCCACCAACATGGCCGGTCGCGGTACGGACATCATCCTTGGCGAAGGCGTGCGCGAGCTGGGCGGTCTGCATATCCTCGGCACCGAACGGCACGAGAGCCGCCGCATCGACAACCAGCTGCGCGGCCGTTCCGGGCGTCAGGGCGACCCCGGCTCGTCCCGTTTCTACCTCTCGCTGGAAGACGACCTCATGCGGCTTTTCGGTTCCGACCGCATCGCCGGGCTCATGGAAAAGCTGGGGCTCAAGGACGGCGAAGCCATCGAGAACCGCATGGTCACCCGCGCCGTGGAAGGCGCGCAGAAGCGCGTGGAGGCGCATCATTTCGAGATCCGCAAGACCCTGCTGGATTACGACAACGTCATGAACCAGCAGCGTGAGGTCATCTACAGCCTGCGGCGCGACATCATGACCGAGGCGGACATGGAGCCCGTGGTGGCGGAATTCCGCAGCGACGTGCTGGACGACGCCTACGGCCAGCTCGACCGGGTGCCCGCCGATCAGATGGACGAGGCGCGGCAGACGGTCATGGCCCGTCTGGCGGACGTTTTCAACCTCGGCCGGGTCATGGAACCGGGTTCGCCCCTGCCGGAGCGTGAGGTCTGCGAGGAGAAGATCCACGAGATCTTTGCCCAGCTGCGGGAAGAGGCGCAGTCCATGTACCAGCCTATCCTGCGCTATTTCCTGCTGGAAGAGCTCGACCGCTGCTGGAAGGAGCATCTGCGCAACATGGACGCTCTGCGGGACGGCATCGGTCTGCGCGGCTACGGCCAGAAGGACCCCAAGCTGGAATACAAGCGCGAGGGCTTTGAGATCTTCCAGAACATGCTGTTCCAGATCCGCGAGGGCGTGTTCCGCACGCTGACGCGGGTCCATGTGCAGCCGGAGAGCCGCGAGGAAGAGCCGCCCCTGCACCATCAGGAAGAGGATCAGAACCTTTCCTATTCCGGCGGCAGCGAGGTGGAAGCGCCCAAGGCCCGGCCCGCCCGCGCGCGGCAGCAGGTGGGGCGCAACGATCTTTGCCCCTGCGGCAGCGGCAAGAAGTACAAGCGCTGCTGCGGCGCGAACCAATAGCGCCTTTTTTCGTGTGGAACGCGGCGCGTTTCACACCATACGGCGGGAGGGAGGCCCTGCGGGGCGGCCCTCCCGTTTGCCGTTCTGGGGGCAGGACTCATTACGCTTTTTTTGAGGGGTTCCCCTTCCCCCAAAACAAGCAGAGACCGGAGGACCCGTTCCGTCGGGGGGCAGGGGGCTCCCCTTTGCGCCCGGCGGAAAATATGCTAGAGCGGTTGCACTTTTAAAGGAAGCGTACCGGGCGGCCGCGGGCGCGGTCGTCCGTATCCTGCCGATGGGGCGGGATGCGGCACAACCCCGCCGTACCGCCGTTTTGCGTCCGTGAGACGGGCATGGCGGACGGAGGGGCGCCGCGCGTGGGGAGGTGTTATGGCCGATGAGCCAATCATTCAGATAGTCGGGCTGGAAAAGCGTTTTTCCGGCAAGAATGCGGAAGTCTATGCCCTGCGCGGCATCGACCTTGCGATCGGCAAGGGCGATATCTTCGGCATCATCGGGCAGAGCGGAGCGGGCAAGTCCACGCTGGTGCGCTGCATCAACATGCTGGAACGCCCCACGGGCGGCAGCGTGCTTTTTGACGGCAAGGATCTCTGCCGTCTGCCGGAGGCGGAGCTGCGCGCGGCCCGGCGTTCCATGGGCATGATCTTCCAGCAGTTCAACCTGCTCATGCAGCGTACGGCCCTGCAAAACGTCTGCTTCCCGCTGGAGCTGATAGGCACGCCGCGCGCGGAGGCCCGCAAGCGCGCGCAGGAGTTGCTGGAGCTGGTGGGCCTCGACAACCGAATGGAGTCCTATCCGTCGCAGCTTTCGGGGGGGCAGAAGCAGCGTGTGGCCATCGCCCGCGCACTGGCCACCAATCCGCGCGTGCTCCTCTGCGACGAGGCCACCTCGGCCCTCGACCCCGCCACCACGGACTCCATCCTGGCCCTCATCAAGGACATCAATGCCCAGCTGGGCATCACCGCCGTGGTCATCACCCACGAGATGAGCGTCATCGAAAAGATCTGCAGCCATGTGGCCATCATCAGCCGGGGCGTCATCGAGGAGCAGGGGCTGGTGGAGGAGGTATTCTTCCATCCCAAGACCGAAGCCGCCCGGCGGCTCGTCCTGCCCGAGGCCCTGCAGAAGCTGCCGGGCGAGCACATGTACCGCCTCATCTTCAACGGGCGTTCCTCCTTTGAGCCGGTCATCGCCAATATGGTGCTGGAATGCGGTTGCCCGGTGAACATCATGTATGCCGACACGCGCGACATCAACGGCGTGGCCTTCGGACAGATGGTGCTGCAGTTGCCCGACCGCGAGGCTTCGCGCACCCGTATCATGGCCTATGCCCGCGCCCACAACATCCTTCTGGAGGAGATGCGCAATGATTGACCAGCAAACCGTCGAGATGCTGCTCGTGGGCGTGTGGGACACCCTCTACATGACGCTGGTGGCCACGTTCTTTTCGTATGTTTTCGGTCTGGTCATGGGGGTGGTGCTGGTCGTCTGCCGCAAGGACGGCATCCGGCCCAATGTCCTCGTCTACGGGGTCCTGGATGTGGTGGTCAACCTGACCCGTTCTTTCCCGTTCCTCATCCTCATGATCGCGGTCATCCCCTTCACCCGCTTCCTGGTGGGCACCACCATCGGCAACAACGCCACCGTGGTGCCGCTGGTGCTGGCCGCCGCGCCCTTCGTGGCCCGGCTGGTGGAATCCTCCCTGCTGGAAGTGGACAGCGGCGTGGTGGAGGCCGCGCAGAGCATGGGCGCGTCCACCTGGCAGATCATCAGCAAGGTCCTGCTGCCCGAGGCCCTGCCTTCGCTCATCAACGGCAGCGCCGTGTCGGCCATCACCATCCTGGGATATTCGGCCATGTCCGGCGCCGTGGGCGGCGGCGGGCTGGGCAAGCTGGCCATCATGTACGGCTACAATCGCTATCAGACAGACATCATGGTCATGACCGTGGTGCTGCTCATCATCATCGTCCAGGCCTTCCAGAGCTTCGGCAACTGGGCCACCCGACGCAGCGACAAGCGCGGCTCCTAGCGGCCGCGTGACACCCTTTAGCCTGTGGGAGACACAGCCATGAAAAAACTGCTTCTGACGCTGGCGGCCCTGCTGCTGCCCCTTTCCGCCCATGCGGGCAATACCGTGGTGGTGGGCGCTTCGCCCACGCCTCATGCCGAGATCCTGGCCGAGGCCGCCAAGATCCTCAAGAAGGACGGCTACACCCTGAAGGTGGTGGAATATTCCGACTATGTGCAGCCCAATATGGCGCTGGACAGCAAGGAGCTGGACGCCAACTACTTCCAGCACAAGCCCTATCTGGACGACTTCAATGCCCAGAAGGGGACGAAGCTCAACAGCATGGGCGGCGTGCACTATGAGCCGTTCGGCATTTATGCGGGCAAGTGCAAGAGCCTCAAGGACCTGAAGGAAGGCGCCATGGTGGCCGTGCCCAATGACGCCACCAACGAGGGCCGCGCCCTGCTGCTCATGGAGGCCGAAGGGCTCATCAAGCTGAAGAAGGACGCCGGTCTGGCGGCCACCCGCCGCGACATTGCCGAAAACCCCAGGAAGCTCAAGATCGAAGAGATCGAGGCCGCCCAGCTCGTGCGCGCCCTGCCTGATGTGGATGTGGCCATCATCAACGGCAACTACGCCATCCTGGGCGGGCTGAAGGTGGCCGATGCGCTGGCCGTGGAGGCTGCTGATTCCGTGGCTGCCTCGACCTATGCCAACATCCTGGCCGTGCGGGCCGGCGATGAGGCGCGTCCCGAACTGCAGGCGCTCTACAAGGCGCTGACCAGTCCGGAAGTGGCCGATTTCATGAAGAAGAAGTACGCCGGCGCGGTGCTGCCGGCCCACAAGTAGAGTTCTCCGGCCGCTGTCCGTCAGCGGCCGTCTGGATGACGGAAGGGGCGTCTGCCGTGCGGGCGGACGCCCCTTGCCGTTGCCGCTCCTCCCCGCATCCGTCCTGTCGGCGTGCAGTGCCGCCCGCCGTCCCCCTGCCGGGCGGACTTGACCGCGCGGCCGTGTTGTGAAAGACATAGGCCATCATACCGTTAACGAAAAATGAGGCATCAAATGACTGCGCAAAGCTATCGTTGCGGCTGGGTGGCGCTCATGGGGCCGCCCAACGCGGGCAAGTCCACGCTGCTCAACGCGCTGCTGGGCCAGAAAGTCACCATCGTGACGCCCAAGCCGCAAACCACGCGGAACCAGATCGTGGGCATCCATACCGATGAGGCGGCACAGACCGTCTTCATGGACACGCCCGGGCTTTCGCAGGTGCGGGGGAGACTGAGCAAGGCCATGCTGCAGGCCGTGTGGCAGAGCCTCAATCAGGCGGACGTCATCATGCCCGTGCTGGACAGTCACCTGTACATCCGCCATCCCGACTATCTGGAGCGCGATCTTGCCCCGGTGGCCGAAGCGCTGGCCAGCGAGACGCGCCCCATGATCGTGGTGGTCAACAAGGTGGATCTTTTTGCGGACAAGAG
>NZ_CALVHE010000038.1 GCF_944327235.1 uncultured Desulfovibrio sp.
GCCTGCATCAGGGGGAAACTTGCGGGCCATGCCTTCGCCGTATTTCCCCGATAAAGCGCGCTGGGGGAGGGAGAGCTACATCCCTCAAAAAACTCTGTCGGGAGGATGCCGGGACAGCGTGACCGCCCCGGCTGTCCCTTCGACTGGAAGTCCCCCGGCGACATGGCGAACCGGCCATGTCATCTTGCCTGCATCAGAGAGAAACTTGCGGGTCATGCCTTCGCCGTATTTCCCCGATAAAGCGCGCTGGGGGAGGGAGAGCTGCATCCCTCAAAAAACTCTACCGGGGAGGATGCCGGGACAGCGTGTCCACCTCGGCTGTCCCTTCGACTGGAAGTCCCCCGGCGGTATGGCGAAACAGTCATGTCATCTTGCCTGCATCAGGGGGAAACTTGCGGGTCATGCCTTCGCCGTATTTCCCTGATAAAGCGCGCTGGGGGAGGGGTGGGGGGTACGGGGGCGGGGAACCCCCTCCCGCGCGAGGCGAGGGGGTTCCCCGCCCCCCGTAAGGAAAACCTCACCATCAGCCGCCAGCTGCCAGCCGCCTACCGTTTGCCGGGGGGGAGAGTGGTCAGGCTGCGCAGGCGATCAGCGAAGGTGGTTTTGCGGTAGAGATTGCGCAGTTCGGCGCCGGGGGTGATGGAGGTCACCACGGCGCGGCCGATGACAAAGCGGTCGTTGTCATCATCGCCGTTGACGACGCGCACGCCCCAGACGTTATGGAAGATGGCGGGGCGTCCTTTCCATTCGCCCACATAGAGCATGATATGGCCGCGCATCCAGAGCAGGCTCAGGAAAGGCACGCCCTGTTGCAGGATGACTTTTTCCTTGTCCGCCGTGCTGAGACCTTCCAGCGGCTGGACGAGGCCGGAACGGCCCTGCCCGGTGGAGTTGCGGCCCAGCCAGATGCCGAAGGGGGTGAAGAGTTCGCGCGTGAGGGCCGAGCAGTCCCGGTCACCGAACATGCCGCCCCAGCCGTAGCGCTGCCCCATCATGACGTTACCGATCTGGGCCACGGCGTCGGGGGTGAGGGGCAGGGGTTTGCGCACGGCGTCGGCAATGGGCACGGGGGCGGTGACGGTGGCGGCGTAGCGGCCCTTTTTGACCGGCACGAGCAGATTGATCATGCCCGGCTGTCCTGTCGGCGTATCGGCCAGCGGCAGGACGGTGCCGATGTTGACCTGTCCGCACTGGCTGCCGGGCAGCATGACCTTGTCCCGCACGATGGCGGCATAGCTGCCGGTCTGATAGCGGCGGATAAAGTCGTCATCCACCAGCGCCACGTCCGAGGCGTCCACCCAGCCGGCGGCCACCGGGCACTCGATGAAATACCACTGGCCGTCACGGCTCGTGTGGGTGATGAAGAGCGGCGTGCCCACGGGCAGCAGGGAATACTGGAAATAGTCGAAGGGATTGGCACGCTGATCCGGGGTGGGTTCGCTGAAGCGCGGCGCGTGGGTAGGCATCTCGCGCAGGTCGGTATTGCGGATGGTGATGGCCTGCGCTTTGGTATTGGGATAGGTGCTCATGCGGGCATTGCGGGCGATGCCGTCCCATTCGGCCTGCGTCCAGCGGACATCGTCATGCTTGTAGCCGCGGGCCTTGCGGAAGATGGCCGAGGCGCTGCGGCGTTTGACCGTAGCTTTTTTCATCTGCCAGGGGCCGAAGAAGATGCGGTTGAAACGGGCGTCCTGTTCGGCCTGTTCCGCGGCGGAGAGCAGGGGCGTGCTGCCGCCAGCCTGACGGGCGAAGGGCATCAGGTCCTGCGGGATGGCGCGCAGATCGCGGATGGTGCCCATCCATTGCGGGCTTTCGCCTTCGCGCGTGGGTACGGGTTTGGCGGCGCAGGCCGCAAGCTGGCCCAGGATGAGCAGCATGGCGAGCGTAAGACAGCAGCGCGCGCCGGATCGGAAGCAGGGGGGGAGGGGCTTCATGGTGTCTCCTTGGACATAGGGCATTTCCCGTCAAACAAGAAACGAATAGTGTTAGCAGGCCCTAACGGATGCGGATACGACTCTTGCGGACGAAATCCGCCGGAAGATAGGTCATCTTGGCCTGCCGCAGACCTTCCTCGTCGAGGTCCTGCGCCCGATTGAGGTAACGGAAACCCTCGCCCGCGTGGCGTGAAAAAAGGCAGTTGATGGTCTGGTAGACGCCGCGGTAGCCGTTGAGGCCCTTTTCAAAGTGGACGCCGAGGGTCGTGTCGTCCAGCTTTTCCCCTACGCTGAAGGCCACCATGCGTCCGTCCACATAGAGCGAACCGCCCTGCAGGCCGTCAAAGTGGTCCCAGTGGGAAAGCACCCGGTTGATGGCTTCGTTCTCGGCGCGCAGGGAGGGGGAGCTTTCGCATTCGTGCCACTGGCACCAGTCGTCCTGCAGGCCGAGCACATCCTCCACCATTTCGTCGTTCAGCGGCCGGTAGTCCGGCTCGCCGTAGGCCTTGATGAAGCTGTTCACATGATTTTTCTTCTTGTGATAGCGGTTGCCGGGCAGGGTCGCCAGCGCGTCGCGGTCGTAGAGGTATTCCCACTGGCCGCGATCCTCGATGACGTCCAGCTGTTCGGGCAGGCATTCCTTCCAGCGAGCGGCCAGCATGTCCGGCACGCGGATGATGGGGGCATCCGTCAGACCGGGCAGCAGGGCGGCCCAGTCCGCAGCGGCCCAGTCGCCCACGGGCGCCCAGTACTGCAGGGCGGGACGCGTCTGGCGGATCCAGCACAGATCATGGGCAAAACACCATTCAAGACCGTAGTGTTCCTGCCAGCCCCAGAGGTTGGCAAGGCTGTAGTCCAGAGAACGACAGGGCGTCAGACGCCACAGAGCGGCATAGTCCGCCCGCAGGTCAAGGCGTATGGGGTGATAGGCTGCATCCTTCATGAAGATCATCCTTTTGTTTCAGCGGAAGCGGCGGGGCGGTTCTCCCCCGCATGGAATTTGTGCGCGTGCATGGCAAAGCGGGTCCAGTTGCGATGCAGGACCACATGGAGCATACAGACGGCCTGTACGATCTGCGAGACCAGCATGGCGGCAAAGATGCCGGAAGCCGTGCCCCAGAGCTGATGTCCCAGCAGCCAGCCCAGCGGCAGGCGGACGATCCAGAGGCCGCCGCCGAAGATCATGAGGTTGTAGCGGGTGGCCCCGGCGCCGTTCATGACGCCGCCCATGACCGTGCTGGCGATGGAGAAGGGCGTGGAAAGCAGGTTGAACTCCAGATAAGAGACGATCTGCGCCTGTGTGGCCGCATCCTGCGTCATGAGGGCCGCAATGTCCTGCCGGAAGGGCCAGAGGCAGAGGGCTACAAGGCTCATGGCCACGGCCGCGATGGCCGTGAGGTTGCAGGCGATGCGTTTGGCCCGCTGCGGATCGCCCGCGCCGAGGCAGTTGCCCACCAGCACCCCTGCGGTCATGTTGAAGGCCATGCCCGGCATGAAGAGGATGGCCTCCACCCGCAGCCCGGCCGTGAGACCGGCAAGGGCGGCGATGCTCTCCACGGGCACCGAGGCCACCAGCACGAAAAGCATGAGGTAGCCGGACTGCCAGACGATCTGCGCGGCCCCGGCGGGCAGGGCCACCCGCAGCAGGTAGGGCAGGCCCACCCGCAGCCAGCGGCGATCCGGCACGGCGTGGCGGTGCAGATAGTTGGAGCGGCGCAACAGCAGGCAGTTGCAGAGCGCGCCCGCCAGCTGGGCGGCGAAGTTCGTCCAGAGGATGCCGTGCGCCCCGTATGCGGGCAGACCGAACCAGCCCAGACCGAAACCCAGACTGCCCGCCAGCGTCAGCGCGCAGAGCAGGGCCGCAACCTGAAGGGGCGGGATGACCTGCCGCGTGGCGCGAAACATGACGCCCGTGGCCGCATAGACGTACTGGGCGGGCAGGGTGAGCATGACCACATCCCAGAAGTCCCGGGCCAGCGGCAGGATGCGCTCCGGCACCCGCAGCAGGAGCAGGATGGGGTCGGCCAGCAGCCAGCCCGCCGCGGCCATGATGAAGCCGAGGCCGAAGCTGCCCAACACGGTGATGCTGACGTAGCGCTGCGCCCTGTCCAGCCGCTGCGCGCCCAGGGACTGGCTGACGGCGGCCAGCGCTCCGCTGCTCATGGCCATGACGATGACCATGAGCAGGAGGGTACATTGCGTCACCATGCCCAGGGCCGCCTGCACGTCGGCACTGATCTGCCCGGCGACCCAGACCGTGATGAGGCCCATGATGAACACCAGATACATCATGAGCATCTGCGGCCAGGCCAGCCGCCAGATGGCGCGGGGGGAGGTGCTGAGGTCGGGACGTGACATGGCGATCGACGGGGTTGACGTTCAGAGCGGGGAAGATGCGTCCCGCGGCGGGCAGGGCGTTTCCGGCCGCTTCAAAGATAGGCACGCTTCGACAAAGGGGAAGGGCTTTTTTTCTTCCCCGGGGTCGTGGACGGCGCGAGCCGCCGCTTTGAAAAAGCGTCCTGCGGAAAGAGGGAAGACGGGGGCAAGGCGTGGCCCCTCTCCACGACATCTTTCCGATAACGCCTTTTCCGTTTCCGTTTGAAACGCTTCACGTTTCGCACCAGACGGCTTGTCGCTTTGTGAAAAAAACTATTTTTTCCACTCACTTTGGGTCGGGCAGCGTTGTGCCGCCGCCTTGCGTGTTGCCTTTTTTCAAAGACAACACGTTGTAAAAGCGCGCTGGGGGAAGGGGGGGGCCTGGGGGGAGGGGAACCCCCTCCCGCGCGAGGCGCGACCCGACGGGCGGCCCGCAGGGCCGTGTCCGTTAGGCGACAAAGGAGCCTTACGGACATCGACAGCAGAGCGAGGGGGTTCCCCTCCCCCCAGACAAACAGCGAATGGTATCAGCACCTAGTCCACAGCGTAGCAGCGGGCGAGGTCCTCCGGCGTTTCGCGGCGGCGGATGAGGCGGGCCTTGCCTTCGGCGTCGATGAGCACTTCGGCGCAGCGGCAGCGCTGGGTATAGGAGGAGGACATGGAGAATCCGTAGGCCCCGGCGTCCAGGATGCCGAGGATATCCCCCTCGTGCAGGGCGGGCAGGAGGCGCTTCTTGGCGAGGATGTCCCCGCTTTCGCAGATGTTGCCCACGATGGTCTGTTCCTTTTCGGCGCGATCCGCCGTGCCCGCCGGACCGGCGTAGATCTCCAGATCGTGGAAGGAGTCGTACATGGCCGGGCGGGCCAGCACGTTGAAGCCCACGTCCGTGCCCACATAGCAGGTGTCGCCGTTGTATTTCACGTTGTTGACGCCGGTGAGGATCATGCCGCATTCGGCGGCCACATAGCGTCCCGGCTCCACGAGGAAGCGTCCGGCATAGCCCGTTTTGGCGCTCCAGTCGCTGATGAGGGCGTGGAGTTTTTCGGCCAGATCGGCCATGTCCAGACGGGGCTGCCCCTCATATTTATGGTAGGGGATGCCGAAGCCGCCGCCGAAGTCGATGATCTCCAGGCCGCGCAGCACATCGGCGGGCAGGCGTTCGGCCAGCTCCAGCAGGACGGAGGCCGCCGCGATGTAGCCGTCGGCTTCCATGAAGAGGGAACCGATGTGGTGATTGATGCCCGCCAGACGCATGTCGTGGCGCTTGAGGATGGCCAGTACTTCGTCCAGCAGATCGGGGGTGACGCCGAACTTGGTCTCCTTGCCCGCCGTGACCACTTTCTGATGGTGGCCCGCGCCGATGCCGGGGTTGAAGCGCACCATGACCCGTCCGCCGCGATTGAGGCGACCGAGGGTCTCCAGCTGGGAGAGGGAATCCACGCTGACGAGCACGCCCTGCTCCAGCGCTTGGCGCATCTCGTCAGGGGAGATGTTGTTGGCGATGTAGAGGATCTGATCCGGCGTGAAGCCCGCCAGTTTGTCGAGATAGAGCTCGCCGGGGCTCATGGCGTCCACCACGAGGCCTTCCTCGCGGATGATGCGCAGCAGCACGGGGTTGGCATTGGCCTTGACCGAATAGTTGACGCCGAAACCGGCGTGGGCGGACAGGGCCATCAGTTCGCGGCAGCGGCGGCGCAGCACGTTTTCGTTGTAGACATAGAGGGGGGAGCCCCATTTTTCCAGCAGCTGGGCAGGCGTGTTGGCACCGAAGAAGGAAAGTTCGTCGCTGTAACGGGAACGGATGTCGGACATGGCATACCTCGATGACGGCTGCGGACGCGAGCGGCGTCCTGAATTTCAAAAGCAAAAAAATATGCGTCCGCCGGGGGCGCCTTGTCAAGCAAGAATGGCTCGCAATAAGTCGCGGGGCGGCGAACGGCGCGGGCGGCATGATGATTGACAGGCAGGGGCAATCATGCTTTGCTGACCGGTCAGGGGAAAGGTTGAGCACAGGTGGCGAGCCGTGGCGACCGACCCCGTTTTTCCGCAACCTACAAGGCATCGGGAGAAGGATTTTCTATGCCCATCACAAATGGCGATACCGTGCGCGTCCACTATACGGGCACGCTGGCCGACGGAACGGTCTTTGACTCCTCGCGCGAACGCGAGCCCCTTGAATTCGTGCTGGGCGGGGGCATGATCATCCCCGGTTTCGAGCAGGCCGTACAGGGGCGCGAAGTTGGGGATGCCGTTACGGTCACCATCGCTCCGGCCGACGCGTACGGCGAGGCGGACCCGGACCTCGTGTTCACCGTGGAGCGCGCCCAGATGCCGGAAAACATCCCGCTGAAGGTGGGCACGCCCCTCCAGCTTTCCAGCGAGCAGGGCCAGATGGATGTGGTCATCAGCGAGGTGACGGAGACGGAAGTCACCCTGGACGCCAACCATCCGCTGGCGGGCAAGGAACTGACCTTTGAGATAGAGATCGTCGGCGTGGCCTAGACCTGTTAACGCAAAATCAAAGAGCGCTTCAAATAGACAACGCATATAATCTGCGCATGAGCCGCATGTCTTTTGATGCTCATCAGCCGCATGTCCCGCAGCTTCCCCTGGTAAAAGCGCGCTGGGGAAGGAATGGGGGCTTGGGGGGGAAGGGAAACCCCTCCCGAGCCGGCGGAGGGGTTTCCCTTCCCCCCAAAAAAATAAGCTGTGCATAGTGTCAACAGACCCTGACCGCTCCCGCGCACAGGCCCCGACAGGGAGAATATATGAGCAACTCCGCACGACAGAACGCCATCCAGGCCATCACGTCCTACAAGGATGAGGCCAATATCGACTACGCCAAAAACCGCCCCGTGGACTTTTACGGCTGCAACGTCTTTGACGACAAGGCCATGCGCGCCCGTCTGCCCAAGGACGTGTACAAGTCCCTGCACAAGGCCATCACCCTCGGTGAGCGCATGGACCCCTCCATCGCCGACACCGTGGCCGCGGTCATGAAGGACTGGGCCATCGAGAAGGGCGCCACGCACTTCGCCCACATCTTCTATCCCCTTACCGGCCAGACGGCGGAAAAGCACGACAGCTTCCTCATGCCTGACGGCTACGGCGGCGTCATTGCCGAATTTTCCGGCAATATGCTCATTCGCGGCGAGCCGGACGCCTCTTCCTTCCCGTCCGGCGGCCTGCGCTCCACCTTCGAGGCGCGCGGCTATACCGCCTGGGACGTGACGAGCCCCGCCTACATCATGGAGAACCCCAACGGGACCTTCCTCTGCATCCCGACCATGTTCCTCTCGTGGACGGGGGTGGCGCTGGACAAGAAGACCCCGCTGCTGCGCTCCGGTCAGGCGCTCAACCGCGCGGCCCGGCGCGTGCTCAAGATCTTCGGCATCGAGCCGGAACTGCCCATCGTCTCCTTTGCCGGGCTGGAGCAGGAATATTTCTGCATCGACCACAATTACAACTTTGCCCGTCCCGACCTGCAGGTGGCGGGGCGTTCGCTCTTCGGCGCGCGCCCGGCCAAGGGGCAGGAGTTCAGCGACCAGTATTTCGGCGTCATCCCGCAGCGCGTGCTCTCCTATATGATGGAAGTGGAGTACGAGCTCTACAAGCTCGGCGTGCCCGTGCGCACCCGGCACAACGAGGCCGCGCCCAGCCAGTACGAGATCGCCCCGCTCTATGAGGTCAGCAATCTGGCGGTGGACCACAACCACATCATCATGTCCACCCTGCGCAACGTGGCCAAACGCTACGGCCTCAAGTGCCTGCTGCATGAAAAGCCTTTCCACGGGGTCAACGGGTCGGGCAAGCATGTGAACTACTCCATCGGCAACCGCGAGCTGGGCAGTCTTTTCGATCCCGGCGCGACCCCGCACGCCAATGCCAAGTTCCTTGTGTTCTGCTCGGCCATGATCCGCGCCGTCCACAAGTACGGCGGCCTGCTGCGGGCCACGGTGGCCAGCGCCAGCAACGACCATCGCCTCGGCGCGCACGAGGCCCCGCCGGCCATCATGTCCATCTTCCTGGGCGATCAGCTGACGGAAGTCTTTGAGGCCTTCCGCGCCGGACGGGTGGAGAACGCCGCCAACGGCAAGCCCGCCCGCATGATGAACGTGGGCGTGGATACCCTGCCGCCCCTGCCGACCGATCCCGGTGACCGCAACCGCACGAGCCCGGTGGCCTTCACGGGCAACCGCTTCGAGTTCCGCGCGCTGGGTTCCAGCCAGTCCGCCGCCGGTTCCATCACGGCCCTCAACGCCATGATGAGCGACTCCCTCAATGACGCGGCCGATTATCTGGAAAAGGAGATCAGCGGCGGCAAGGACCTCAACGCCGCCATCCAGGCCTATGTGGAGCACGTCATCGAGGAGCACAGCGCCATCATCTTCAACGGCGACGGCTACTCGGAGATCTGGCACAAGGAGGCCGTGCGGCGCGGCCTGCCCAATCTGCGCAACACGCCCGAAGCCCTGCCGGAACTCATCCGGCCGGAAGTGGTGGCCCTCTACGAGAGCAACGGTATCCTGAACCGCGCCGAGCTCAAGGCCCGGCACGACATCTATCTGGAACAGTATTGCAAGACCCTGCGGACCGAGGCCACCCTCGTCATCCGCATGGCCCGCACCATCATCTTCCCGGCGGGTATGCGCTATCAGGGCGAACTGGCCGAGACGGCCGCCCGCATGAAGGCCGTGGGCATGGACATCCGCGTGGACATGCTGCGCGACGTGACCGAACAGCTCCGGGGTATGCAGGATGCCGTGGTGCGGCTGGAGACCGCGCTGGGCGGCGTGGACGGGCAGAGCGATCTGCTGACCCGCGCCCGTCTCTACTGTGAGGAAGTGCTGCCCCTCATGGACGAGGTGCGCCGCTATGCCGACCTGCTGGAGACCCGCGTGGCCGACGACCTCTGGGATCTGCCCAGCTATCAGGAGATCCTTTTCGGCAAGTAGGCGAGGGCGGCGAGAGCCGCCGCACGCCGTCGGGGAGGGCGCGTCCCGTCCTCCCGCATATGATGACGGGCCGATGCCGCGAAGGTATCGGCCCGTTTTGTCACAGGCAAAGGATCTCCCCGTCCACCGGGATCAGGAGGCGTTGCCCCAGCTCCTCGGCTTCGGCAAAGGCTCGCAGGTCCGCACGGTTGAGGCGGGCATGATTGACCGCGTCCATGTGGGTGGCGATGAGCGTGGCCTCTGGGGCGGCCAGCGCCACTTCCCGCACGCCGTCAACGCCCATGAGGATGGGCGTACCGTCGTACATCTGGGCATTGGCCGCATTGAGCGCGATGACCTGCGGTCTGTGGGCCTCGATGGCCCGCTGTACGCCGTCGAACCAGAGCGTATCGCCAGCGGCATAAAAGACTTTCTCGCCCGGCGCGTGCAGGACGAAACCACAAGCCTCGGCGGGCAGAGCAAATTTTCGGTAATAATAGGCGGCGGTCACGCCGTCACCATGCAGGGCCTCCGTCCTGTACAGCTCGACGGCTCCGAAGCGGACGCCTTCCGCGGCAAGCGGCGTGACGTTGCAAAAGCCCAGCGCCCGCATGTCTCCGGCCTCCTTCTCGGACTGCACGAAGACAGGCATCGCCTTGGGCAGGGCCTGCGCCGCGTGGGCGTCGAAATGATCGAAATGGTGCATGTGCGTGACGATGACCGCATCCACGGCAATGATGGCTTCCACGGGGAGCGGCAGCTCCACCAGCGGATTGGCCAGAGCGTTGTAGGGAGAAGGGACGGGCGGACAGGAGCCGCGCGGGGCGAAAAAGGGATCGACAAGAAAGCGTTGCCCGCCGTAGGTAACGATGCTCGTTGCACCGCGAATCTGCTGAAACTGCATGACGTACCTCTGCTGAAGGGATGTTGCGGCATCCGCGCATGTACCGGATGAAAGGGGCTGTCGTCAGCCCGCAAGGTGGGGGTGGCGGATGCCGTTTCTTCCATGATAGCATGGGCGGAGCAGGGGACAAGAACGCACTTTTTCCATAGCAAGTACCCCGGAGGATACCACGGTGCAAAAACCGGCAGCTCTCTCTGAAGGACAAGGACGGACAGCGGTCCCGGCGCTGGAAACGCATTGTCCCGTAGCGGCCACGCTCCAGCTCATCGG
This sequence comes from uncultured Desulfovibrio sp., assembly GCF_944327235.1. Taxonomy (GTDB): domain Bacteria; phylum Desulfobacterota; class Desulfovibrionia; order Desulfovibrionales; family Desulfovibrionaceae; genus Desulfovibrio. Next base: position 10,419 of record NZ_CALVHE010000038.1, read on the forward strand.
CGGCAAGTACAAGGGATTGATTCTCTGGAGCCTCATGGACGGCGAGCTCCGTTTTTCCGGGCTGCGGCGGGCGGTCCCCTGCGCCACGCCCAAGATGCTCACCCAGCAACTGCGCGAACTGGAGGCCGACGGCCTGATCTGCCGTACGGTCTACCCCGTTGTGCCCCCCAAGGTGGAATACGCCCTTACCGATTTCGGCAGGAGCCTTCGCCCCGTGCTGGAAGCCATGCAGTCCTGGGGGAGCGCCTATCTGACGCGGCAACGCCCGCGCGGATAATGCGCACGTTGTCCAGGATCTCCCCCGGCGGGGTGTTCCGTCCACCATCCGTATGCCGGACAATCACTGCTCGACGGCAAAAAAACGCCGTGTCGCCTCCGGCTCATGCTTGACAATGCCGGACGGTCAGCCTATCCTTCCCAAAAATTACAACAACAGGTAAAAATTATGTCCCTTTCCTTCCGCACTCAGTTCAGCTTTGCCGCGTGGTGGTGGCGTTCTGACGTATGCAGGGGGGACGTGCGGGCCTTGCCCGCCGCATAGCGTTATCTGTTTTGCCATTGGCCGATACCAGACGCCGTCCCCCGGACGGCGTCTTTTTTTGTTTCATGGCCCGGCCGTTTCTCCGAAGGAGACCCGCCGCGCCGAATCCCGGAATCGAGAGGACAGAACATGCACGAACCCATCAGCACTCCATGCGCGGAAAAAGCAGCGGAACCGGCGGCGCAGCCGTCATGCCTCCTGCGGCAGCAGGCGCGCTGGCTCCCGGCGGATATGGACACGCCCATCAGCCTTTTTCTGGGCATGGCGGGCAAGGGAGACGGCATCCTGCTGGAAAGCGCCGAGGTGGACGGTCGCTGGGGGCGCTACAGCGTGCTGGCCTGCGACATGGCCCTTGTGCTGACCTGCCGGGAGGGCCGTCTGTCCGTGGACATCCGGGACGAGCGCCTTGCCCCGCTGGCCGCCCATGACGGACAAGCCTGGGTGGAAGGGCTGCGTGCCCTCATGCGTCAACTGCGGATAACGGCCCCGGAGGGCATGGATGTGCCGCCCATCACGCGGGCGCTGTACGGCTGGCTGGGCTTCGGCATGGCCCGGCTGTTCCATCCCACGCTGGCCGGAGTCATGCCGGAAGCCGAGGCCGAGGCCGTGCTGGCGCTGCCGGGCACGGTGCTGCTCTTCGACCATCTTTACAACCGTCTTTGCCAGATCAGCCTTGGCGAGCATCGGGAGGTCCAGAGCGGCAGACAGGTGGCCGAAACGGCGTTGCCGGATGTGGGCGAAGTGACCGCCAGTCCGGATGAAGCGGGCTACAAGGCCGTGGTGGAGCGTATCCGCGCCATGCTGCACGCGGGCGAGGCCATACAGGTGGTGCCGTCGGTGCGCTTCTCCACGCCGTTTGCCGGGGACGCCTTCACGCTCTACCGGCGTATGCGCCGTTACAACGCCTCGCCTTACATGTTCTATATGAAGATCGGGGAAATGACGCTTTTCGGTTCCTCTCCGGAAGTCATGGTGCGTTGCACGCGCGGCAAGTTGCAGCTCTCGCCCATTGCCGGGACGCGGCGGCGCGGCCGCGACGATGCGGAAGATGCTCGGCTGGCGCGGGAACTGCGGGACGATCCCAAGGAGCGCGCCGAACACGTCATGCTGGTGGACCTGGGCCGCAACGATCTGGGGCGCGTGGCCCGACCCGGCAGCGTCACCCTGGAGCGCTGCATGGAGGTGGAACGCTTCTCCCACGTCATGCACCTGACCAGCCGTGTCACGGCCCAGCTGGACGAGGGCAAGGACGCGCTGGACGTGCTGGCGGCCACCTTCCCGGCGGGCACGGTGAGCGGCGCGCCCAAGGTGCGGGCCATGCAGATCATCCGGGAGATGGAAGGCCGGGGCCGCGGCCCCTACGCGGGCTGCGTCGGCTGGCTGGGGCTGGACAAGGACGCCGTGCATCTGGATACCGGCATCACCATCCGCAGCATGTGGCTCAGAGATGGAGAATTGTGCTGGCAGGCCGGGGGCGGCATCGTCCACGATTCGGACCCGGAACTGGAATGGAAAGAAGTCTGCAACAAGTCGGCCATCATGCGCCTTGCCCTGCGCAACGAGGAAGAATGCCATGTTTCTGCTCATAGATAATTACGATTCCTTCACCTACAATCTGGTACAGGCCTTTTACGCGCTGGGGCAGGAGCCGCTGGTGCTGACCAATGACGACCCGCGCATCCTCGATCTGGCCCGCGACCCCGACCTGCGGCAGGTCTGCATCTCGCCCGGCCCGGGACGGCCGGAAAATGCCGGGCTCTGTCCGCGATTCCTGGAGCTGCTGCCTCCCCACATCCCGGTGCTCGGCGTCTGCCTCGGGCATCAGCTGCTCGGTCTGCACGCCGGGGCGCGGGTGGAGGTCGGTCCCTGCATCATGCACGGCAAACAGTCCGAGATCGTGCACGACGGCAGTGGGCTCTTTGACGGTCTGCCCAATCCCCTGCGGGTGGCGCGTTACCATTCGCTGGTGGTGCGGGACGACGGCCCCGTCTCCATCCCCTTCACTGTGACGGCCCGCGCTCCGGAAGGCGAAGTCATGGCCCTGCGCTACGATGACCGGCCGTGGGTGGGCGTGCAGTTCCATCCCGAATCCATCCTGACGCCGGAAGGGCTGCGCCTGCTGGGCAACTTCCCGCAGGCCGTCCTGCCCGCCGAGGTGAACGATTTGCATATGGATCGCATCCTCGAACGTCTGGCCCGACGCGAAGACCTCACCCCGGACATGGCGGCCGCCGCCTTTGCGGCGCTCATGGACGGCAAGCTCACCGCCGCGCAGGCCGGGGCCTTCCTGCTGGCCCTGCGCATGAAGGGGGAAAGCGCGCTGGAACTGGCCCACGCCACCCGCGCCGCGCTGGCCCGCGCCGTGCGGGTGGACGGCGTGGGGAGCGCCATAGACGTGGTGGGCACCGGCGGCGACGGTCGCCATTCGTTCAATTGCTCCACCGCCACCTCACTGGTGCTGGCCGGTATGGGGCACAAGGTGGTCAAGCACGGCAACCGGGCGGTGTCCTCCACCTGCGGCAGCGCCGATGCGGTGGAGGCGCTGGGTATGGATCTCAATACCGATGCCGCCGCCGTGGCCGACAGGGTGCGGGAACGCAATTTCGCCTTCCTCTATGCGCCGCACTTCCACCCGGCTTTCAAGAATATCGGCCCGCTGCGCAAGGAGCTGGGCGTACGTACGCTCTTAAATCTCCTCGGCCCCATGATCAATCCCGCCCGCCCCAGCCATCTGCTCATGGGCGTGGCCCGTCCCGAGTTGCTGCGTCTCGTGGCCGAGACCCTGGCCCAGTCGCCGCTGGAACGCGCGGCCGTGGTCTGCGGCGCGGGCGGCTACGACGAGTTGACGCCCATCGGCCCGGCGGACGTGCTTCTCCTGCAACAAGGAAAAATCTCGCCCCTGCCCCTTGATCCCGCTGACTTCGGCATCCCCCCCTGCACCCCGCAAGACCTTGCCGTCAGCAGCAAGGACGAGGCCGTGGCCGTGCTGCGCGACCTGCTGGCCGGAGGCGGCAGCCGCGCCATGCGCGACATGGTGACGCTCAATGTGGGGCTGGCCCTCTATCTGCTGGAAGACGCGCCCACGCTGGCCCTCTGCATGGCCCACGCCCGCGAGGCCGTGGAATCCGGTCTGGGAAGGAGGGTGCTCCATGCGGCTTGAGCGTTTCCTCTGGGCCAAGGCGGGCGAAGTGGCGGCCTTGCGCCGTCAGGAGCGGGAAGGGCGCTTGCCCGTGCCTTTCTCCGGACCGCGCGGCGACTTTCTCGCGGCCCTGCGCCGTCCCTCCGGTCAGGCTCCGCTGTCCGTCATCGCTGAATACAAGCGGGCCTCCCCGTCCCGCGGCGTCATCTGTCGCGATCTGACGGCCGCCGAGGTCGCCCGGCAGTACGCGCAGGCCGGGGCCGGAGCCATCTCCGTCCTCACGGAAGAGCGCTTCTTCCAGGGACGGCTGGACTATCTTGCCGAAGCCCGCGCCGCCCTGCACGCCGACGGTTGCTCGGTGCCCCTGCTGCGCAAGGACTTCCTCTTCGATCCGCTCCAGATAACGGCCACGGCCGCCACTCCGGCGGCGGCCCTGCTGCTCATCGTGGGGCTGACGCCTGACGCGGCCCTGCTGCGTCAACTGCGCGAGCAGGCCGAGGCCCACGGCATACAGGCCGTAGTCGAAGTATTCGATGCGGACGAGTTGGCCCTGGCCCGCGCAAGCGGCGCCCGCATCATCCAGGTCAATGCCCGCGATCTGGCGACCCTGCGCGTGGACCGCGCCGCCTGTCTCGACATCGCCCGACGCTTCCCCCCGCAAAACGGCGAATGCTGGATAGCCGCCAGCGGCATGGAAAACCCGGAACAGCTCCGAGCCGCCGCCGAGGCCGGTTATGACGCCGCCCTTGTGGGCACCGCCCTCATGAAGGACGGCCAGCCCGGTGCGGCCCTGCGCAGCCTGCTGGACGGGAGGTGATGCGGGGGATGTCTTTTGAGGGGGGAAGGGCCCCTTTGCTCACGCCCAAAGGGGCCCTTCCCCCCTCAAACTCCCCCCATCCCCCCAAACGCGCTTTACCGGGAGGATGTAAGGGCGTCGTTTCCCGCAGGTGGTCGTGTATCTGTTCCGTCTCCCGGCGGCATGGAGGAGATGATGTTGCGGGTGCGGGCCGATCTTGCTGCTGGCATACGGAAAGCGGCTTTTCGGCAAATGGGACTTTTTTCATAGCGCCGGGGGACGAGACAGTCTGGGGGCGGCTTGCGGGACACGGCGGCGGGAAGTTGACCAGAATAAAAGTTTCGGGGGGAGGGGGCGCGGGGGAGGGGGACCTTTCCAAAGGTCACCCTCCCCCGCAGATCCCCGCCTCTCCCGTCACCAAGGAGAAAAAAGACTTATGCGCATCAAGTTTTGTGGAATGCGGCGTCAGGAGGATATAGCGGCGGCGGCCGGTCTGGGGGCGGACATGGTGGGGTTCGTCTTTCATGCGGCGAGTCCGCGCGGCTGCGTGCCGGAGCAGGCGGTGGCGCTGTCTGCTCCGGGACTTGCGCGGGTGGGCGTTTTTGTGGAACAGAAAGAAGAGGAGATAGCCCGCATCATGGCTGCGGCGCGTCTGGATGTGGCCCAGCTCCACGGACGGCAGGACACGGCGGCCTGTGCACGCAGGCTGGGGGCGGAGCGTCTGTGGCGGGTCATCTGGCCGCAGCGGTATGCGGACAGGACGGCTTTGCAGAGAGAACTGGATCGGGAGGCCCCGTATTGTTCGGCCTTTCTGGTGGATGCGGGCAAGGGGGGCGGCGGCAGCGGTCGCGTGCTGGACTGGCGGTCGCTGGAGGATCTGCGCTGGCCGAGGCCGTGGTGGCTGGCCGGGGGGCTTGGGCCGGACAATGTGGCGGCGGCCCTGCGGCAGTGCGGACCGGACGGAGTGGATGTCAATTCCGGTGTGGAGGACGCGCCGGGCGTGAAAAATCGGGAAAAGATGGCGGCGGTCGTGCAGGCTGTACGTCAGGCGACGGCGGAGCCGTTGCGGGAGGAAGAATGAAAAAGGGCTATTTCGGCGAATTTGGCGGCTGCTTTGTGCCGGAGCTGCTCATGCCGCCGCTGTTGGAAGTGGAAGAGGCCATGCAGTCCATCTTGCCTACGGAGCGTTTTCAGACGGAACTGCAGGACTTGTTGCGCAATTTCGCGGGGCGTCCCACGCCGTTGACCTTCTGTCCCCGACTTTCCGAGGAACTGGGTATCGAGCTTTGGCTCAAGCGGGAGGACCTGCTGCACTCCGGGGCGCACAAGATCAACAATACGCTGGGGCAGGCGCTGCTGGCCAGGTATATGGGCAAGACGGCGCTGGTGGCCGAGACCGGGGCCGGACAGCATGGGGTGGCCACGGCCGTGGCGGCGGCCCGACTGGGGATGCGCTGCACGGTGTATATGGGGGCGGAAGATGTGGAACGGCAGGCCCCCAACGTCATGCGTATGCGTTTGCTCGGCGCTACGGTCATCCCGGTGGAAAGCGGCACGCGCACCCTCAAGGACGCCATCAATGAGGCGCTGCGGGCCTGGATCGCCCAGCAGCAGACCACGCATTACTGTTTCGGCACGGCGGCCGGGCCGCATCCCTTCCCCACTCTGGTGCGGATGTTCCAGCAGGTCATCGGGCAGGAGACGCGCGAGCAGATGCGGGAAAGGGCGGGCAAGCTGCCGGATGCCGTGGTGGCCTGCGTGGGCGGCGGCTCCAACGCCATCGGCATGTTCCATCCTTTCCTCGACGAGCCGGGCGTGAAGCTCATCGGCGTGGAGGCCGCAGGATCGGGCGAACCGGGCTGCTTCAATTCCGCGCCGCTCAGCCTTGGCGTTCCGGGCGTGCTGCACGGCAGCCTGACCATGCTGCTCCAGAATGGCGACGGGCAGATCGAACCGTCCCAGTCCATTTCCGCCGGGCTGGATTATCCCGGCGTCGGGCCGGAGCACGCCTATCTGCACAAGAGCGGCCGGGTGCGCTATGTGATGGTGCGCGATCAGCGCGCGCTGGCGGCCTTTGAACGACTCTGCCGGGCCGAGGGCATCCTGCCCGCGCTGGAATCCTCGCACGCGCTGGCCTGGGCGCTGGACCATGCCGAGGAGTTCGCGCCGGGCAGCAAGGTGGTGGTCAACCTGTCCGGGCGAGGCGACAAGGATCTGGGCATCGTGCGCAAGGCGCTTGGCTTGCAGGCCGTGGGCGAATTCTGCTGAAGGAGGGATTGGAGTCATGCATATTCTGGAAGAGAAGATCCGCGCTGCGCGCGAAGCCGGACGAACGGCCCTTATTCCTTTCGTGACCGCCGGTTTTCCTGATGAGGGCAGCTTCTGGCCCGCCGTGCGCGAACTGGATGAGGGAGGCGCGGACATCATCGAGATCGGCATACCGTTTTCCGACCCGGTGGCTGACGGTCCCGTGGTGGAGGAAGCTTCCCGCCGCGTGCTCAGTGACGGCATGAGCTTGTCCCGTCTGCTGGGGGAATTGGAGGAACGCAAGGATTTCTTCCATTGCGGCATGGTGCTCATGGGCTACTATAATCCCATCATGCAGTACGGGCTGGAAAAGTTCGCTGTGGATGCGGCCCGTGCGGGCGTCCACGGCGTCATCGTGCCGGATCTGCCCTATGAGGAGGCGGCAGAACTGCGCGCCTTGCTGGCCGCGCAGGGGATAGCCCTCATTGCGCTGGTGGGGCCCAATACGGATGAGGCGCGTATGCGCCTGTATGCCTCGGTCAGTCAGGGATACGTCTATGTGGTCTCGACGATGGGGACCACGGGCCAGCGGTCCTTGCTGGTGCCGCAGGTGGCGGCCACCATGCGGCGGGCGCGTTCGGTATTCTCCCTGCCGCTGGCGCTGGGCTTCGGTCTTTCCGAACCGGCCCAGATAGAGGACTTGCCGCCGGATGCCCGACCTGATGCGGCGGTGTTCGGCAGCGCCTTGCTGCGACATCTGGACGAGGGAGGACGCGCCGCGGACTTCATTGCTCGCTGGAAATAGCGCGTCGGATGCTGGATAAGGATACAGGGGCTGCCGTGTTGCCAAGGCAGCCCCTGCTTTTGAGAGGGGGGAGAGCGGCGGCCGCAGGCTAGCCGGGCCGCCGGGAGGTTGTTGTTAAATCTCGCTTTCGGAGATACCGCAGGCTCGCGCCACGCCCGCGCCGTAGGCCGGATCCGCCTTGGCGCAGTTGCGGATGTGACGCAGCTTGATCTCCTTGGGGGCATCGCCAAGGGCGCGGGCCGTGTTGCCGAACAGAGCTTCCTGCTGTTCGGGCGTCATGAGGCGGAAGAGGCGGCCGGGCTGCTCGAAGTAGTCGGCATCATCGCAGGGATAGTCCCAGCGGGCCGCGTCGCCGCTGATCTTCAGAGGCGGTTCCGTAAAGTCCGGCTGCTCCTTCCAGGCGCCTTCGCTGTTGGGCTCATAGCTCGTATAGCTGCCGTGGTTGCCGTCCACGCGCATCTGTCCGTCGCGGTGGAAGCTGTGGAAGGGGCAGCGCGGCCTGTTGACCGGGATCAGGTGATGGTTGACGCCGAGGCGGTAGCGCTGGGCATCCCCGTAGGAGAACAGACGGCCCTGCAGCATCTTGTCGGGCGACACGCCGATACCGGGGACGAGGTTGGCGGGATTGAAGGCGGCCTGCTCCACTTCGGCAAAGTAGTTTTCCGGGTTGCGGTTCAGTTCCAGCACGCCCACCTCGATGAGCGGATAGTCGGAGTGATACCAGACCTTGGTCAGATCAAAGGGATGGTAGGGCAGCTTTTCGGCGTCCTCTTCGGGCATGACCTGGAAATAGAGTGTCCAGCGGGGATAGTCGCCCTTTTCGATGTGTTCATAAAGGTCGCGCTGGTGACTGTCGCGGTCGCGTCCGATGAGTTCCTGCGCCTCGGCATCGGTCAGGTTCTTGATGCCCTGCTGGCTCTTGAAGTGGAACTTGACCCAGAAGCGCTTGTTTTCCGCATTGATCAGGCTGTACGTATGGCTGCCGAAACCGTGCATGTGCCGGTAGGTGGCCGGGATGCCGCGATCGCTCATGACCACGGTGATCTGGTGCAGGGCTTCGGGCAGGAGCGTCCAGAAGTCCCAGTTGTCCTTGGCGCTGTGCATGTTGGTGCGCGGATTGCGCTTCACCACATGGTTCAGATCCGGGAACTTCAGCGGGTCCCGCAGGAAGAACACGGGCGTATTGTTGCCCACCATGTCCCAGTTGCCCTGATCCGTATAGAATTTGACGGCAAAGCCGCGGATGTCACGCTCGGCGTCCGCCGCGCCGCGCTCGCCCGCCACCGTGGAGAAGCGGACAAAGACGTCCGTTTTCTTGCCGATCTCGGCAAAGAGCGAAGCGCGTGTATAGGCCGTAACGTCGTGCGTGACCGTGAACGTGCCGTAAGCTCCGGAGCCCTTGGCGTGCATACGCCGTTCCGGGATGACTTCCCGGTCGAAGTGGGCAAGCTTTTCCTGGAACCAGACATCCTGCATGAGCAGGGGCCCGCGCGGTCCGGCGGTAAGGGCATGGTTGTTGTTGGGGACGGGCGCGCCGGCGTTGGTGGTGAGAAGATCCTTGTTGTCTGCCATGATGTGCTCTCCTTGCGGGTTGATCGTTGAAGGGGAAGCGAACTAACGGCCTTTTGCGCCGTTCCTGAGGTCAACATGGCAAAGTTCTGGGAAAATGTAAATAGTAATAATTACTATTATTAATAAAATGTGCTTAACACCTCAGGATGTCAGAAAATAAATTTTCGTTTAACCGCGTTAAACTGCGACTCGGAAGGCAAAAATCGGAAAAAAGAAAGGCAGGGTGTGCCCCGGAGAGTCCTACGGGGAAAGCGCGAGGAGGACGAGTGGGAGGAAGTTCGAGAGGGAAGGAACCCCTGTCCGCACGAGGCGCGGCGTTCCCCCCTCCGAAAAGCTGCCGCTTAACCGCCGTTTCAGGCCCGCAGGCGACGCAGCACTGGGACCAGCAGAGCGATGGACAGGCCCAGGGCTATGATGGGGCAGAAAGCCCAGCGCAGACTCCCGGCCGCATGAGAAAGGAATCCAATGAGGGGCGGACACCCCAAAAAGCCCAGGAAGCTTATGCTGGACACAAGAGAGATGCCCACTCGGGCGGGCACGCGAGTGGACTTGCCAGCCAGGCTGTAGCACAGAGGCACGACAGAGGCCATGCCGTAGCCCACGAGCCCCAGGCCCAGCGTTGCGGGCACAAGGAGGGGAAAGGCTACCGCCAGGCTCAGCCCCGCCGCGATAAAGAGACCGCTCAACCGCAAGACCAGCGCGACACCGAAGCGGTTCACCAGCCCGTCAGCGGTAAGGCGGCCCAGCACCATGCAGCCCATGCAGACCACATAGCCCACGCGGACAAGAGATTCTCCGGGCTGGACGACATCCGCAAAATAGACCGAGCTCCAATCATACATGGCGCCCTCGGTCGCCATACTGCCCAGAGCAATGAAGCCCAGGACCATCAGATAAGCGTCCATGCGGAAGCCTCCGGCGACTTTGCCGGATGTCTGCCGTCCAATGATGCGCACAGCTCGAGGCAGCGTCCAGCGCCGCAAGCTGACAAGCGTGAACAGCACCAGACAAAAGACAGCGCAGAAGTGAGGGAGAGGGGTGATCCCGCGAGGCGCGATGAAGGCGCCTACCAGACCTCCCACAAGCCCGCCAAGACTCCACATACCGTGAAAAGTCGCCATGATGCTGCGGCTGTAGAGAAGCTCCACATCCACAGCCTGCGTGTTGAGCGCTATATTGAGCATGTTGTTGGCAAAGCCGAAGCAAAGCAACCCGATAAAGAGCAGGACAGGCGAGGGTGCAAGCGCGAGCAGCACAAGGCAGACGGGCATGAGCAGCAAGGCGCAGTCGATGCCTCGTCTGCTGCCGACGCGACTGAGCAGCCAGGCGGTCGGCGCGATGGCCAGCATCTCGCCCAGAGGGAGCGCCAGCAAGATGCTGCCGAGGGCGGCATCGTCCAGCGCGAGCCGAGCTTTGATGTCGGGGATGCGGATGGCCCAGGAAGCAAAGACCAGTCCCATGACAAAAAAGAAGGCCATGAGCGCGGCACGGTAATAGCGGCGAGGAGGGACAACGGAGGCAGCAGCAAGGAACGACATGGAGATATTCCGGGTAAAGGGTACAGGCGGGCAAGCCCGCAGGGCAGAAGCAATCTGCCCCGAAGCGATGCGCGTTGCAAGTGCTTGCCTATCCGTCAGAAACGAAAAAAGCAAAAGGACCTTGCCGCAGTACGGCAAGGCCCTTGAGAACGCGCATGAACCGAGTCGTTACTTTATCTGCTTGAGATAGACATTGGTAGCGTACTTCCCGTCAGCGACCTTTTTGGCTTCATCGGCCGTGATGCGTCCGATGCTGCTGAAATAGGCGGCTATGTCGGCCTGCCACTTCTGGACCTGACTGGACCCCTTGCTGTCGTCAAAGAGGTCGAGCTGCTGCTGCAAATCGAAGACAGGATGATACTGCAAGTCCTTGAGCGCCAGCGTGGCGTCATAATCCTTTCCCACAAATTCACGGTGGAAGCGCTGGTATTCGCTGACGAGCATTTCGGGCGAGGTTTCCTTGAACATCTTGACGGAACGCAGATAGACGCTCAAAAAGCGGGCCGTCACGTCAGGATGCTTTTCGGCGTAGCGCGTGTCAGCCACCAGGACGATGGGATTGCCCTTGCCGAGCATCTTCATGTCCGCAGCGGGAACAGCCCCCTTGTCCATGGCGACGAACATGTGCGGGGCCCAGAGGCCCACGCCGTCCCCGATGTTGTTCTCAAAGGCGGCAAGAGCCTGCGCCTGATCCATATTCTTGATGGCGATATCACTGTCGGTCAGGCCAAGGGTCTCCAACCAGGCGCTGAGCGCATAGTGGGCCGACGATACCGTCGTGACCAGAAAAGTCTTGCCGCGTACGGTCTCCGGGCTGCCCAGCACATTGGGATGCTCCTTGTTCCAGCCTTTGACCTTGGCTATGGGGCTGTCAGGCCGCACAAGCACCACATTGCAACGGGACTCGTCGTTGCCGAGGGCAATGATGGACGTGCCGTAGCGCAGGTTGCCCAGCATGGCCGGAACGGCGCCCATACCGGCATACACCCATTTGCCCGAAGGGAGGGCATTGAGGATATCCGCGCCGGAGCTGAAAAGCTGCATCTTGATCTTCAGTCCGGCCTCAACGTCCCAGCCTTTTTCCACAGCATACCACATGAGGAACGTTTCGTGCTCATCCAGCCAGGCAGTCGGAACTTCCACAAGTTCAGCGGCCGATGCCGTGCGGGCGCTTACGCTCAGCAGCATGAACGCAGCAAGAGCCATACAAAAAAGTTTTTTCAGCATACACGTCTCTCCAAAAGATATTGTCTGCAGCCAGGATCGGGAAGTAGCCCCGGAGTGATGCTTTTGGGCAGCGGGAACGCACCATGCATCCCGTGATGCTCCATATTTTTCAAGCATACGCTGTCCTGCCGCAGGCCGCAAGTACGAGAATGGCTGTAAAAGCGGTAAAAGAGAAGAGAAAGCCGGGCAGCAGATCCCGTACAGGCAGTAACAGTCCCTTCCAGAGCGCGGACTCATGCTAGGGCCTGTCAACACTATTCGTTGTCTGTTTGGGGGGAAGGGAAACCCCTCCGCCAGCGCCAGCGCGGGAGCGGGTTGCTCTACTGTCGATGCCCGTAAGGCTCCTTTGTCGCCTAGCAGGCACGGCCCTGCGGGCCGCCTTTCGGTCGCTCCCTTCCCCCCAAGCCCCCCATCCCTTCCCCAGCGCGCTTTTACCGGGGGAAGAGGCAAAGACACGAGGCACTCTCGTCCCAGAAGCAGGCGGTGTGATACAGTCTGTTTGACTTATCTACTGAAATTATTTTGCAAAATTTGTGTTAATAGTCCCTAGGGTCAGGACTCATTATTTCCATACGCTTCAAAAAAGAGTAGGTATGGAGACGGAGGTTACCATGTCTACT
>NZ_CALVHE010000039.1 GCF_944327235.1 uncultured Desulfovibrio sp.
GGAAAAACCGCGTTTTTTCCGCGAAACGACAGGCCGTATGGTTTGGAACGCGAAGCGTTTCAAACTGAAAATGCTCTGGGACCAGGCTCACCAAGCTGCCGGTGACCGTTTTTTCCTCGCTGTATATCCGCCTCCGAAAGGCGCCGCCCCCGCAAACCGCAGATCCCTCACCGCACCCCCAAATCAAAGCGCGCATGTCCGGCAGATCAGGCGGAGTGTCCATGTGATATTTTATGAAATATTTTCAATTGATTATGAAAACAAGTGGAAACTCATGGACTTATCCGACACATGTCGAGATTGTGAAAATACGGAACAAGCTCGTCGTCGGCGGCATCACGATTTGTATGTATAAAACTATATTTTGACCGTCAAACGAAAAAACACAATCTATTTATCTAAAAAAAGACAGGACTCGTCAAAATTTCAATGAAGTGATGCGATTATCCCCAAAAAGAGACAAAATGTGATTTTTTCCGCAAAAGACATATTGCTATCATAATGTGTTTAAGCTACGGTTCAGGAAAAGCTCGCTGTGATGCTTCCACTGTGGAACGGAAAATGGTTACTCATGGAGCATACTGACGAGCCGCCTTCCTGTCTGTATCGCACGCATTTTTCCGCGATGCCGGAGGAAAGAGAGGAGGGCGTTCGGCAGCTTGACGAGGTCGTCGGGATGTTCCGCTGAAATATATGCAGGCAAAACCGCAAGGTTATGCATATACAGGCCTTATGTTTGAGGAAGTGAGTTGTTTCCAACACGTTAAGGAGGATTCATGATGAAGTCTGCCAAGCGCGTTACGACATTGACTCTGGCAAGCGCTGCCTTGCTGGGCCTGCTTGGGACTGGGTACGCGGGTGCGGCGACGTACGACACCGTGTACTATGGCGGCAAGATCTACACCATGACCGAGGACACGCAGGACGGCAAGAACATGAAGGCTCTGGATCCCTCCCAGGCCATCACTGTTGAAGCCGTCGGCGTCAAGGACGGCAAGATCACCTACGCCGGGCCTCAGTCGGGGATCAATCTCGATGACACGATCAACAAGGTCGACCTCAAGGGCAAGACCATGCTGCCCGGCTTTGTGGACGGTCACGGCCACTTCCCCGGTCAGGGCGCGCGTGACCTGTACCAGATTGACCTCGGCAGCCCGCCGCTCGGCACCATGACGAGCATCAAGGACTATCAGACCGCGCTCAAGGCTGCGTGCGAAAATCCCAATAGGGATCCCGCCGGCATCATCGGCGTGGGCTACGACGACACCCTCATCGAAGAAATGCGTCATCCCACGGCGACCGATATCGAACAGGTCTGCCCCGGTCAGCGCGTGCGCCTTTCCCATATCTCCGGTCATGTGGCAGTGGCCAGCTATGCCCTGCTGCAGGAAGGCGGCATGATCTCGGATTCCACCGGAACGCCTACAGACAAGGCCAATACCACTACCGGCGTCGAAGTGAAGAACGGGAAGGTCACCGGCGTTCTGTTTGAAACCGTCGCCATGGGCGCGGTCCCCACGCCGGCTCCCGCGCAGGACAAGCAGCTCGGCCTGGCCCGCGCCTCTGAAGTGTTCCTGTCCAAGGGCGTGACGCTGGCCGACGATGGCGCTACCGTCCTGGGCGATTACGGCGGCAACGACTCTCTTTACCAGACCGGACTGGCCAACGGGAACCTCAACCTCCGCGTGGCTATTCACCCCCTGTTCATGTCCGCCGGACAGTATGGCGCTGTGACCAAGATGAATCTTGCGGCCATGAAGTGGACAAGCCTGCCGTCTGCCCAGAGTCCGTCCGGTGCTGATTTCCTTGCCAGCGGTACCGCGCCCGCCTCGAACTCGCCGAAGACCGGCGCCGACGTCACGTCCTTCCAGTTCGGCAGCACGGTTCCCGCCGCCAACTTGGGCACCGACCGCATGTTCCTTGGCGCGTTCAAGATCCTCGGTGACGGTTCGCCGCAGGCTTACACTGCCTGGATGAAGGACCCCGGCTTCTATGATTGGGGCGAGTACACGGCCGATGACCGTTGCACGCTGCCGTTGCAGGGTACCAAGTACGATACCCTTGCGGCGCCTGGCCCCTACTTCAACGGCCTTAAGGGCACGTTCAACGTGTTTCCCGTGGATCTTCAGGGGCTGATCGAACTGGCGCATAAGCACGGTTACAGCACGGAAACCCACACCAACGGTTCCGCCTATGCCGAAGCCTGGATCGAAGCGCTGGAACTGGCCGTTTCCAAGTACCCCACGATCGAGGACACCCGCCACACCTCCATCCACGCGCAGACCTTTGAACGTGATATCGTGGAACGTCTGGTCGGCAGCTACGATACCGTCAATCCGAAGATGTCCAACCAGATGTTCGGCGCTTTCGGCAACAGCGTTGACGGCACCCCCGGCGATTATGACGCCTCGCAGGTCAACGGCATGGAAAAGAGCGTGCTGGCCGAACGTATGCGCGCCCAGAACCTCTTTGCCTCCTTCTTCATGACCCACACCTACTACTATGGCGAACGCCACCGGGATACCTTCTTCGGCCCCGGTCGCGCCTACAACATCAGCCCCGCCGGCTGGGCCACGGCCTTCGGTCTGAACTACAGCTTCCATAACGACAACACGATTACGCCCATCGAACCCCTACAGAGCGTGGAATCGGCCGTGACGCGCCTGTCGGCCAAGTCCCTTGTTTCCGACGGCGGACAGCCCATCTACTACACCGGTCCGCAGGCCAAGGACAACGTGGACGCCACGGATACCTTCCCGCAGCGCAAGATCGACGGTGTGGAACAGGACAATCGTGAATTCTACGTCTACGATCAGCGCATCAACGTGCTGCAGGCCCTGCACGCCGTGACCATCAACCCGGCGTACCAGAACAAGATCAGCGACCGTATCGGCTCCATCGCCACCGGCAAGTACGCGGACTTCGTCATCCTGGATGACGACCCCATCGCCGTCGCCGCCGCTGATCCCACCAAGCTGTCCGACATCCGCATCGCCTCCACCATCGTCAACGACGATCTGAAGTACGGCGTGCTGCCCGGCGCGACCACCTTTGCGTCCGACGTGAAGGCCGGCTATCTGCCCGGCGCCATCCAGCCCACCAATGTCGTCGCCACGGCAGTGGAAGGCGACGCCGCCGATCAGATGCACGCTCTTGACAAGGGGCAGGCTCGCCTTGCCGCCTTCAGCATCACGGCCGACGCTCCGGCTGCCGGCGATGTGGTGCTCTTCCAGATGAACATGCTGGGCAACGGCAAGACGGTGGGCGACATCCTGCTGTATGATGTCACCGACACCAGCAATGCCGTTCCCTTCGAGTTCGTGGGTTCCGCCGATACCGCCACGGCCGGCAAGTTCTGGATCGCGGACCAGAAGGCTCCCAAGACGCCTCTGCCCGCTGACCATACCCTGAGCATGGACGGCTCCTACATCGTGTACTTCACGCTGGCTGACGCGGATCAGGACGGCAAGATCAATGCCGCCGTCGATCTGGTGAGCGGCAGCGGCACCCAGCCCAACAACGATACCTCCGTGCTCGGCGCGTCCGGCAACGGCGGCGATGATGACTGGGGCGGCTGCACCGTGGGCACCAAGCCCGCGTACGATCTGACCATCCTGCTCGGTATGCTGGCCGGTCTCGTGGGCCTGCGCGGCCTGCGCCGTCGCTTCTTCGGCGGGTCCAGCAACTAGTAGCGACGTAGTGATCTAACGTTTACCTGCACCGGTCATTGCGGACCATCCGCGATGACCGGTGCAGCAGTGCTTGCCGCAGGCAGGAAAATCGGACCGAAAGACGGGGCGGAGACGATGGCCAATTTCACATATCGGGCGCTGGATCAGGAAGGGAAGATCCGCAAGGGAATGATAGATGCGCCCTCCCGCGCACAGGCCATCGCCAGGATCCATGACAAGAAATTGATGCCCATCGAAGTCACTGCTTCAGCCAATGGCGCGAGCGCCAGAGCAAGCAGGACCGATACCCAGGCGGCAACGACGACAGGGAAGCCTGTCCCTTTTTGGCAGCGCGGCATATCCTTCCGGCGTTCCGTGCCTCGAGCCGCCGTTGCCGGCATGGCGCGGCAGCTGGCTACGCTGCTGCGCGCCGGTCTGCCGTTGGATCAAGCCCTGTACGGGCTGTGCGGCGAAGGGGGGAAGTCCCCCATGACGGCCATCATCGGTGAATTGCGTGAGCAGATCCTTTCCGGTCATGAACTGGCCGATGGTCTTGCGGCTTTTCCCGGCGTCTTTTCATCCACTTTCGTGGCCATGGTGCGAGCGGGGGAGTCTTCCGGCACGCTCGAGCTGATCATGGAACGGCTTGCCTCCCATCTGGAGCGTCAGGTGGAGCTGCAGCGCAAGGTGCGCGCGGCGCTTGCCTACCCGGTCCTCATGCTCATCGTGGGGACGGCGGTCATCGTCTTTCTTCTGTATTTCGTCATCCCGCAAGTCACCAAGATCTTTGCCGACATGGGCAAGGAGCTTCCTGTCCCCACGCAGATCCTGCTGGGACTGAGCGATTTTTTGCGCTCGTCCTGGTGGGCGATCCTGCTGTTTGCGCTGCTTGTCGGGGTCGGCTTCTGGCGCGCCGGACGGACGGAGCGGGGCAAACGCTTCCTCCAGCGGGGCCTGCTGCGCTTCCCTCTCTTCAGCGGCATTTATGCGCCGCTCCTGCTGGGCAACATGTCGCGAACGCTGGGTATGCTCCTGAAAAACGGCGTATCGCTGCTCAAATCCCTGGTCATCGTCAAGTCGATCTCCGACAACGTGATCCTGCGCAACTCCATCGAGCGCATGATCGACGGCGTGCAGGCAGGACACGAGCTTTCCGGCTTCATGGACAACGAGTTGATCTATCCGCACATTGCCCGGCAAATGGTCACAGCGGGCGAGAAGAGCGGTCGCCTTGAGGATATGCTGCTCTGGATCGCTGACGACTGCGACAGTAGGGTAGCCGCTCGTCTGCACATGTTGACAGCCCTCCTTGAACCTATCATGATTCTGGTTCTGGGCAGCATAGTCGGTTTTGTCGTCATAGCCATTATCCTGCCGATTTTCGAAATGAGCACGCTTGCCGGTTAGATGATGAAAGCCAGCTATCTGCACAAGGCTGCCGCCATAACGCTTTGTATAGGCGTATCCTATTTTACGGCGAGGACCGCGGCGCACTTTTTTGCGCCGTCCGTCGCACCGTTTGCGCCGGTCGTCACGTCCGGCGCATCCGGGGCGAAGGGCGCCCGCCAGATCGCCGGTCAGGACATCGACGTCATCCTCAAACGGAACCTTCTCCACGCGCGCGTGAATCCTCCCGCCGCCATGTCGGGGATGATCGACAGCGAAGGCAATCCCATCTCACAAGCCCGGCAGGCCGCGCTGGCCGCCGCCGAAATGGAAAAGCTCCCCCTCAGCAAGCTGGGGGGGGATCTGCTGGGGACGGTCGTCGATACCTCCGGGCGTTTCCAGAGCCGGGCCATCATCGCTCTTGAAGGTACGCAGAAAGCCTATCCCATCGGCAGTGAATTGAAGGGATGGCGCATCATCTTCATCGACAGGCGCACCGTCGTTCTCGAGAAGGCAAGCCGCCGCGAAAAGATGCTGGTCGGCGGCAAACCTGTGGAGGGCGTGCCTTCCGGGATGCCCGGGGGGGCGGCCGTCAGCATGAACATCCGGCGCGGAGAGATAGAAGAGCAGATGAAAGACCTTCCGGGCCTGATGCAGCAGGTCGGCTTCACGCCGGGAGAGGTGGAAGGCACCTACGGTCTTTCCATCACCCGCATAGAGGCGGGCAGCTGGTTTGCCCGGCTCGGTCTGCAAAAAAACGATCTGCTCGTGCAGGCGAACGGACAGCCCATGACAAGCTTCGGTGATCTGGCCAGCTTCTCCAGCATCGCCCGACAAAATGAATTTCGCATCGAGGTGCTCCGCAACGGAAAGCCCCTCGTCATGGAATACAAGATAAGCGAGTAAGAACATGCCCACACTCCAGCAAAAAATCTCCCGGTCGCTGTGCTGCCTGCTTCTGCTGGCAAGTTTCTGCCTTTGCGGCACACCCGCCGTTTCCGCCGCCGAGGGCAGCATCTCGATGGATTTCGAAAACGTCGATATCCATACCTTCATCAAGTATATCAGCGAATCCACAGGCAAGAACTTCATCACTGATCCGTCCGTCAAGGGGAAGGTCACCGTCTACTCCCCCATCAAGATCAGCCCGGAAGAAGCCTTTGAGACCTTCGTATCCATCTTGCGCGTGCACGGCTATGCGGTGCAGCGCAGCGGCTCCAGCTGGAAGATCGTTCCCATGAAGGAAGGTCTGGGACAGGGGAGCGAAGCGACGGTCAACGAGCGGGGCACTGCGCCCGGAGATGCCGTCACCACCCATATCATCCAGCTCAAGGTCGGGGTGGCGTCCGAACTGGCCAAGGTGCTGCCGTCCCTGCTCGGCAAGGATTACGCCATCTCGTCTTACACGCCGTCCAATACGCTGGCGATCACCGCGCCCTCCAGCGGGATAGACAAGGCGCTGACGTTCATCGAACAGGTGGAGTCAAGCAAGTCCCGCGGGCAGACCATCACCATCCCGCTGCAGCATGGCGACTCCAAGACGCTGGCCGAGAACCTTTCTAAGATCCTCAAGGGCAAGGATGAAGAGGACGGCAAAAAAGGCCGCCTCTCCCTGAGTCTCGTGGTGGCCGACGAGCGTACCAACTCCCTCATGGTCTACGGTGATAACGAAACGCTGGCCATGGCCCGCTCCACGGTCGCCTCTCTCGATATCCCCACGCCCAAGGGCAAGGGCGACGTGCACATGGTCACGCTGGACAACGCCAAGGCCGTCGATCTGGCTCAGGTCATCAATACGCTCGTGGAACGTCAGCTTTCTTCCTCGACGGATAAGGAAAAGGCCGACATCGTGCTTTCCAAGGACATCAAGGTGGTGGCCGACCCCTCCACCAACAGTCTGGTCATCACGGCCCGTCCCGATGAGTTCGACGCGCTCAACAACATCATCAAGCGCCTTGACATCGTCCGCAAACAGGTCTTCATCGAAGCCCTGATCATGGAAGTGAACAGCGAACGCTCCATGAATTTCGGCGTCAGCTGGGCTGTCGGCGGCAACTACAACGACATCACCGGGCTCGGCGGCGTCAACTTGTCCGACAGCTCCATATCGCTCGGCTCCAACAAGATGGTCGGCCTGCCCACCGGCGTTTCGCTGGGCGCCATCTTCCGCGATGCCTTCAGCGTGGGCGGCACGTCCTACAATATCCAGTCCATCCTCAACGCGACCAAGGGGGATACGGACGTCGAAGTGCTCTCCACGCCGCAGCTGCTGACGCTGGATAACGAGGAGGCCTCCGTCGAAGTGGTGGACAACATCCCCTACACCAAGGAATCCACGACGCGTAACGACAACGACTTCACGACGCAGTCCATGGATTACAAGGACGTGGGCGTGAAGCTCAAGATCACTCCGCGGATCAGCGACAGCGGGGCGCTCCGGCTGGAAGTGGAGCAGGAGGTGAGCAGGGTGACGCAGGGGCTTGTCTCGCTGAGCAACGGCGATCAGATCGTGGCCCCCACCACGCGCAAGCGCACCATCAAGTCCACCATCCGCCTGCTGGACGGCCAAACCGCCGTCATCGGCGGCCTGCTGGACGACTCGCTGACCTACAACGAGCAGAAGGTCCCGCTTCTCGGAGACATCCCGCTCCTTGGCTGGATGTTCAAGAACAGGAGCAAGGAAGCGACCCGCACCAACCTCTACGTATTCATCACGCCGAAGGTCATCCGTTCCTTTGACGACTCCGCGGACCTGACCCACGACAAGCAGCTCTTCCTGCATGAAGCCGGCATCGACGGCTCCGGTCTGGGCCTTCCGGCCATGAGCCGTCCCAAACTGCTCAAGCCTGTCTGGGTCAACTAAGGGAAGACCATGTTGCTGGAACGGCTGCTGCAGGAAAATCCTCCGGACCCGGAGGCGCTGTCCGCCTGCATGGACAGGGCGGAAGGGGAAAACATCCCGCTCGAGCAGGCGCTTTTCGAGGCCGGGCACATCGAGGAAGAGCAGTTCCTCGCCATATGCGGCGAACGCTACGGCATGTCCGTCGCGCCGGATCTGGGCACGACCGTATGGAACGAGGACAGCCGCTGGCGCATCGATACGGATCTGATGCGGCGGCTCTCCTTCGTCTGGCTGAAAAAGCGTCAGGTCGTTCCTCTGCGGGATGCCGACGGCAGCATGGTCATCGCGGCCTCACGCCCTTCCGGCTGGCTCCATGCGCAGGAATTCGGCGTCCTGACCGGAGAACGTCCGCTTTTCTGCCTGCTTGCCCCGGAATCCGCCGTCGAGGGGATCATCAACCGCATATTCGGTGAGGGGGCGGAGGACGACGGGGATTCCGTCGCCCATACGCTGGACGGAGCGGAGATCGTCGAGGTCGAGGACGACGGCGTCGAGGACCTTCTGGAGGACGTCAGCGATCTGCCGTTCATCAAGACCGTCAACCTGATCCTTGCACAGGCCCTGCGGGCAGGGGCAAGCGACATCCATATCGAGCCGTTCCGCGACATTTCCCGCGTCCGTTTCCGCCTTGACGGCGTATTGTACGAACGGCACACCATCAACAAGGCCCACCATGCCGCGGTGGTTTCCCGCATCAAGGTCATGGCCAAGTTGAACATCGCTGAGAAGCGTCTGCCGCAGGATGGACGCATCGCCATCGTGCTGGGGGGACGGCAGGCCGGTCTGCGCGTCTCCACGCTGCCGACCTCGTTTGGCGAACGCGTGGTGCTGCGCGTGCTCGAAAAGAACGAGCGCATCCTTTCCCTTGGCGAACTGGGGCTGGCTGATGCGGATTTTTCGCTGGTGACGCGGCTCGTCTCCTCCATGCACGGGATCGTGCTGGTGACCGGCCCCACAGGCAGCGGCAAAACGACGACGCTCTATGCCGTGCTCCAGCAGATCGCCTCGCCGGACAAGAATATCCTGACCATCGAAGACCCTGTGGAATACGAGCTGGACGGCATCGGCCAGATGCAGGTCAACTCCCGCATCAACCTGACCTTTGCCGACGGCCTGCGCGCTCTCGTGCGGCAAGACCCGGACGTCATCCTCATCGGTGAGATCCGCGACGGCGAGACCGCTTCCATCGCCGTACAGTCCGCCCTGACAGGCCACCTCGTCTTCTCGACGTTGCACACCAATGACGCGCCCAGCGCCGTGGTTCGTCTCATCGACATGGGCGTGGAGCCTTTCCTGCTGTCTTCGGTACTGCGCGGCGTCATTGCTCAGCGTCTGATCCGCGTGCTTTGCCCTGAGTGCAAAAAGGCGGATACCCTGACGCCCGCCGAAATGGAGACCTTCCGCTCCGCCGGTTTCGCCGTGGACCGTCGCACGATCGTCCATCGGCCGGTGGGGTGTCCGGCCTGCATGAATACCGGCTACCGTGGCCGAATGGCCATTTACGAGATCATGCAGGTGAGCGACGCCATCAAGCGCCTCATCGTCGAGAGGGCGGATGCCGTCGCCGTTCGCGCGCAGGCGGAAAAAGAAGCCATGCGTTCCCTGCGCCATGATGGCCTTGGCAAGGTCATTGCGGGCATGTCCAGCATCGAGGAAGTCGAGAGAGTCGTTCGTATATGAAGGTTTTCGACGCTATCATGCAGGTAAAGGAGCTGCTGTCCTCCAGAGGCATCAGACTGGGATGGCGGCCGTCGATGCGGCATGTGCTGTATCTTGTGCTTTTCCTCGGCAGCTGGACGATCTTTTTTGCCTACAGTTACGGGTATCGCCTGCTCGAGGCGCAGCTCGCCACGGCGCTCAACAAGGGGACGGCGCTGGGCATCCAGGTGGATTCCCCGGTGCTCGAGGGACTGATCCCCACCTTTTCCGCGCGTGAGATCATTCTTGACACGGAGCCGGTACGTCTTTCCCTGACGCAGGTCAAAGCTGATCTGCATCTCTTCCCCCTGCATGTCACCGCCACCTGCCGCCTTGCCGGAGGTTCCGTCTCGCTGCGCCTGGAACCGGCATCCATGTCCACTCCCTTTCCCCTGCACGTACAGGGGGACTTGAAGAACGTCTCCCTGCCGGATATCGTGTCCGGCATACGCAGGGAGCTGCCGGTGGCCGTCAATGGCGGCAAGCTGGATCTTTCCCTGGATATTTCCGCGACGGGGATGCCCCGCAACGCCAACGCTCTGTCCGGCAAGGTCCGCCTCTCCCTTGCGGAGGGACGGCTGCGGCATGGTCTGCCTCTCCTTCGCATGGAAGAGCTCGCCAACGTGCGGGGAAGCCTGGAGCTGGCGCTCTCCGCAGGCAATGCCAACATAGAGAGCCTCCGTGTGGAGTCAGGCGACATCGCTCTTGAAGCCAGCGGCAAACTGCGCCTTGCCGGCAAGCCGAGCCAGACGGCTCTTGACCTCAGGGCCACGCTTGCGCTGCCCCCGGCACAGGTGGAACGCGAACTGCTGCCCAAGCGGACCCGCCAGCAGTTAGAGACGAACGGAAAGGTTCTTTTCCGCATCGGCGGCACGTTTGCTTCGCCGTCACCGAGTCTGATGGAGCAGTAGGAGCCAGCAGTGAATCGGCTTGTCCTTGTTCATGCGCAACACTCCCTTTCGGCAATAGTGTGCCGCACCGGCCTGCGCGTCTGTGACGTGCAACATACCGCGTCCGTCGTCTGGAACGGCAAGGGCGACACGCTTGCCGCGGGCCTGAACGAGCTCAAACAGCTGTGCGTCAGCGCCGGGCACGGTGGAGTATGGAGCGGCACGGTCTACGTCTGTCTTGATCCGGATACGGCGCTCTACCATGACAGAACCACGCCAAGCACGTCGGCTTCCGTCGTACGGAAATCCGTCGGCGTGATGCTGGAAGCGGATTTCCCCTGCGACGCCACGGAACTGCAACATCGGGTCACCATCGTCAGCCGCGAACGGGGAAAGGGATCGCGTTCCATTTCGACCAGCGTGCGGACCGACGTCCTCCAGATCTGGCATAGCGCTCTGGAACAGATCGGCATCATGGAATGCCGCATCACCACAGCGCCGTGGCCAATCCTGGCAGGTCTGCCTCCGTTGAAGGAGCAGGCGCTGCTCCTGTACATCAGGGAAGGGCGCTGTGTCGCCGTGGCGCTCGGCGGCCGGGGCGAGCCTCTGCGCATCTGCCCGCTGGGACTGCAGGCTCCGCTGCCGGCAGGCGAGGGGGCCTCCGGCGACGGCGTCCTCGATGCCGCCGCCCAGCCGACGGAGGCGCGGCGCAGCGACGAAGCCGCCATTGCCGCATCCATTCGGCGGGAATGCGCCCTGGTGTTCGGCGGGCTGGACTACCACCCCCGGCAACTCCTGCTGTATGGGGATGCGGTGGGCTCCGGCGGACTGGCGAACCGTCTCGGTGAGAGCTTCGATCTGCCGGCCGTCGTGCTGGGGCGCGATCTGCCGCTTGCCCGCCACCACGCGCGTCTTGGCGAGACGGACAGCAACCGGCTCCTGGCCATCTGCCTGCTGTCGTCCTCGCTGCGGCCTCTGACCACCCTCAGACCGCCTATCTTTTCCGCTCGTCTGCGGCAACGTCCCCTTTCCGGGATGCTTACGCGCTTCTGGCCGCTGGCCGCCGGGCTTGCCTGTCTTGTCGCCAGCTGGATGACATCCGTAGGCATCGAGGGATTCAGCAAGCTTGAACAGGCGGAACGCCTGCAGGCGAACATGCAGAGCGAGCTGCGCAAGGCCTTGCCTGACGCGCCCCGCAATGCCTCGTTCATGAAATTGCGGACGATCCTGCGCAGCCGCATGGCGGAACAGGGCCCGCGGTCCGCTTCCGACTCCGGCAGCACGGTGCTGGGCTTCCTGCAGCTGCTGCATAGCCAGGTCCCGCCGGATGCCAGGATACATATCGGCCGCCTCAGCTATGACGCCGGGATATTCCGCCTCGTCGGCACGGCCGCAAAATACGAAGAAGTGACCACCCTGCGGGAAGCCCTGCTGGGGAAGGACGGCATAGCGGACGTGCAGCTTGTCAATGCCGCGTACCGTGGCACATCCGGCAACGCCGCTTCCGGAGCTGGAAATGCGCCGCAGAACGGAAACGTCGATTTTGAGATGAGCGTGACATGGGACAGATAGATATCCGCAAGAACCTCCCCCTTGTCCTGGGCGGAGCGGCGGCCCTGCTCCTGCTGCTTGTCGTCCTCTGGCTGCAGAGCTGGTCGACGGAATGCGAGGCGACCCTGAAGCGGTCCCTGCAACAGTACGGGGAATTGCAGTCTCTCCTTTCAAACTACGCTGTGCAAAAGCGCGAATCATCGCGTACCTCGCGGAGCGAGTCCGAAAACCTGTTCAGACTGCTCAACGAAAAAGGAACGGAGCTCGGCATCGCCCGGCGCATCGAAGGGATGCGCCCCGTCTCCGGCAAGGATGCCGCCGTGGAGCTGCTTGATGTCCGCGTCCGCTCCCTGTATCTTTCGGAATGCGTAAAACTCATCGAATCGCTTGAGCAGACGGAACGTACCGCCATTGACAGCATAAACATGCAGGTGACGGACAAAGGACTCATCAATGTCGACATGCGCATCTCCAGAAAAAAGCAATAAGCCCCGCAAGGAACAAAAGGCGGCGGGCTTTACGCTTCTGGAAGTGCTGGTGGCGCTCTCCCTTCTGGCCATCGTCGCTCTTGCCGTCATCCGGGCATGTGGCGAAGGGCTCATCCAGGTAGGGGATTCCGGTTGGGCGGATACGGCTGTGCGTATCGGGCGCGCCAAGATGTATGAGGTCGTCCTGTCCGGCGGCAAGGGGAACCTGCAGGGAACGTTCGCTCCACAGCATCCGGAGATGCGGTGGCAGGCCCATGTCCATGATCTGCAGGATCTGCCCGGCAGAAGGATGGAATTTGTCATCACGGAAGGAGAAGGGAAGGCGCGACATGAAGTTGCCATGGAGCAGATCCTGTACCCCTGACTCGCCGTATGCTCCGTCGGGAGGTTTCACGCTTTTTGAGATGCTGATCGCCATGGCGCTGACAGCCGTCATCGGCGCCGTGCTGTTCCGCACATGGGACATGGTTGCCCTCAGCGGCAGGCAGGCGCAGCAGGCGGTCGCCGGACGCGAGCGGGACCGCATCGTTTTCGGCATCATCGACAACGACATAGCGGCCTTGCGTATCGCATCCAGCGGCGCCACCACGCTCCCCCCCCTGGGGAAAACCGCCATCCTCTCTTCGCAGGATTATTACAAGGAAACAGGAACGGAGATCCCGGAGCCGGAAGAGGGGGAGAGCATCCTCCTTTCCTTTGCCACGGGAGTTTCCGCGCTGCCGGAAGTCGTTTCCACCACGAACGACATGTTTTGCGTGGAATACAGGCTGCGTCCGTCCCCGGCCTCCGCCAGCAAGAAGATGATCGTGCGGCGGGAGAGGGCGTTCTGCGGGATCTCCGGGGACTTCCCCTGGCGGGAGATCGTGCTGTTCCCCGCGTTGGCCACCGCCCGCTTCGATCTTGTGCTGCCCGGCGGGCAGCTGGCGACGGAATGGGCCGACGACGGATCAGACAGCGCGGACGCCATCGGATTGCGACTTGCCTACAAGATGACCGAAACGGCCGATGAAGAATATTTTTATTCCTACATCATGGCAAGGAGAACGGAAATTGGCTGGGAATAAAAAGAGGAAACGGCAACGCGGCGTTGTCCTTATCCTCGTCCTGTTCATCATATCGGGACTATCCCTTGTCAGCATCGAATTGAACAAAACCGTTCTGCTCGATCACATTTTTTCCCTGACGAGCCGCTCCATCCTGGTTTCAAAGCCTCTTTTGAACACATGCGAGACATTGGCGGCCCTGTTTCTCATCAGAAAGGAACAAACGACGGAAGAAAGCGAGTATATCGCCAACTTTGCCTACACCCAGAAAGAGTTTTCGCAGTTTGTCGACATCTATAATGAACAGTTGAAAAGCGGCACCATACGCATCAAGCTGGAAGACGAAAATGCGCGCTTCCCCATCAAGGCCATGTTTGCGGAAGATTCGGCGGGAGCGCAGAAAGCGGAGATCTACCAGCAGATGTTTGAGCGCATCCTCGTAGCCCTGCTGATACAGCACGGCTATGAAGGAGGCATCGATGCCGCCAAGCTCTGCGCGCGGGAATTCCTTGAAAGCCTTCTGTGCTGGGGAGGAGAGACTTCGTTGTCGTCGGAAGCGCGCGCATGGTATCTGGAACATGATCCGCCGTACCTGCCACCCTTTCGACCGCCGGAGAACATGGCCGAGCTGCTCCTCCTGTACTGGCCGAGCGTGGACAGCGAGCTTGCAAAACGGGTCATATCGGGAACGGAAGACATCCCGGGCTTGACGGACTGCTGTACATTGTGGTCAACAGGGCCACTGAACATCAATACAGTCCACCCGGCTGTCATCTACGGATTCGTCGACAACGACGCCGTTGCCTCCGCTTTCGTGGAGACCTTCATGCGGATGCGGGCAAATCAGGAAGAGAGATTGGCGCCCGGATGGTACAGGGCCGTTTTTGAATCCTACGGCATCGCACTGCCCTCCACGCTGGTCATGAGCGAACAGAGCCGCTGGTATCGCGTGACGAGCGAAGCCGGCATAGGCGTCAGGCGATTGCGCAGCGTTTCCGTCGGCTGGATCACAAAATCGTATATGCAATGGGTCGTCCGCTTTTTGTATTGAGGTCTGCCGCATGGCAGGCCGCGGACGCAACGAGCGCTTCACGCGGGAAACGCAGGGCACAGCATGACGGCACGGACGGGATGGGCATGGACCACAGATGATCTCCGCACTTCCGTATGAGAGGACCGCATACGGAGATGTCGAACACCGGAAATAGCGAACAAAGGAGAAAGAGATGCAACGCACCGCAAAGCTTCGCAAACAAGACGGTTTCACTCTTCTTGAACTGATGATCGTCATCGTCATCCTGGGCATCCTGGGAGCTGTCGTAGCGCCGCGCTTCATGGACGAACCCGATAAGGCGCGTGTCGTCCAGGCAAAGATGCAGATCGAGAACCTGTCCACGGCGGTGAAGAAGTTTTATCTGGACAATGCGTTCTATCCTTCCACGGAGCAGGGCCTTGAGGCGCTGGTCACCAAGCCGAGCACGGGACGCTCTCCGCGCAACTATCCGCCCAACGGCTATATGTCGAAGATCCCGCAGGACCCCTGGGGGAATGATTACATCTATGTGTCGCCCGGCAAAAAGACGCCGTTTGAGATCATGAGCCTTGGCGCCGATGGCGTCGAGGGCGGAGACGGCTTCAACGCCGACATCTGGAACGATGATGTTCCTGAAGACAGATAGCGACAGATCGGACGGAGAGGGCGGCTTTACGCTGCTTGAACTGCTTATCGTCCTGCTCATCATAGGGGCGACGCTGGCATTGAGCATCGGCACATGGGGCGGCCACGACAGCCTGCTGGAAAGTGAAAGCAAACGCTTGCTGTACATCATCCGGCGGGCAAAGGGAGAAGCCATGCTGACGGGGCGGGATGTCAGGCTTGAACTGAAAGGGAACGAGCTGTTCCGGATCGAAAACGATCGGGAAAAGCGGATCGCCGCCTTCCCATCCGATGTCAGCATCGTCCGCGAAGCCGAGGGCGCCCCGGCTGCGCAGGGCGGATATATCCTCTTTGCCGGGACGGGCGTTGCCTCGGAATGCCTGTTGCGGCTCTATGCGGCGCATGAGGCGGCGACCATCCATATTCCCGCTGTGGGAAGCATCGCGCTTGAAAAAGGCGAGTACAGCCTGAAGGACTTTGTAAGGGGAGAACAATGAAGGATCGCTTTTCCTGTACCGGCATGGCGCGCGGCATCTGCCGGTTTGGCTTGCTGGCAGTCATGGTGCTGGCGACGGCATGTGTCAAACGGACCGCCCCGACCCAGATGCAGACGGAGGACACGGTGACGCAGGCCATGAGCGCCTATGCCCGGGGAGACTGCCGGGAAAGCATTCGGCTTTTCTCCTCCGTCCTGGAAAACCAGACGCATCCCGTGGCGCTGAACGGTCTGGGGATGGCGCAACTCCTCTGCAAGCAGCCGCAGCAGGCCATCGACAGCTTCAAGAAGGCCGTCTCCCTCTCGCCCACCTCCGCGGCATTGCATACCAATCTGGGCTCCGCCTACTTTGCCGCCAAGGATTACAAGCGCGCCGGCAATGAATTCGAGATCGCCCTGCGCTCTGACCCCGCCAACCCGGAGGCGCTGGTGGGCAAGGCCGGCGTCCTTCTGGAACAGGGCAAGCCCGATGAGGCGCTCAAGTTCCTTCGGATGGTGGACGACAAGGATAAGAGCGCGCCGGAAGTCCTCTTCAACCGGGCCCTCATCCTGTACAAGCTGAGTCTTTACAGCGACGCCGAACGGGTCATGTCCGACTACCTCGCCAAAGTGCCGGATGATGCTGAAGCGTATAACGCCTACGGGATCATCCTGCTCAAGCTGGACAAGAACCAAAACGCGCGCGCCGCGCTGGACAAGGCCATCCAGCTCAAGCCGGAAGATGCCGTCTACTACTATAACCGGGGCAATGTCTATCGGGCCGCGCGAAAGTTTCGGGAGGCCGTCGAGGACTACAGCCGGGCGATCGCCTATCAGCCTGACTTTGCCGAAGCTTTCGTGAACAGAGGGGACATGCGCTTTCTGCTGAAAGATACCAAGCAGGGCTGCGCCGATCTGGAACGGGCCTGCAAACTCGGCCTCTGTGACCGGCTGGAAAGCTATCAGGAACTCGGACGCTGCGCCACCGGCGTCTGGAAATAGACGGAAAGATGTCGTCACTCGGTAGTGAGCTCCTCGCCGCATTCCGCCTCCAGCCGTTCTGGCTGGGGCTGCGGGACCGCTGGTTTTGGCTGTGCTGCGCGTGCGGGATCTGCGGCCTCTTTTTTGACTACCGGCCCGGCATCAGTCCGTTCTTTTTCTTTGCGGCGCCGCTGCTTGAGGAAGTGACGTGGCGCGTCCTCTGCCAGGCGGAGCTGGAAAAACTCCTGCCGGGAAAGTTCCTGCTGTTCAGCCGGGCAAACGTCATCACGTCATGTCTGTTCGCCCTGACCCATGTGATCTTTGCCCCGCATGTCGTTTCGCTGCTGACGTTTTTTCCGTCTCTCTGCATCGGCTTCCTCTGGACGCGCTTCCGCTCCGCCTTGCTCTGCACGTTGTTGCATATCTATTATAACGCCATCCTGTTATGGTGATACGCCTTCGGGTTCCAAGCCCGGCTTCCGCCGCACGCTGTGCACGCGGCAAGCCGGGCTTTTGCCCAGCAACGACATGATCAGCCGTTCACGCGGCCTTTCCGGGGTGCTGCCATGATAATGGCGTTTTTCTTCCTTCTGGGCGGCTGTCTGGCCAGCTTTTCGCTCTGGCTCGCGCAGACCTACGTCAACGGCACATCGTACTTTCGGGCTCGTTCACATTGCCCGCAGTGCGGAAAAGCCCTTTGCGCGTATGATATGATCCCTGTTTTCAGTTATCTTGCGCTGAAAGGGAAGTGTCGCCACTGTCAAAAGCCCATCCCGCTGCTGTACCTCGCGACAGAAGTCCTGTGCGGCCTGTTTGCAACGGCGATATATTCCTCTTTCGGCCTGCACGCTCAGACATTCCTTCTTCTTGCGCTCTTGTTCCTTCTTTTTACGGTCTCTCTTGTCGATTATTACATCACCATACTTCCAGACTGTATGCTCCTGCCGGCCTTTCTGGTGTTCCCGCCGCTTTTCATCGCCTGCGGACTCATCACGACCAGCGAAGCCCTGACAGGCTTTCTAGTCGCTCTCGGCAGCAGCGCGGGTCTGCGTGCGGCATTTTATCTGTTACGCAAGAAAGAAGGACTGGGGATGGGCGACGTCAAACTGTTTGCCCTTGCGGGAGCGCTCTGCGGCTGGCAGTTGTTGCCTTTGCTCTTTTTTTTGTCGGCAAGCCTCGCGCTGCTGGTCGTGGCGGGGCTGCATGTCACCGGCAAGGTGGACAGTCGTGCGCTCTGGCGCTACCGGATCCCGTTCGGGCCTTTTATTGCCGCAAGCACGCTGGGCGTCATCCTGCTTCGCCAGATAGGGGCGTATGCCCTGTTCCTTTTTTGAATCGGACGCGTCTCCGCCACCTCTGCAACCAGTTCTCCCCAAAATGAACCTTGCGGGAAGCGCTCATAGAGCAATTTCGGTTTGAAACGCGTTGCGTTTCACACCATACGGCCTGTCGTTTCGTGGAAAAAATGGAATTTTCCCGCTTAGAGCAATTCCACATTGAAAATGTGGATTGCTCTGGTAGTCGCGAGAGCGACTACCCGCAACCGAACACACGGAAAAACCACGCTTTTTCCGTAGTGTGAGGGCAGCGTCAGCATGGAAATTGGACACGATTTCAATGCGAATCCGCTCTAGTCTGGCCTTGGGCCGGATGGTTTTCGTCGCCGCGCCGCCGCAGTGAGGTCATCGCTCCGAAGACCCATCGATCGCGCATGATCTTCATGAGATACGAAAAAAGCCCTTACGGAAACTCCATAAGGGCTTGTTTTCTCTGGTGGGCCATCAGGGACTCGAACCCCGAACCAACTGATTAAGAGTCAGCTGCTCTACCAATTGAGCTAATGACCCGCTTCACAAGAAAGATATGTACACTTGCTCTCTCAAAAGGTCAAGCATTTTTTTCGACCTGTCCACAAAAAATCTTGCCGTGCGCTTTTCCCGCCTGCGGGAACGCGGCCCGGCCCCCAAAGCGAATCATTCCCGCTCCAGGCCTGGCAGATGGGCCGCATCCGTCAGTTCCCTGCCCGGACGCTGCGGCAGGGGAGCGAACAACGCGCGCCAGGCCTCCACGGCGACCTTGCCGGAGGCTACCGCCTGCCATTTTTT
The DNA here is from genome assembly GCF_944327235.1 of uncultured Desulfovibrio sp. Taxonomy (GTDB): domain Bacteria; phylum Desulfobacterota; class Desulfovibrionia; order Desulfovibrionales; family Desulfovibrionaceae; genus Desulfovibrio. The sequence continues at coordinate 18,848 of NZ_CALVHE010000039.1, forward strand.
CAGGGCATTGGTCAGCAGGAGCCGACGTTTGCGGTAATCCCTGATCAAGCGTGAAAGATTTGTGCACCAGGCGTCCGGCGTATTGTCGAGCAATATGCCGTTGACGTTGTTGTCGATATAGTGGGCATAGGGATTGAGGTTCGAGGCCACCGTCACGATGCCGCAGGCGGTATAGTGCCAGAATTTTATGGGGGACTTGCAGGAAGAGAACAACGAATCATCCAGCGGGAGCAGTCCGATGCCGTTGCCTATGCCGGAAAGCAGCTGAGAGAAGGTCTCTTCATTGCACATGTCGTAGCAGCGTATGCGCTCCGAAGGGATCTTGAACTTGTACGCGACATTGCCGATAACGACGCATTGCAGAGTATCGAACATTTTCAGCAGTGTATAAATGGACGGCACGATGCCATCCACCAATGTCGCATCGCTGGAGGCAAGCACAAGGGTGCACGAGCTGCTGTAGTGGCGTTTTTCCGGTACGGGTAGGGGCGCCGCGGATATGATCACATTGGGGATGACCTGCACGGCATCGGTATGGTGCTCAAGTTCTTTCTTCAGTATGGGCGTGGTGCACGTTACCCTGTCGGCCAGCGCCAGCGTGCTTTTCATGAGCGCGCGTTCGGCGGGCGGTATGGTGTGCAGGCTCCACTCGGGTAGATGCAGCAGCAGATCGTCCGTATCGTAGATGACGGGAATTTCCCGCCGCCGTGCCGCCTTCAGAAATTCAAATTCCAGGATGTTGATCTCCCGGTGGGCAATGACGACATCCGCCCAGTCCAGCAGAGACAAGTTGCAGGCAGCGGAATGGATGACGGAAAGTTTGCCGGGATGCGCGGCAAGAAACTCTCCCAGCGGTCTGGTCAGCCGCAGGCGCGTCAGCACGCTGTCGGGCTTGGGAGAAAGGACAAGGATGTGCTGCGGCGTTGCCGTCTGGTAGGTCGTTTGGCGATAGGCCTCTCGTGACGCCATGACGACATGCTGGAAGGTGTGATCCTGTGGATTCAGCTCCTGTTTGAGGGACTGTTCCCCCCAGGCGGCAAGAGAAGGGTAGACGCTGAATTCCGACAGCAGGACATTATAGCGTTTGGCGATGCCGAACCCGGCGTCCAGAAAGAGATCCCGCAGCGTGCGCCAGGAAAAGAAACGGAGATGCGTCGCATCCAGGATGCCGTATTTCTGATAATCCCACATACCGTCCGCCAGCATGGACCGAACCCCGATGTGGGTGACGTTCGGCACGGACGCCAGGATGACGCCGTCATCCTTCAAAAATCCGCCGAGGGAAACAAGCATGGCTTTCGGGTCGACCAGATGCTCAAGCACATCGCCAAGGATGACCGCATCAAAGGAGCCGTGCAGATCTTCCGGAGCCGTCGCGCAAAAATCCTCCACAGTACCGGCAAAGAAATCGTCCACTCTGCCGCGCCGGAGCGCCTCGTCGGAATACGGCTCCACGCCGTAGACGTACACGCCGTTGTCCCGCAGGGCGGCACTGAAGTAGCCGTTGCTGCACCCGATCTCCAGCACGCGCGGATGGAGGATCTCCTTACGGGAGCAATGTTCCCGAAGAAAAAGAAAGGTCTGGGTATGGGAATTGTTCTTGATGGCAAAATTTATCTTGCCGTAATAATCTTTATACGCCTGAGAAAGCATACCGTGTCCTTGTCTGCGCATTCATCGGGCCGCCTGTCCGCAAGAGAGCGGGCAAACATGACGCGGCGGCCACAGGAGGCTTGGCGTCAGCTCCCGATGTCTCCCCATGTTTCCCGCAAGGAGGCGGCCGCCACCCCGTCGTCCGGCCCGTTCATTCCCCGCCGCTGACCGTCACCTTGCCGTCGCGATCTTCCGCCACCTCGAAATGGAGCCTGCCGGATGTCTGACTGGCCAGCGCCTGCTGCAGCGCCGGAATGCCCATACTGATCAGCTTGCGGAAATCGTCGACAGCGCCGCTGACCGTCATCTCCGTTCGCCATATCTGGCGTCCCGGCTGCCCATTCGCAAGACGTCGGGCAGACAGGGTGAGCTGCGCGTGGTAGCGGGTATGTTCCGTCCATTCCGTCCTTTCCACACGCACGGTAAAGGCCCTGCCGTGATAAAAGACCGTCTGATAATCGGGGTAGGTCCATCTCCGCAGGACGGTCGTCGGTTCGCCCATGCCATAGCGCAGGGAGATCTCCTGCGCGGCCTCCTCCCGCGAGGCGGCCACAGGCATATCCCGTGCGGCCAGCGCCGGTCCCACAAGGGCACAGACCTCGCGAAAGAGCAGATCGTCCCCGGCAACTTCCTGCGCCGGATCTGGCACAAGAAAACAACTCCCGGCGATCTCTCCTTCACTCAGGGAATCGATCGCCACATCATAGGTGGTGGCGCACGCACTGAGCAACAGACAGAGCAGCACGCCCGCCATGCGCAGACACAAGACCGACACGAACTCCATGCCTGTTTTTAGCCTGAATGGATTTGCGGCACAAGCCGTCGTACACCATCATCCCAACAAAAACGCCGTGGATGCCGTCTCAGCTTTTCGGGCTGCGGACGGCACACACGGCGTACGGGATGCTGTCACGGCACTGCGCACGAGCGTTTTTGCCACGGCCTCTGCGGTCCCGGCGGAGGCCAGAAGTCAGGACAGAGCCGTTTTCGGGCGTTTTGTCCTTGAAAAAGGCAGAACGCGAGGCGGCGGCACAGCGCCGTCCAGCCAAATCACGCGAAATGACCGCGCTTTTTCCGCGAAACGACAGGCCGTATGGTTTGAAACGCTTCGCGTATCAAACTGAAAAAGCTCTAGGGTCTGTTACACTAATTTTACAAATAATTTCAATATATAAGGCTATCACCATACGCGCTCAGCTTGCAATAGAGGCGGGGTTGCCTCGTGTCCCTGACTCTTCCCCCGGTAAAAGCGCGCTGGGGAAGGGAGGGGGCTTGGGGGGAAGGGGAACACCTCCCGCGCCGGCGGCGACCGAAAGGCGGCCCACAGGGCCGTGCCCGTTAGGCGACGCAGGAGCCTTACGGGCATCGACAGCAGAGCGAGGGGGCCCCCTTCCCCCAAACAGACAGCGAATAGTGTTAACAGGCCCTAGATGTTGTGTTCCGATAGGTTGTTCACCCTTTCCTCATTCGGTAAGTTGGAAGTTAGCAGACAAACCAACAAGCGAGCGAGGAAAAGGGGGAACAGCCATAAGAATGCCAAACTTACGCCCAGAGGTCGAGAGGAAATGGTTCGGCGGAT
>NZ_CALVHE010000040.1 GCF_944327235.1 uncultured Desulfovibrio sp.
TTTTCCGCTCACTTTTGGCCGGGCGGCGCTGTGCTGCCGCCTCGCATTTTGCCTTTTTCAAAGGCAAAATGCTCTAGTATGTCGATACAGGCGCGACGGCGGGCTGGCGCTTTTGCACGGCGGGCGTTCGCGGGACGCCGGGAATGCCGTCCGCCCCGCCCTGCTCTTTTTCAGTATCCGTTCCCCCGCTCCAGTTCCCGGCGGCGGACGATGGCCTGTTGCCAGATGTTTTCCTTCATCAGGGTGCTGAGGAAGTCCAGCGCGCCGGGGGTGGCAAGCAGGTCGCGGAAGGCCGGGCCGCCGGTCTGGGCGGCCAGGTTCGCGCCGGTCTGGAAGGCGTTCCGGTAGACCATGTCCCATGTGGCGCGGCTGCCGGTCTCCGCAAGGCCGATGAGGCGCTGTTCCACGTCCAGTACGCTTTTTTGCAGTTCGGCAAAGTGCTTCACCTGTTCGGCGGGGGTGAAGGTGGTGCCGAAGCGCTGGTTGAACTTGTCCACGATGTCGGACAGGCTGGCGAATTCCCTGGGGGCCGGGGGGATCGCTTCGCCCTTGATGCCGGAGAAGCCGGATCCCGTGGGAGTGAGGGGGATGTCCTGTTCTCCGGTCTTGGTCAGCCGGTAAAAGGCAAGGTCGATCTGGCCGTCGAGATCGACGAGGCCGTCGTCCTCCGGCGGCAGAGCGACGGCAAGCTTTTTGGCGAAGAGGGAAAAGAGGTGCATCTCCTCATCGAACAGGCGGAATATCTGGGTCAGGAAATTATAGAGGCGGACAAAGCGGGACAGTTCGCCGCGGAAGGCGCGGCGCCGCTCTTCCGGCAGGGCGGCCACGTTATGCAGCACCGGGGCCAGTGTGGCCGAGGCCGCGGCAAGGGGGCTTGTGCCCGCCGGGCCGCCTTTGCGCAGGATCGCGCCGAAGGCCGCCACCTGTGCGAGCGTGTAGACGCCGAAGGCATCCAGCCGCCGGCGGATGTCGTACAGCAGGCCGGGTTCGGTCTCCTCCTCCAGCACGGTGGCCTCGTAATAGGGGGCGAAGGATAGCTGGATCTCCTCCGCGCTGTTGGCGAAGTCCAGCACAAAGGTATCCTCCTTGCCGGGAGCTGTGCGGTTGAGGCGGGACAGCGTCTGCACGGCCTTGACGCCCTTGAGGCGCTTGTCCACAAACATGGTGTGCAGCAGGGGCTGGTCAAAACCGGTCTGGTACTTTTCGGCCACGATAAGGATCTGAAAATCCCTGGCAAAGCGATCCGGCAGGTCTCGTTCCGTGATATTTTCGCCGTGTATGGCGGTATTGAGCTTCGCTTCCGTCCAGGTGCTTTCCCGCCCGGCGTCCATGTCCCGCACTTCGCCGGAAAAGGCCACCAGCGCCCGGATGCCCGTCAGGCCGCCCGCGCGGATCTGGCGATCGAATTCCCGCATGTAGCGCACGGCGTGCAGGCGCGAGCGCGTCACCAGCATGGCTTTGGCCCGGCCGCCCAGCTTGTGGGCCGTGACCGTGCGGAAGTGTTCCAGCATGACGGCGGTCTTTTGGGCGATGTTGTGCGGGTGCAGGTCAGCGAAACGTTCCACGGCGCGCGCTCCGGCCAGCGTGGCGTAGACGGGGTCATCCGCCGTTTTGCGCACCAGTTTGAAATAGGCTTTCCAGGTGGCGTAATTGCGGAGCACGTCCAGAATGAAACCCTCTTCGATGGCCTGCCGCATGGAATAGATGTGGAAGGCGCGGAAACGCCCGTCCGCCTGCCGCCGCCCGAAGAGTTGCAGCGTCTTGGCCTTGGGGGTGGCCGTAAAGGCGAAAAAGGAAAGGTTGCCATGCCTGCCCTGCGCGGCCAGCTCCTGCCAGACCGCATCCTCCTTCATCTCCTCTATGGCTTCGGCGCGGCCCTCCAGCTCGGCGTATTCCTCCAGCGCGGCCTCGGCATCGGCCAGCGCGCGCTTGAGCTTGAGCGCGGCCCGGCCGGTCTGCGAGGAATGGGCCTCGTCAACGATGACGGCAAATGTGCGGTCGGTGTGGCGCACCTCCTCAAAGATGACCGGGAATTTTTGCAGGGTGGTCACGATGATGGCCTTGCCGTCGTTGATGGCGTCGCGCAGGTCGGCGGAACTCTTGCGGACGGGGTGGACCAGCCCCCTGGTCTGCTCAAACTGGCTGACCGTCTTTTGCAACTGGTCATCCAGCACGCGGCGATCCGTGATGATGATGACGGACTGGAAGATCTTCCTGTTGTGCGCGTCATGCAGGCCGCTCAGGTGGTGGGCCAGCCAGGCGATGGAATTGGACTTGCCGCTGCCCGCGCTGTGCTGGATGAGGTAATTTTGGCCCGTGCCCCGCTGCCGGATGTCGTCCAGCAGCCTGTGCAGCACGTCCCACTGATGATAGCGGGGAAAGATGAGGCTTTCCTTGCGGATGGGCCTGCCGTGTTCGTCCTTTTTTTCCTCGACCTTGAGATGAAGGAACTTTTGCAGAAGCTCCAGCAGGGAATCGGCCCGCAGGACGCGCTTCCAGAGGTAGGCGGTAGCGTAGTCGCCGTCCGGGGAGACGGGATTGCCCGCGCCGCCCACCTCGCCCGCGCCGTTGCTGCCCTGATCGAAGGGAAGGAATTCGGTATCCTTGCCCGCCAGACGGGTGGTCATGCGGACGTGGTAGAGGTCCACCGCAAAGCAGGTCAGCACGCGGCGCTTGAAGGCAAAGAAGAGGTCGTCCGGGGAGCGGTCGTACCGAAACTGGCGCATGGCGTGCTCCACCGTCTGGCCGGTGAAGGGATTTTTCAGCTCCAGACAGATGACGGGGATGCCGTTGACGAGCAAGGCCACGTCCACGCTGTTTTCCCTGTTGGGACTGTAGCGGAGCTGGCGGGTACAATGCAGCACGTTGCGGCGGTAGAGGGCCACGGTCTCGGGATTGAGGTCGTTTTCCGGCTGCCAGAAGACCACGCGAAAGGCCACGCCCCGGATGCTGAAACCATGTCGCAGCACGTCCAGCAGGGAGCGTTTTTGCACTTCCTGGCAAAAACAGTTGCGGAAAACGTCCTCCGCCTTGTCGGGGTCGCGCTGCTCGTGCCTTTTCCACGCATCGGGCTGGCTGGCGCGCACAAAATCCAGCAGGGTCCGCACGTCCAGCGCCCGCGTGCGGTCGAAACGCGCGGGATCGCCCGGCGTGTAGCCGCCCTCCTTACAGAGCCACGCGCAGATGTCGTCCTCAAAATTCCGCTCCCGCAGGTCGTCGATCATGCGGCTACCTCCCGCTTGCCGGTGACGCATTCAAAAATGAGGCTTTTTTTGTATTCCGCCAGCTTGCCCAGCAGCTCGTCCTTCTCCGCCAGCAGGGCATTTATGCGCGCGCATTTTTCATCCAGATACGCGGCAATGCGCTGCTGCTCGTCGAGGGAGGGGAGAACTAAGGGCAGCATGAAAATTTTACTTGCCTTAATTCCCTCTGCAGTTGATCCAGTTGAAAGACTTTGGAGAAAAAATTGAAAACCAGATGACATAATCCAATATTTTAGAAAAATGCTATTCAATATGCTTTTTTTAACTCTAAACTTTATAACTCTTTGTGCCAATGCAATATTTTCTTTATCGACTAATGCAACTTCTCCTAAAGGGGCTTCAGTTGTAAATAGAATATCACCCTTTTTGGGCAATCCTCTTTTCATAATCGAGAGATAGTCTTTTTCGCTTACATATTCCTGTGATAATGAATAATCTATTTTTCCATTCTTTATATTTTTAGCAGTAACAAGAAAAATACCAAATTCTGTTTTTTCTGGAGTTTTTCCTCTATAATCTACAATGCTATCTAATTGTTTTTTTAAAGGGACAAGTTCCCACCCTACCGGGATTTCCCCTATCCACGGGACGCCGCTGTCTTTCATGGGGGCATCCGGGTCAAGCCCCCTGGTAACGACTTCGGTAATGAGGGAAAGCTTATAGGCGCGGAGCTTTTCCCTGCTCTGGCGTACAAGTTCCATCGTTTCGTCGATGCGGGCGCACTGGGCGTCGAGGTAGTCGGCAATGCTCCGCTGTTCGGGGATGGAGGGGATAAGTAAGGGGAGCCGCGAAAGTTCAGCAAACTTTAAATTCTGTCTAACGCCATTACCCATCATATAAAATACTTTGAGTGTATCGTAGGTGTGCAATAAATACGAAAAAAAAGAGCTTTGTACATTGTTCTTGTTTTCAATGGCAATATATGCTGAAGTTATTATGCCTTGTTTTGTTACTAGACCAGTTCTCAAACTGGTTTTATCATTCTGCAAATCCGTTAATCTAAGTATAATATTTCCAGTCTCAACAATATTGTATGTTTCAAAACTCTCTGGAAGGAGACCCATATTTGTTTCAATATCTCTTTTAATGATTTTACCATAGCTTAATGATAATACATTACTTTCTTTTAATTTGATATTTTTACATTTTCTTTCTTCAAATAAAGAAAATAATGGATTTACCTCCCACTCTGCGGGGATCTCGCCAATCCATTCAATGCCGCTGTCTTTCATCTGTCGCATGGTTGCTGGTCCTTTCTGGTAAAGCGCGCTGGGGGAGGGATGGGGGGTGCGGGGGGAAGGGAGGCCCCTCCCGCGCGAGGCGAGGGGCCTCCCTTCCCCCCGCGAACAGTTACCGTTCCTCGGCAAACAGGGCGGCGAGGCTGTCGGCCAGCCGGAGTTCCAGATCGTGTATCTCGACGGCGAGTTCGGCGGCGGGTCGCGGAGGGGTGTACTGATAGAAATAGCGGGTAAAGGGGATCTCGTAGCCGACCTTGCTCTTGCTGTGGTCTATCCAGGCGTCGGGGGCAAAGGGGAGGACCTCGCGGGCGAAGTAGTCCTCGATATTTTCCCTGAGGGGGACATTCTCGGTGTCGCGGCGGGCGGCATCGGCCTTGCGCTTGCCGGGCTTGCGGCCGCGTTTTTTGGGAGCATCGGCGGCGGCCGGGGTAGCGTCTGCGTCAGCGGAGGCGGACGCCGGGTCGGCAGCGGCGGGGTCGGCGGGGCGCTCGATGGTTATCTTGGTATAGCCGAAGTCGGCCACATCGAAAATCTTGCTGCGCGGGCTTTCGGCAAAGTCCGTATAGAGGCGGCAGATCTCCTCGATGGCGGCCGGGGGGATGTCGTTGCGCTTGTTGCCGAGGGATTTACGGCGTTTTTCGTAGAGGTCGGCGGCGTTGATGAGCTGCACCCTGCCGCGCCGGGCGGCGGGCTTGCTTTTGCAGAGCAGCCAGATGTAGGTGGCGATGCCGGTATTGTAAAAGATGTCGTTGGGCAAGGCGATGATGGCGTCGAGGTAGTCGTTTTCCAGAATATGGCGGCGGATCTCGGAGGGGCCGCTGCCCGCGTCCCCGGTGAAGAGGGGGGAACCGTTCTGGATGATGGCCGCCCTGCCCGTGGGCTTGAGATGGGCCACGGCGGTTTGGAGAAAGAGCATCTGGCTGTCGGAGATGCTGGGCAGCCCGGCGAAAAAGCGCCCGTCGGCGCGGGCGGCCTCGGCTTCCACCGCGGCTTTTTCGTTTTTCCATTCGCGGCCGAACGGCGGATTGGAAAGGATGTAATCGAAGGTCTGGCCGAAAAACCGGTCGTCGGAGAGGGTGTTGCCGTTCTTGATGAAGTCGGCCTCATTGCCCTTGATGAGCATGTCCGCCTGACAGACGGCAAAGGTCTCGTCGTTGAGCTCCTGCCCGCAAAGGATGAGGCCGGCGCGGCTGTTGCGCTTGTGGATGTGCTCCTCCGCCACGGAAAGCATCCCGCCGGTGCCGCAGGCCGGGTCATAGATGGTGGTGGTGGCGTTGCCGTCGGCGGGGGCAGCGTCGTCATGGGCAAAGAGGAGGTTCACCATCAGTTCGATGACCTCGCGCGGGGTGTAGTGCTGCCCGGCGTCCTCGTTGTGGGCTTCGGAAAAACGGCGGATGAGCTCCTCGAAGATATAGCCCATCTCCAGATTGGAGACCTTGTCCGGGTGGAGGTCGGCCTTGCTGGTGGTGTATTCCTTGAGCACCAGATAGAGGATGTCCTTTTCCGCCATCGTGGCGAGGTGCGGCCAGAAGGGCTTGAACTTGTCCAGTATCCGCCGGACGTTGGGCGAGAAGGCGTCGCAGTAGGCGCGGAAGTTGGGCACCAGACCGGCGGGAGCGTCCAGCAGGCGCGTAAAGGTGAAGGGGCTGGTGTTGTAGAAGGAAAGACCGCCGGTGGCGGCGCGCAAGGCCGCGTCCAGCAGGGGCGTGTCCTCGTGCTCCTTGAACGCGGCCAGCACGGCGGGCTTGGTGGGTTCCAGCACGCTGTCGAAACGGCGGATGACGGTGAGGGGCAGGATGACCTCACCGTACTGATGCGGCTTGAATGCGCCGGTCAGCTTGTCGGCAATGGCCCAGATGAGATTGGCTTTTTCGGCAACGGTGGCGGCAAGGGACATGGGCGGTATATCCTCGGCAAAGGGTGACGGACGGCGCGGCGCACCGGCGAACGGCACACACGGAACAGACAGGACACAATACGGGGCGAAGAACGAAACGACGCCCTACGGGCAAGAGTATATCGGCTGGACGGCAGGCAGGCAAGGCGCGGGGGCGTCCCTGAAAGCAGCCCACAACGGACAAGACCGTGCGAGAGAGCGCACGGGCGTGCTTTGCCGCACCCCAAGGGCGGGCAAACTCTCCGACGATGACGCGAAAGGGAGGACCGGACGGCGGGAGCGGCCGCGTATCAGGGGAACGACAGGGCATGGGAGAAGCCAGGACAGGCCGCTTGCCGCAGCACTGCCGAACGCGGGGGTGATCGCTTCGCGGCAAGCCCGGCTGCCGTGTCGCCTCGTGAGCGTGCACCCCATCGACGACGGTCGTACCGTCCCCAGGATCCCCCGCCTTGCGCTGGATGCCGGGCGATGGGCGACACAGTCAGCGAAAACGGAGCTTTTCGTCTTTTTGAGGGCTTTTCCTCACTGCCCGCTCTTGTTGCTCGTCGTGCGAGAGTTCTTTTCAATGTACATACGCCTGTCGGCAAGCTCCAAAAAGAACTCTCCAGCGCTCATATGCGCAGGCTTGCCCAACAGCATTTCATTGCTGGGAGAGAGGGTCCCCATACTGACTGTGACATCCAAGTCCTCTTCGCCTATGCGGTAGGTGAATTCAAGGCGACTTTTCATGTCCCGGATGCGTTTGGGGGAATCCGTACTGTCATCCAACGGGCAATAGAGTACGGCGATAAATTCATCTCCACCGAATCTAACGGCGAATTCATTATAATCAAGTTCCCGCAGAAGTTTTCTGGAAAACTCAATAAGGATCTGGTCGCCTATGACGTGTCCGAAACTGTCGTTTATCCGCTTGAAATTATTCAAGTCAAAAACGCAGAGAAAGAGATTCGTGTTCCTTGTGCCGTAGCCTTGCAGATACTTCTCCAGCAATGGCTCGAATGTTTCCCAAAAAAACTTTTTATTATACAGTCCTGTGAGGCTATCAAGAAATACTTCTTTTTTTATGTCCTTGTATTTTGCGATGAGCTGGACAAAATATGCAGCCAGGAATGACAATGCGGCACAGACAAGAAGTGATATGCATACGAGGATAACTAATCTCTTTACATTGAGAAATCCGCTTTTAGGCGCAATATCCATATGCCATGTGGCATTCTGTAGTTCTATATCATATGTGACGAAATCATCCAGAGGCTCCTCCGAATGCAGCAAGACGGCCTTCTTGCCATCGGTAGGGTTGATCCGCCACAGTCGCCAGTTGAATTCCGCCTGCGTCAGGATCTCAAAATTTACCCTCGAAACAAGGATATCCGGGAAGCGATATATTATGACTGCAAATCCCCAAAAATCATTTTTCCTCTCATCCGAGGGGAAATAGATCGGCTGCCGAAACGCAAGACCTACCCCTCCCTGACGAAGATGGAACGGACCTGAAAGGGTTATTTTCTGGGTGTCCTTTGCCAGTTCGGTTTCTTTTCTCCTCTCTTCATCTTTCAGAAGGTCATGCCCAAGCGCGACCTTGTTTTCTTCATACGGAAAGACATGAGAGACCACCCCATTGGGGGCAAAATTTATGGTCATTATCTCAGGACGACTTTTGGCTATCTCCTGGGCTGTGGTGTTGAAATCCTTGATGCTCCAGTTATCGACACTTGCAAGCGTATAGAGCGGAATCAAATCAGTGGACAAATCGTAAAGCTGTCTTGATATCTTCTCCACAAAGAGATAACCATAAAATCTTGTCAACCGTTGCTTTTCATTGTAGTCGTCACGAAAAAAAATAAAGATGCAAAAAAATATGATCACCGCGGAGTATATGAATGCTCCAGTATATACCGCTAATGTGCCAGATCCTCTTTCGCTTTTCTTCCAGTGGTGTAGAGTCATAGCAGCACCCTTTATCGTCGGGACTACGTTCAACGCGGTGTCGGCTCATCGCTCCGGCACTATGGCCTTGTGCGGATGCACGACACTGAAACAAATCATAAATATCAGAATATAATTTATTGTGTTGAGACGGGGAGTCTCAGGCGGATGTTCTCCACTTGCGATCACTGAGACAAAAAGACATTCGGCACGAAAAACGTCAGTGGATCTCTTCGCGGGGGAGAGGTCGGAGCAAGGCAAGGCAGACTCATGGTGAGGAGCGATGCGTCCCATAGAGCAATTCCACATTGAAAATGTGGATCGCTCTGGTAGTCGCGAGAGCGACTACCCGCAACCGAACACACGGAAAAACCACGCTTTTTCCGTAGTGTGAGGGCAGCGTCAGCATGGAAATTGGACACAATTTCAATGCGAATCCGCTCTAGATCGGCTGACGCATCGTGGAAGCCTGGATACTTCATGGGGCAAGTCCACTCTCGTTTTTGAAAATCAGAAAACTTGCGGGGCTTCCCTATCACGCTGTCAGCAAGATCAGCAGCGCGGGAATGACAGGCAGCCCCGGCAGGCCGCTCACGATTTTCACCATCCCCACAGTAACCATTATCACTCGCAGGAGCAAGTAGAGGGTGCTTGGCGGCTTGCTCGTGCTGTGGTCTGGTCGTTTTGATCGTCGATGCGGCCGCTGCCGCCGGCTTTGTCCGCCCTATCATCCGTGCACATGCCCGATGGGACATCTTGTCCCGCTTGTTCGGAAGCGCCCTCCCCCACGACGCTCTTTGGTGGGCAGGCACATCATCGGCCGGTACTCGGAGGAGGGGCGCGTGTGGTCTCGCGCTGGGATCGGGGCGAGTGTCCCGCTGCTGTTTCGCCTCGCGCAAGGTGGGGCGCAGAGCGTGGCGGGAAAACCTCTTCCCGCGCTGACGGCGACAAGAGAAGGCGGCAACGTCATCCCTTCTCCCGTCCCGGCGGCGGAAAGGAAGTATCCCGCGTTCGGCGCAAGACGGCCTGAGTGAGGCCGGACAGGGGACAGCGGGTGACGCGGACGCGGAGCGGTTATCGGGGAGCGCTTCCGAAACCGTTTCCCAACGAAAAAAGGTCACATCGAAAGATGTGACCTTTTGCTCTCTTTGGCGTCCCCAAGGGGATTTGAACCCCTGTCGACGGCGTGAAAGGCCGTTGTCCTGGGCCGGCTAGACGATGGGGACGCACTATGAAGTTTTGTTGGCTGGGCTGCAAGGACTCGAACCTTGATTAGCGGAGCCAGAATCCGCCGTCCTGCCAATTGAACGACAGCCCAACGCGCAAGTGGCAAACTACCGAAACAGCCCCCCCTTGTCAACGAAAAATTTTTCTTTTTTATCTTTTTATTCTATTTTTGGCTAACATGCTGAACAAAATGATTTTTTTGATAGAAACTCCCCTCCTCCGCCGGGGCCGGGGAAGGGAGAGGGGTCGGTGCGGGCTATCAATACAGTTGATGGCCCGGCATGGCTCGCCACTCGTCATAGAGGGCGGCCCCTTCGGGCAGGAAAAGCCGCCGGACGGCAAGGTGGCCGAGGTCCATGTCCTCCGCCTGGCCGGGCGTACAACGGAAGATGCGCCCCACAGCCTCGAGAAAGGCCGCGTCGTCAAAGCCTATCGCGCGCGCGGCGGCGTAGTCGTTACAATAATAGAGGGTGGAGAGGCGGGACCAGAGGATGGCCCCCAGACACATGATGCAGGGAAAGCCGGTGGCATAGAGGGTGCACCCCCGCAGATCCAGCCGCCCGGCCTTGCGGATGGCGGCGACCTCCGCGTGCATGGTGCAATCCTGCGTGCCCAGCACTTCATTATGGGCCACAGCGATGATGTCCCCCGCCGGACCGGCGATGACCGCCCCGAAGGGGCCGCCCTGCCGGGCCGACATGCCTTCGCGCGCGGCCTCGATGGCGCGCCGCATACAGTCCTCGTGGCGACGGCGTTCCGTATCGTTGTGCATATGTCCTCCTGAAAGCGGTACAGAGGCCCTTGCGGGGCCTGTTCGTGTGGCGGGCGATCTTCGGGAAACGGGGCGGATCGCGTCCCCACGGCTTGCCCGCACGTTTTTTTTCATGGGGATGCGGCGGCAAACACGCGCTTGCGGGACGCGCCGCGGCTCGGCGCGGGACGGCATGGGATTTCCCCTGCCGTGTGCGGAAGAGTACGGACGTTCCCACGCGCCGGAGGGCGTGCGGGAGCGGGAAGGGACGCGCGCCTGCCTGCCGTGCGGGCCGCATATCTCGCCGTCCCCGGCGGGGCGATGCCCGTCCGCAGGCGTACAGACAAGAACGCCGGGAAAGGCTGCCCCTTCCCGGCGTGGACGGCGTTTGCCTCAGCCCAGCTTTTTTTGCAGAAGTTCGTTGACCAGCGCGGGATTGGCCTTGCCCTTGGTGGCGCGCATGATCTGCCCCACAAAGAAGCTCATGAGCTTGGTCTTGCCGCCGCGGAAGGCTTCCACCTCGGCGGGATTGTCGGCCAGCACCTTGTCCACCGCGGCTTCCAGCTCCGAGGAGTCCGATATCTGTGCGAGCCCCCTGGCCTTCACATAGGCTTCGGGCATCTCGCCGCTGCGCATGAGGTCGGCAAAGATGTCATTGGCGATCTTGGCGCTGATGAGGCCCTTGTCCACGATGTTGACCAGCTCGGCCAGGGCGGCGGGCGTCATGCGGCAGTCGGCAAGGCTGCCGCCCCCGGCGTTCAGCTCGCGCAGCAGCGCGCCCAGCATGAAGTTGGCCACCTTGCGCGGCTCGGCCAGACGGGCGGCCTCCTCAAAAAAGTCGGCCATGGCCCGACTCTGCACCAGCACTTCCGCTTCGGGCAGAGGGAGTCCGGTCATCTCCACGAAGCGGCGCACCCGCGCCTGCGGCAGTTCGGGCAGTTCGGCCTTCCAGCGGGCCATCTCCTCGGCGGAGATGCGGACCGGCAACAGGTCCGGGTCCGGGAAATAGCGGTAGTCGTGGGCCTCTTCCTTGCCGCGCATGGAAATGGTCACGTTCTTGACCGCATCATAGAGCCGCGTCTCCTGCACGATCTTTTCCCCGTCGGCCAGCGCGTCCTGCTGGCGGCCGATCTCGTAGTCGATGGCGCGCTGGACGTTGCGGAAGGAATTGAGGTTCTTCAATTCCGTGCGGGTGCCGAAGGTGGGACAGCCCACGGGCCGGATGGATACGTTGGCGTCACAGCGGAAACTCCCTTCCTCCATGTTGCCGTCACAGACGCCCAGATACGTCACGATGGCGTACAGCGCCTTGAGATAGGCCACAGCCTCGGCGGACGAACGCATGTCCGGCTCGGAGACGATCTCCACCAGCGGCGTGCCCGCGCGGTTGAGGTCCACATAGCTGACGTTCTCCCCCTGCGCGTGGATGTTCTTGCCGGCGTCGTTCTCCATATGGATGCGGGTGATGCCGATACGCTTTTGCGTGCCGTCCACGTCTATGTCCAGATGGCCGTGCTCGCAGATGGGCAGGTCGAACTGGGAGATCTGGTAGCCGGAAGGCAGGTCGGGATAGAAGTAGTTCTTGCGGGCAAAGACGGAACGGTCGTTGATGGCGCAGTTGGTGGCCAGACCCACCAGCGTGGCGTAATGGACGGCCTGCCGATTGACGCGCGGCAGCGCGCCGGGCATCCCGGCGCAGACTTCGCAGACGTTGCTGTTGGACGGCTGCCCGAAGGTGGTGGGGCAGGAACAGAACAGCTTGGATCTGGTGGCAAGCTGCACATGCACTTCAAGACCGATGACGGCTTCATAAGCTGGCATAGGGACTGTACTCCATAAGATGCGGCCGGTCGACGCCGACCGCGCGTTTAGCGTGTTGCCGTGAAATCCGCGGGGAACGAGGCAGTTTTCCCTTGAAAAAAGCGGGCTGGGGAAGGGATTGGAGGGAAGGGGAAGCCCTCCCGCGCCGGTGGGGGGACTCTTCCCCCCAAAAAATCCGCTGCCGCCCTACGCCTCATGCCGCCGCCGGCCCAGGACGGCATCAAAATATTTGCCGACCCCGTACTCGCCGCGTCGCATGAACATGCGCGCTTCGGGGCCGATGATCTGCATCTCCCGGTTTTCGGCCTGCATCTCCAGGGCGATGCGCATCTCCTTGGTGCAACCCGTGGAATAGGTGGCGTCCTTGCCCGTCCAGGCGGCGGGCATCTTGCGGCCCAGCAGGGCAAAGCTCTCCTCGATGTCCTCCACCGTCTGGAAGCGCCAGATGTCGATGCAGCCGCTGCGCTGCACGCGCTCCCACATGTACATGAGATCGTCCCCGTCCATGCCGTCCACGAAGTGCTCGGCCGGATTGATGATGAAGGTGTTGTCCACCTGGCGGCGCAATTTGTCAACAAAGGCCCGCGCCAGCTCCACGGCCGTGCGCGTCTGCCCCGGGATGCTGCCGATGATGCAGCTGTAGAACATGACGTTGCGTCCGGCCCGGCGGGCGGCGCGCATCTGGTTGATGATGCTCTCGGCCTGCGCGGCGATGTCCTGTTCGTTGAACTTGTGCGCCTGCGGACTGTGCGGCCGGAAGGCGCTCCGCCTGCCCTGCCCGTCCTGCCAGAAGCAGAGGATGTCCCGCGTGAACTGGTGGCTCGTGCCCAGCAGGATGTCCGCCGAAACGCGTCCCTTGGCCAGGATGAGATCCGCTTCTTTCCAGGCTCGGGAAAAAGTGACGGAGACCCGGTAGAGATTGAGGGCCTCGCTGGTGCCGTCATGGATGACGGCGAGCCGGTGCGCGCGCAGATGGCGCAGCAGGTCGTTCTTGCCCGCCCGTTCGTCGTGCAGGATGCCCTCCCGCGAGACGAGTTCCCGCAGGCCGGGGTCCTCCTCCAGATCGTCCAGCACGGGAGCCATGCCGTAGCAGGCGGACTTGACGGCATAGACGACGCGCATCCCCAACTCCGTGCACAGGTGGGCAAGGGAGAGGTCCAGGGCCGTCCCGCCTTCCTCATCACAAAGAAAAAGGACCGTGCCGTGTCTGGCGGCGGTTTGCAGCAGGATGCGGCAAGCGGTCTCCATCTCCTGATCCGCGCGCGCGAAAAGCTGATGGAAGCGTTCCGCCGGACCGCCCTCCGTCAGATCCGCCGCATCGCCGGACAGCGCCAGCACCAGACGCCGCGCCAGCGCATGGCGGGAAAGACGTTCGCGCTCCACCCGCAGACTGCGTCCGGCCGTCAGGGCAAAATCGGGCGGCAGGGTATCCAGCGCCTCCCACAGGGCCTCTTGCCGCAGCAGACGACACTGGCGCTGATGGGCCGCCTGACGGCGGGCTTTCCACGGGTCGCCCCACGGGTCGTCGAGGGTCAGCATCTGCGCCGCCATGCGCTTGGCCAGTCGGCTGGGCAAAAGCGTTCCCGGCGCGGTGCCCTGCCGGTAGCGCAGGCGACAGAATTGCAGCAGCAGACGCCGCTTGTGCGTGGAAGGGATCTGGAGCACGAGACGCTTCGTCTCCTCCCAGATGGCTTCATACTGTTGGCGCAGCGCCGTCTTGTCGCGGCTCTGGAGCTGGCGGAACACCGCATCCGAACAGGGGAGGTAGACCTGCCCTTCCTCGAGGCAGACCATGAAGGAAAGCTGCTCCGGCCCGGCGATGATGTGGGGATTCAGGGGATAGGCGATGTTGTTGTCCACCATGACGCCGTAGATCCAGGCGTCAAGGGCGGCATCGCGCCCGAGACGGATATCCGCGGCTCGTTCGAGGAAGCGGCGTCGCATGGCGGTCCCTAAAGGCTGCGTCCGCCGGTGGCGAAGTTGGTCACAAAGCCCCGCGTGCGCAGGCGCTCGAAAAAGGGCACCTCCGCCCCCGCGAAAAAGACGGCGTCCTCCTTGCCGGTGACTTCCACCGTATCACCGATGCAGAGCACGATGCCCTCCTGACCGTCGATGGTCAGGTAGCTTTCCGTACTGCCCGGCAGGACATCCAGCGAAAAGAGCGCCTTCCCCGGAAAGATCATGGGCGGGATGGTGTTGAGGAAGGGGCAGATGGGCGTGAAGACGATGGAGCGCAGCGAGGGATAGAGCAGCGGCCCCCCGGCGGAGACGCTGTAGCCGGAACTGCCGATGGCCGTGGAAAGGATGAGGCCGTCACTGCGCAGATCGCACATGTGTTCGTCATCCACATAGATGCCCAGACTGACCAGCCGGGACATGGAGGAGCGCCCCAGCACCACGTCGTTGACGGCATGGCCGCGCGCGGCCTCCCGGCCGTCCCGTATGAGCCGCCAGGAAAGCGCCGAAGCCGGACGCAGGGGCATCTCACCGGCCAGGCAGGCCGTAAGGCAGGGCTCCCATTGGTCGGGCTGCACCTCCGCCAGAAAGCCGACCCGCCCGAAATTGATGCCGAGCAGCGGCACCCTGCTGCCCACCATGCGGCGCGCCACGCCGAGCATGGTGCCGTCCCCGCCGAGGACGACCACGAGGGCAAGTTCCGGGTCCGCATAGGCCGGAGAGCCGATACCGGCCCGGCATTCGCTGACGCGGCAGTTTCGCTGCCGCAGCCATTGGGCAATGTCTCCGGCAAGGGCCGCGGCCTCATCGCTGTTGGCCTTGACGACAAGAAGGATGTGCTTGCTGGGGCTTTCGTGCATTGGCGCATCTTATGTCAAGCCCGGCATGACTGCAAGTCTGTCCCGCCTTTTTTCGCGACTTGTCAGACCGCGGGCTTTGCCGTACAAGACGGACATGATTTCCTTGCACGCCGCGCGGGACGCCGCGACGCCCCTTGAGCTCATGGAACGCCATGCAGAGGAAGGGGCGCGGCTGCGTCGTCTTTTTTTTCAGGAGGCCGGTCTCCTTGTGCGTCAGGCGGCCCACGGCATGGCCGTGGCGCTTGCCGCGGGCGGCAAGCTGCTGCTTTGCGGCAGCGGCGGGGGGGGTCTTATGGCCCGGCAGATGTTTGCCCTGCTGACGGGCCGTTTCCTGCTGGATCGCCCCGCCCTGCCCGCCATCCTCCTACCGGAGGCCGGCGTCCCGTCGGAAGGCGGACAGGTCGCGTTTGCCCGGCAGATCGAGGCGCTGGGCACGGCAGGGGACGGACTGCTCCTCTTTTCTCCCTCCGAGCCCTGCCCCGCTCTCCTCGCGGCGGCAGAGACGGCCCGGCATCGGGAGATGTATGTGGCGGCATTCACCGGCGAGCGGGACGGCGACCTCGGCGCGCACAGCGATATCCTGTTATGCGTGCCGCATACGCAGACGCCGCTGGTGCAGGAGATCCACATGGCGGCCGGTCATCTTGTCTGCCGGCTCCTTGACTACTATCTGTTTGAAAATCCGGCGGCCCTGCGACCGGCGGCCGCCACAGCATGAGGTCCGTATGCCTATTTACGAATATGCCTGCGACAAATGCGGCAAGGAATTCGAAGAACTGGTTTTTGACGACAGCACCCCGCCCTGCCCCCACTGCGGTTCCTCCCAGACGCACAAGCTCATGTCCTGCTGCTGCGTGCACGGGGCCAGTCAGGGAGGCGGCGAGTCCTGCGCCACTTCCGGCGGCGGAGGCGGCTGTGCCGGATGTTCCGGCGGCAACTGCGCAAGCTGCGGACATTAGGAGGCGCGCATGGCTGTACTGACCATCGCGACCCGCGGCAGCCGCCTGGCCCTCTGGCAGGCCGAGCATGTCAAAAACCGTCTGCTGGCCCTTGTGCCGGAGGCGCGGATCGAGCTTGCCGTCATCAAGACTCGCGGCGACATCATCCTGGATGTGCCGCTGGCGCAGGTGGGCGGCAAGGGGCTTTTCGTCAAGGAGATCGAGGAGGCCCTGCTGGACGGCCGCGCGGCGCTGGCCGTGCACAGCATCAAGGATGTGCCCATGCAGCTCCCCGACGGGCTGACGCTCGGCTGCGTGCCCGAGCGGGAAGTCTGCACGGACTGTCTCTTGTCGTTCCGCTATGCCGGGCTGGACGATCTGCCGCACGGCGCCTGCGTGGGCACGAGCAGTCTGCGCCGACAGGCCCAGCTCCTGGGCCTGCGTCCTGATCTGAAGATCGTCTCCTTGCGCGGCAATGTGGATACCCGGTTGAAAAAACTGGAAAACGGCGAGTATGACGCCATCGTGCTGGCCTCCGCCGGCATACGGCGGCTCGAACTCGCGACGCCCTACATGCAGCCGCTGCCCCCGGATCGCTTCGTTCCGGCGGTGGGACAGGGCGCGCTGGGCATCGAGTGCCGCGCCGACGATACGGCCACGCTGGACTTGCTGGCCCGTCTCGAACATGCGCCCACCCGCATCTGCGTGGAGGCCGAGCGCGGTTTCCTCGCCGGGCTGGACGGCGGTTGTCAGGTGCCTATCGGCGCCCATGCCGAAATGACGGACGACACCCACTTTACCCTTGAAGGACTCGTGGGCGAAGTGGACGGCAGCCGCATCCTCCGCGCCCGGCTCGACGGTCGCGCCGAAAATGCCCGTCAGACCGGGCTTGATCTGGCGAACAGCCTGCTGGATCAGGGGGCCCGAGACATCCTTGAACGACTTTACTGCAACAGGTAGACGCCATGCCGCCCGTATCGCCCCTGCCCGCTTCCCGTCTGCACGCCATCATGGATCCCGCCCGCATCCCGTGGGAGGACAGCAGCCGCATCCCTCGTCCGCGCAACGGCGCGGGCAGCCGCAGCGCCTTTCAGCCCAGATTCCTGCAGGCGATGGATCTGGCGCTGGCCATCCAGACGCCCGGTTACAATATCTATGTATCGGGTGAGAGCAATCTGGGGCGTACCTATACCCTGCTTGCCTATCTTGAGCCGCAGGCCCGCAAGGCTCCCCTGCCGCCCGACCTCGTTTACGTCAACAATTTTGCCGATCCGGACAGCCCCATCCTGCTTTCCCTGCCCGCCGGGCAGGGGCGCAAGCTCAAGGAGAGCCTGTCCGCCGCCGTGGAGGCCATCAGTCGCGAGCTGCCGCGTCGTTTTGAAGGCAATACCTTCATGCGGCAGCGCGCCAAGCTGATGGACAAGTTCCAGCAGGCGCGCAACAGCCTGCTCAGCAAGATGAACAGCGTGGCGGCGCATAAGGGCTTCAATCTGGACATGGACGAGGGCGGCAGCCTGACGCTCTATCCCCTGCTCAAGGGCAAGCGCCTCAGCGACGAGGAGTACGAGAGCCTGGACAATGCGGTACGCACCAAGCTCAAGCGGCGCGGGGAGACGCTGGTGCAGACCATGGCCGGATTCATGCGGGAGCTGAGCAAGGCCGAAGAATCCTTCCATGACGACGAGCGGGACCTTGAGCGCAAGGTCATGGAGCAGGTGCTCGATGCCGAGCTGGCCCCGGTGTGCCGCCGTCTGCTCAAGGCCTGTGCCTGCGAGGGGCTGGAAAATTACTTCACGGCCCTGCGTGAGGACATGCTCAAGAATACGGACCTCTTCCTGCCGCGTGAAGCACCGGCGGGCGCGCCGGGCAGCGGTGATGCGCCGCATCCGCCGCAGAACCTGCCGCCCGATCCCGGCCTGTACCGTTATGGGGTCAATCTTTTTGTGGACAACGGGGACGGCAGCGGCGCGCCCATCGTGGTGGACGATCATCCGACCTCGGTCAATCTGTTGGGCTGCATCGAGCGTGAGTCCGAAATGGGCGCGCTGGTGACGGACTTCACCCTCATCAAGGCCGGCAGCCTGCACAAGGCCAACGGCGGTTTCCTTGTGCTCCGCATCGAGGATGTCCTCCAGCATCCGGGCGCGTGGGAGGGACTCATGCGCGCTCTGCGGTCCAGTCAGGCCCGCATCGAGGACGGTGGCGACATGCCGGATACGGCCATCCGTACCAAGGGGATCACTCCCCAGCCGCTGCCGCTCCAGCTCAAGGTTGTGCTCATCGGTGATGAGGGGCTGTACGAGACCCTGCTCGAGAATGACGAGCGCTTTGCCAAGCTTTTCCGCATCAAGGCCCAGATGGCCGACATCATGGAGCGCTCGGCGGCGGGGATACGCTTTTACCTCTCCACCATCGCGCGCATCGTCGAGGAGGCCGGTCTGCCGCCCTTTGACCGCAGCGCGCTGGCCTGGCTGGTGGATCTGGGATCGCATCTCTGCGAGGACCAGCGTCGGCTTTCGCTCAAGTTCCCGCTCTTGCGCGAGCAGATGATCGAGGCCGCCGCCCTTGCCCGCATGGAAGGCAAGGACAAGGTGAGCGGGGAGATCCTCGAACGCGCCTATGCCGCGCGCACCTACCGGGTCAATCTGGTGGAAGACATCTTCATGGAGGAATACGACCGCGAGATGATCAAGGTCTGTACCTCCGGTTCCGCCATCGGGCAGGTCAACGGCCTTTCGGTCACTCTCCACGGCGATTTTGAGTTCGGTCTGCCGCACCGCATCTCCTGCACGGTGGGCGTGGGGCATGAAGGCATCATCGACCTCGAACGCGAGGCCGAGCTGGGCGGCCCCATCCATACCAAGGCCATGATGATCCTCAAAAGCTTCCTGACGGACATGTTTGCTCGCAAGAAGCCGCTGGTGCTTTCCGGATCGCTCTATTTCGAGCAGAGCTATGCGGGCATCGAGGGCGATTCGGCCTCCGGCGCGGAACTCATCGCCCTGCTGTCCGCGCTGGCCGACGTGCCGGTGCGGCTGGATCTGGCCATGACCGGCGCGGTGAGCCATTCCGGTCAGATCCTCGCCGTGGGCGGCGTGACCCGCAAGATCGAAGGCTTTTACAAGGTCTGCGCGCGGCACGGGCTCACGGGTACGCAAGGGGTCATCATCCCGCAGGACAATGTGGATCACCTCATGCTGTCCCCCGAAGTGCTGGAGGCCGTCGAAAACGGTCGCTTTGCCATCTATCCCGTGCGGCGTATCGACGAGGCGCTGACCCTGCTGACCGGTATGCCCTGCGGGCGACGGCGCAAGAATGCGACCTTCACCCCCGGCAGTCTGTATGCTCTGGTGGACAGTCGGCTGGAGCAGCTGGGCGACTACGCGCAGAACGCTTTCCGCCGCAGTCGGAAAAACGGCTGAGACAGGAGCGCAAGCTCCAGGCGGGCTTGACTTCATGACATTGATTGCGTAAACAGTCAGGTCGGAGACATTCCCCTCAACCTCAACAGGTACAGTCCCGACGATGGCGAGCAAAAACAAGAAAGAAGCCTTGCTTCAGGCGGCCAAGGAACTTTTTGGCGAGTGCGGTTATGTGGAGACGACCTTCAAGAAAATCTCCGACCGCGCCGGGGTGGCCCTTGGCCTGCTGACGCACCATTACGGCAACAAGGAAAAGCTTTTTCTCGCTTCCGGCCTTGACGTGCTGGAAAATTTTCTGGTCGTGCTGCGCGAGTCCAGCATGGAGGCCCACAACGGTTTTGAGGCCGTCATGTGTTTCTGCAAGGCCTATCTTGACTTTTCCGTGGACAAGAACTCCAACTGGCTGGTGCTGGTGCGATGTTCGCCGTACAGCGACATGAAGACCAAGACGGATCGCGATCTCATGGACTCCATGTTTTCGCAGGTGCATTCCGAGTTGGAAGGGCTTATTGCCCGCGGCATCTCCGACGGCAGCATCGCCAAGGTGGAGCCCAAGGGGACAGCCCAAGTCATCATTTCGCTCATGGTGGGCGCCAACCGAACGCGGGTACTCACCCCCTACGCCCAGCCGGATCTGTACGAGCAGGTGCTGGCCTTTGTTGCCAGAGCCGTAAAAGCCTGATACGTCAAAAAAACGCCGACTTCGGTCGGCGTTTTTTCGTTCCCGCTCCTGACGCGACGTACTGCTCCGGCACGCCGCGTCACTTCGTACCCAGAGGTTACCATGAATGCCGAACCCCTTTCTTTCCTCGCCGTGTTCCAGCAGGCTGATGCCGCCGTGCAGCTGGCCGTGGCTTCCCTGCTCTTCTCCCTGCTCTTCTCCCTCTGGGGGCTGCTGCGCCTGAAGTTGCGCAAAGGGAAGGGATACTGATGCAGACACTGCTCAATGTCCTGATCTGGGTCGGCTACATCGGTCTGTTCGTCTACCTTGCCCGCAAGGGCGAGGGACATGATGCCATGCATACCGGCAAGATAAATTTTGCCGTGCAGGCGCTGGCCTATGTGGCGACGTACATTTCCGCCGTGGCGCTGGTCGGCTTCGGAGGGCTTTCCTATGCTTACGGGCTCCAGATGCTGCTGGTGGCCGCCGGCAACGTCTGGCTCGGCACCTGGGTCGTCTACCGCTTTCTGGCCTGGCCTACGCGCCTTTGTCAGCGTAATCTCAACGCCCGCACACCGTCGCAACTGCTGGCCCGTGGTCATCGCTCCCCGGCGCTGGGGAAGTTCCTCGCCCTGCTCTTTGCCGTCTTTCTGGGCGTCTACGCTTCGGCGGTCATCAAGGGGGCGGCCCTGCTGCTGGCCCAGATCCTGCCGCTGCCGGTCTGGCTGCTCATCTGGCTCGTGGCCTTGCTGGTCGCCTTTGCGGTCTATGTTGGGGGGCTGCGCGGTGTCCTGTATACCGAGGCCATGCAAGGCTTCATCATGCTTGTGGGCATCTGTATGCTGGTCATGGCGGTTTTCAAGCAAGTCGGGGGACCGGTGGCCGGCATGGCCGCCTTGCGGCAACTTCCGCCGACCGCGCTGGCCAATGAGGGCTTTCTTGCTCTTTCCGCCGGTCAGCAGGGCTGGTTCATCATTTCGCTGGTCATCGTCACCTCCATCGCCGTCTGGGCACAGCCACAGATGATCCAGCGCCATTTTGCCCTCACCTCGGCCAGGCAGGTGGACAGCATCACCCCGCTGGCCATGCTGGTGCTCACCGTGCTCGTGGGCGGAGCGTATTTTGTGGCCGCGCTGGCGCGCCTCATTTTGCCGGAAAGCGTGCCGCCGGATGAAGTCATGCCCCTGCTCGTCCGGCAGCTCCTGCCGGAGGTCGGCCTGCAGATCTTCGTGCTGGCCATCGCTTCGGCCTCCCTTTCCACGGCAACGGCCATCTATCACATCGCCGTATCCGCCATTGCCGAAGACCTGCCGGGGCGCAAGGCCTCGCGTCCGGCCTGGCTGGCGGGCATCATTTTCTGCGTGCTGCTCAGCGGCGGCTGCGCCCAGATCAAGGGGCAGCTCATCGCCCTGCTCTGCACGACCAGCTGGAGCATCGTCGGCGCGACCGTGCTGGTGGCCTACGTGGCGTTGGTGCGCTTCGGCAAGCGCAGCAGCCTGGCCGCCTGGCTGAGCTGCGCCTGCGGCTTTACGGCCTGTCTGGCCTGGTACCTGCTCAGCCACGAGGGCTTTTCCGCCTTTGTCTACTCTCTGGCCACGCCGGAGGCTACCGTCAGTGCCGTAACGCCAGTCCTTACCGTGCTGCTGGGCGAAAGCGCCGCCCGCATCCCGCCCTTTTTCGTGGGCTTCGGCTGCTCGCTGGCGGGCTGGTTTGCGGGCTGGGCCTGCGACGCCACCGGCCGAAAGCACTCCAATTTTTGGCCAACATCCCAAATTTAATGGATTTTTAGGAGGATAATTTTTTTTTGATTTTTTGTTGACAGAACCGGGGGTTGTGCGTAGATTCTCTTTCTGTCGAGCGTCCCCATCGTCTAGCCGGCCCAGGACAACGGCCTTTCACGCCGTCGACAGGGGTTCAAATCCCCTTGGGGACGC
>NZ_CALVHE010000041.1 GCF_944327235.1 uncultured Desulfovibrio sp.
GGTCAGGACACGTCCTCGCGTCCTGACGAACACCCCCAAACCACCCCCACAACCGCGCGCTGCGCCCCTTCCCCCCAAAA
Source organism: uncultured Desulfovibrio sp. (assembly GCF_944327235.1). Taxonomy (GTDB): domain Bacteria; phylum Desulfobacterota; class Desulfovibrionia; order Desulfovibrionales; family Desulfovibrionaceae; genus Desulfovibrio. Next base: position 81 of record NZ_CALVHE010000041.1, read on the forward strand.
CAACACCAACCACCAACCACCAGCCACAAACCACCAACACGGGGAGGCAGGGATTTGGAGAAGATCTATTCGGTCCGTGGGGTCGTCAAGCGGCGGCCGGGCAGTGAGTCGTTCCGCCTTGAGTTGGAGGCGTTGGACGTGGTGCGAGGGGACAGGCTGGCGTTGGTCGGTCCATCGGGATGCGGGAAGAGTACGGCGTTGGACTTGCTGGCTGGGGTATTGCGTCCTGATGGGGGGGAGCGTTTTTTGTTTGCGCCGCGGGCTGGGGAGGCGGCGTTGGACATGCTGGAGGTATGGCGTCGGGGTGGGGAGGCGAAGTTGGCGGCGATGCGTCTGCACCATTTGGGGTATGTGTTGCAGGTGGGTGGGCTGTTGCCGTTTTTGAGTGCTGGGGAGAATATCCTGTTGCCGTGCCGGGCGTTGGGGGAATTGGCGGCGCGTCGGGAGAGCGTGCGGGAGTTGTGCGAGCGTCTGCATATCGAGCGTTTGTTGGGGCAGATGCCGTCGCGGCTTTCGGTGGGCGAGCGGCAGCGGGTGGCCATTGCGCGGGCGCTGGCGCACGACCCGTCCATTTTGCTGGCGGACGAGCCTACGGCGGCTCTTGATCCGCAACATGCGCGGCTGGTGCTGGGTCTGCTGGCGGAGCTGGCCGGGGAGCGGGGGACGACGGTCATCATGGTGACCCATGCGCCGGAGATGGCGGAGGAGGCGGGTTTCCGTCTGGTACGGGTCTCGACGATGCGGGAGGGGGACGGCGGGACGCTTTCGCGCATCCGCCACAGTGAGGAGGCTGCCTGATGCGGCTTGCGTTGCAGAGCCTGCGGCTTGCCGTGGCGGACTATCGTCATGAGCGGCTGCTTTCGTTGTGTGCGATCCTGACGCTGGCGGCGGTGCTGACGCCGCTGCTCATTTTGTACGGGGTCAAGTTCGGCGTGGTGCGGACGTTGACCGACCGTCTGCAGAGCGATCCGCGCACGCTGGAGATCAGTCCTGTGGGGAGCGGCCATTTCGATGCGGACTATCTGGAGCGCTTGCGGGAGCATCCCTCGGTGGCATTCGTGCTGCCGCGCACGCGGGCCATCGCGGCGACCATCGACCTGACGGCCGGGGACGGGGCGCGGCTGACGGCCTCGCTGGAACCGAGCGCGGCGGGGGACCCGCTGCTGGCGCGGTACGGGGCGTCCGTCCCGACGCTGATGCTGGACAGCGGTCTGCACGGCGCGGCTCCCGACACGCCGCGTCGCATCCTCTGGAGCGGCGTCGTCCTTTCGGCTCCGGCGGCGGAAAAGCTGGGGCTGCGCGTGGGGGACGAGCTGGAGGGGCGGTTCGAGCGGCGTTATCAGGGGGCCGTACAGCGGGCGAGGCTGCCCCTGCGGGTCACGGGCATCTTGCCGCTGGCGGCGGAGCAGAAGAGTCTGGTCTTTGCGCCGCTGGAGGTGGTGGAGGCGGCGGAGGACTTCCGCGACGGGCGGGCGGTGCCGCTTTTCGGGGCGGAACGCGGCTGGACGGGCGAGCCTCGGCCGGAGGGGCCGCGGGTCTATGCGGGCTTCCGGCTGCACGCGCGCGGTCTGGACGATGTGCTGGCCCTGCGGCAGGCCTTTGCGGCGCGGGGGCTTGAGGTGTACACACAGGCGGAGGCCATCGCGCAGGTGCGGCAGCTCTCCGCCTCTCTGGATCTGATCTTTTCCCTTATCGGCGCGGCGGCGGGCGTGGGCTTCCTCACGTCCACGGCGAGCAACATGCTGGCCGCCGTGGCCCGCAAGGAGCGCCTGCTCGGCCTGCTGCGCCTCATGGGCTTCAGCACGGGGGCGCTGCTGCTCTTCCCGCTGGCCCAGAGCCTGCTGACCGCCCTGCTGGGCACGGCGCTGGCGGGGGGCATCTTTCTGCTGGCCGCGCAGGCGGTCGATCATCTTTTTGCCGGGTCGCTCAGCGGACTGGAAAGCGTCTGCCGCCTGCTGCCCGAACATTTCGCGGCCGCCCTGCTCATCGTGGCCGGGCTTTCCCTGCTGGCCACCATCGGTCCCGCCCTGCGGGCCGGACGCATCGAACCTTCGGAGGTCATTCGTGAAGTCTGATGCCTCATCCCGTTACGGCTTTCTTTCCCGATCCCGCCTTTTTGCCGCCCTGCTCGTGCTGGCGGGGCTGTGTCCTCCGGGCCTCGTGACCGAGGCGGACGCCGCCCTGCGGGCGAAGGAGAGCGTCACCGTGGAGGCGGCCACCGATCCCCGGCCCGCGGAGGACGACATCCTCCTGCCCATGCCGGGCGGGCTGCGGATGGCCTTCCGGCTGGTGGCCGTGCCCGCCCGGGGCTTGCTCTGGGACATGCCCCTGCGGCCGGGTCGCGACGATGCGGCCAACGACGAGCGGGCCTTTTACGATCGCCGCTATGCCGCCGCGCTGGCCGCGCCCTTCCGTCTGGAGGACCTGCCCGCCGACTGGCGCAAGTCGGCCCCGAAGGGATCGCATTATTTCTATCTGGTGGCCAAATACGAGGTGAGCCGCCTGCAATATGACGCCGTCATGCGGGACACGCCGCCCGATACCGCCGCCCTTGCGCCGGACGCGGCCCGGCCCGTCACGGACATAAGCTGGTACGACGCCGTGGACTTCACGCGGCGGTATACGCAGTGGCTGCTGCAAAACGCGCCGGACAGCCTGCCGCGCTTCGCGGGGGACAGCCGCAACGTGGGTTTCGTGCGGCTGCCCACCGAGACCGAATGGGAATACGCGGCCCGGGGCGGCCAGTTCGCGGGCACGCAGCAGCTCATGCGGGAGGATTTCTTCGTCATGGCCGAGGGGACGGACTTCGCGGATTACGCCGTCTACCGTCCCGAGGGGGCCGGGCGCATCGAGGAGGACGTCGCCCGCATCGGCTCGCGCAGGCCCAATCCGCTGGGTCTGTACGATACGGCGGGCAATGCCGCGGAGATGACGCTCGATCCCTTCCGTTTTTCCGTGGCCGGACGCCTGCACGGTTCGGCCGGGGGCATGGTGCGCAAGGGCGGATCGTTTTTGTCGGGAGAGGCCGAGATCATGCCCGGCCGCCGCGAGGAGACGCCCTTCTTTTTGCAGGACGGCCCGGCCCATGCGCGTGACCTCGGGTTCCGGCCGGTCATCTCCGGCATCAACACGCCCGGCGGCGACCGCCCGGCGACGCTCGTGGCCGAGTGGGACAAGGCCGGGGAATCGGCCGCGCCCCTCTCCGACCAGGATCAGCGGGCCGGACGCGATCCGCTGGAGGAGCTGGACCGCCTGCTGGCCTCCGCGCCCAATGAGGGCGTCAGGAAGAACCTGCTGGCCCTGCGGACGACCCTCAAGGAAAACAACATCATGCAGGAGCGGCAAAAGCAGCTTGAGGCCCAGTCCCTGCTGCGCACCGGCCTCTACCTCATCGAGACCATCCGCAATTACGCCAGCCGTCAGCAGTCGCTGGACAGCCAGCTTGTCCTGATGAAGAAGGATGTGAAGATCGCAAAGGGCGAAGTGAAGCAGCGCCTGCAAAAGCTCATCACCCAGTCCACCGAGGCCCGCAGGCAGTACGGCACGGGCATCGAGCGCACCCTGTCCTTCTACCTCGGCAAGCTTGAGGAAGCGGGCAGGCTGGATGCCGCCCTTTTCGCGGACAGCATGGAGCAGCTCGGCAAGGACTTCCCGGGCAGCGACGTCTTCAACGGCAACATGCGCCGCAACATGGACATATTCACCCGTCAGACGCAGGAGGCCCGGCGCGGCAAGGCCCTTGACCGCCGCCGCATCCTGCAGCAGATCCTTGCCAAGTAAGCCGCCCCGTCCCTGACGGGGCCTCCGTCCCAGACCTCAACAAAGGAGCGTCGTCATGAGCACTACCTTGCGTGTCGGTTGGATCGGCACCGGCGTCATGGGTCTTTCCATGGCCGGACACATCCTCAAGGCCGGTTTCCCGCTGACGGTCCACAGCCGCACCCGTTCCAAATCGCAGCCCCTGCTGGACAAGGGCGCGCACTGGGCCGACAGCCCGGCCGACGTGGCCCGGAACAGCGACGTGGTCTTTTCCATCGTGGGCTTCCCCGCTGACGTGGAGGCCGTCATGCTCGGCCCGGACGGGGCGTTGTCCGGTCTGGCGCAGGGGGGCATCCTCTGCGACATGACCACCTCCAGCCCCGCCCTTGCCGCCCGCATCGCGCGGGAGGCCGCCGCCCGCGGCTGCGCCGCCCTGGATGCGCCGGTGACCGGCGGCGACATCGGCGCGCGCGAGGCCCGTCTTTCCATCTTCGTGGGCGGGGACGCCGCGGCCTGCGAGCGCATCCGCCCCTGTCTCGAGGTCATGGGCACGTCCATCATGCACTGCGGCGCGGCGGGCAGCGGCCAGCAGGCCAAGCTGGCCAATCAGATCGCCGTGGCGGGCGTCATGTTCAGCGTCTGCGAGTCCCTGCTCTACGCGCAGGAGGCCGGGCTGGACGTGGACAAGTGGCTGGAACTGGTGGTGCCCGGCGCGGGCGGCAGCACGGCCATGAACACGCTGGGCCGCCGCATCCTCAAGGGCGACTACGCGCCGGGCTTCTTCGTGGAGCACTTCGTGAAGGACCTCGGCCTCTGCCTTGAGGAATGCCGCCGCATGGGCCTCGTCCTGCCCGGCACGGAACGCGCCGAGGAATGCTACCGCATGGTGCAGGCCCTCGGCGGCGGCAAGGACGGTACGCAGAGCCTCGTCCGCACCCTGGCGCAGGCCTGCGGCAAGCAGTGGAAACGGTAGAGGCGGGACAAGCCTCCTCCCGGCTCCCCCGCTTTCGGGCGGGGGGCATTTTTTTCTCCCGCCCGCACGGGGCGTTGCCGCAGGAGCGCCCTGCCTGTGACGAGGGCAGGACGCGAGGCGGCGGGCACAGCGTCGCCCGGCCGGACGTGAGCGGGATGACCGCGTTTTTCCGCGAAACGACAGGCCGTATGGTGTGAAGCGCAACGCGTTTCACACGGGAAAAGCTCTATATATTTTCGATGCGGACTGAGCGAGTGACTTGAGTGAATCTCTGTATGATGGATGCACTGAATGAATACAGTCCATCCATGTTTTGCGAGATGATCCCCATGTCGTTTTTCCAGGCATTGTATGACGGCATATCGATGGCGTCAGGTCTGATTCTCCGCGCCTGAATGAGGTCTACAAGATATTTCTGCGTAACCTCTGTGCCGAGACAATCCCGCAGCTGGGATTTTGCGCTGTGCGGGCTGGCATCGTTTCCCGGGATTTTTTCAAGCGGAGCACAGTCGCGATAGTCATTTTTCAGCGCACAGAGCAACCATGCCTCTGACTTGGGATTAGGCAGCATGGGACAGACATGCATGGTCGTGCCCGTTCTGTCCAGACAATACGCTATGCTGTCATGTTTTTCCTGCCAGCGCCCGCTTGCCTTCTGCTGGCTCCTGCTTCCATCGGTATCCCTGAAAAGGATGGGGAGGACCGCACAGCCTTTTTCTTGTGCCAGCTTATGGGCGCTGGCCAGAAGCGTCCACGCGGACTTTCGAAATTCCCTGTGCGAGCCAAGGGTCATTGGCCTTATGTTTCTGGCGATCCTGTTCAAGGCTTCTTCGGGAAGGAACCACATGGCACTGCCGAGAGCCTCAAAATGAAACAGAGTTTGTATGACGTGATCGATGAAATACGCCATCGGCCCCGGCTCCCAAGAGCCGGGGGCATGGATATCGCAATTTCCTGATGCCTTTCCAATATCCGTTGGCCCCTCGCCACTTGCAAGAACGAGCATGGCAATATTATCCTATACAAATTCAGAACTAAATAAGACTTCATCTATATTTACATCAAGAAAAACTTCTCCCGGGCTAAGATAGTCCAGCCGTTCTCTGACTTCGGGGATCTCAAAAAAACGTGTGATGCCTGTCGTCCCGTCAGATTTCTTATAGACAAGGAGAGTACTTTCGATAGCGACCGGATCTTGCATATAATTAATAATGACAGGATTATGGGTAGTTATCATGATTTGCTTGCGAAAATTCGTGATCAGGCCGACGAGCTTTTCCATTATTTCCGGATTGAAGCCATTTTCTATCTCGTCAAAAACGATGAATGTATCCGATGTCATGAATTCGGTCAGAAAACCAACAAGGCGCAACAATCCGTCACAGGTGTTTTGCGAGGAAAAGCAGCGCTGTACTTTACCGCCTTCACATGTTTCCATAAAGCAGAGTTCTTTCCATCCCCCCCGCAGCGTTACCGTCTGGATATCGCTGATCCACGGATAGAAATCCTGTATCCGGGAAACAAGATCCCTGCGCTGTTCATGAGAGAAAGAGGCTATCTTGCCGGAAAGGCATTCCCCTCCCCTGCCGATATTGGCATCTGTATCGACAGGCCGCGTCCGTGTGCGAAGCTGCTTTGAATTCAATGTATCGAAGGAATACATCTTCTTCATGAAATTGACGAATGGGGCCAAACCTTTTCGCTCAAGGATGCTTTCGTCAAGGATGGTAAGGAGCGATCCTTCATAGGTGAAAATATTCCTGGCTTCATCCTCGCCCAAAAACTTGTATTTTCCGTCCGCAACAGAAAAAATGATCTCCTTATCTCTCGTTATTTTTTCCCATGTACATCTGAGATGCACAACATTGAAAGAGGCAGACCAGTTGATGATCCGCCCGGAAAAGCAACCTTCAATTCCAAGGGTAATGTTACGCATCCCTTGCAATGCGGAGATGTCCCGCTTTTCCCAATTTCTTTCCTTCAGCCATGAAGACAGCTTGCCCCTAAAAATTTCTCCCACAAAGTCAATAGCTTGCAAGACAGTAGACTTTCCGGCTCCGTTCTTGCCTATCAGGCAGAGGAAGGTATTTTCCTGTGAAGGAGAAAACGGGATGTCAAAATCGTGCAGAGATTTGAATTTATCGATATAAAAGCGCGTGATACGATCCATGCTCATCCCCGCCAAGCTTGTTTTCCAAGATACCTCTAGCACGCAGGCTTGTGAAAGCCAAGCGCGGCCCCTCCCGATGTCTTGCCGCCAGCGCCTTGTACGGCAAGGAGCCTGTGCGACAAAGGCGCGGTAAGCCTACGGTCGAGACTCCGGCGACGCTTCCCCAGGCCGCCCCTCAGCGCTTTTCCGCCCGGTCCAGCGCCCGCCGCACCTGTCGGCACATGCCCATGAGGGCGTCGTATTCGTGTCGCCGCAGCCGGGCGCGGCCGAACAGGCGTCGCCACGGCATGAGGAAGTAGTCGGGATTGTCGCCGTGGAGGTAGTCGATACGCAGCAGCATCTCCCGCAGGGCGGCCATGAGGCGCTCCTGATCCGCCGCCGAGGCCAGCGGGCCGGAGCTGTCCTCCCCCTTTTCGCCGTTCCCGGCGGAGGAGGCGACGGTCTCCGCTCGCGGCCCAGTCGGCCCGGTCGGGGCGGTCGGCCCGGCGGCGACGGCCGGGCTGTCCTGGGCGCTCTGTCCGGTCGCGGCGGTCTCCGTTTGCGGGCCAAACGCGGGGATCGACGCCGTCGCGGGGCTTGGAGGACTCGTGCCGGTCGGGCCGGTGGCGGCCCGTCTGTCCCCCTCCCGCACGGCCGCGGCGCAGGCATACAGCACGATCAGCACCGCCTGCGCCAGATTGAGCGAGCTGGCCGCCGGGTCCGTGGGGATGCATACCAGCCGGTGGCAGTGCGTGATGGCGGCATTGTCCAGCCCCCTGTCTTCCGGGCCGAACACCAGACTCACCCGGCCGCCCTGCCGCAGGCAGCCGGCGACCTCCTCGGCGCAGCGTTCCGGCGAGAGCAGGGACTGCCGCCAGCCGCCGCGCCGGGCCGTGGTGCCGATGACCAGCGCGCTGTCGGCCACGGCCTCGGCCAGGCTGGGGTGGACGGTGATGCCGTCCAGCAGGGCCTGCCCCTTGGGCGTGGCCAGCGGGGACGCCTTGTCGCGCAGCCAGCGTTCCGGCTCCACCAGCGAGATGTGCCCGCAGCCCATATTGACGCAGGCCCGCGCCGCCATGCCGATATTTTCGGGGAAACGGGTCTGGACGAGCACCACGTCCAGCCCGCGCAGCAGATGTTCCATACCGGCTCCTTGAGCGTTCCAGACCCTGCGGCCTGTGGTTTCGCGGGAAAAACGCGGTCCCGCCGCGCACGTTGGGCCGGGCGGCGTGCCGCCGTCTCGCGTCATGCCTTTTCCCGCGGCAAAACGCTCGTGCGATGGGGACGCCCCGCCTCGTCCACGCGCCGGGCCGCCCTCCCCCGCGACATCCACGGGAGAGGGACGAACGCCGACGGACGGACGCGCGTCCCGTCCCTCAACAGAAAAGATGGCCCAGCCAGATCACGACCTGTCCCGCTTCCGCCGGGGGCGCGGACGGCAGCATGTCCGGCGGCGGGAGCGGCAGGGAGGACGGCGGTCCCGGCCAGATGCGCCGGGCGGTGAGGGCCACGATGGCCCCGCCCACGCCGCACTTGCAGACGGTCCCCAGGAAGCGCCCCACCATAGTGCCGAAGGCCGCATCCAGACTTTGCTGCAGCGGGCGCCCGCGCATCAGCTCCACCAGCAGACAGCCCAGCCAGGCCCCGAACAGCGCGCCGAGCAGCGCGCCGACGCCCAGCAGGAAGGGCGCAAAGACGACGGCCCCCACGATGGCCCCTATCATGCCCGCGAAGGTCCCCGTCTTGCTGGAACCGTGATGGCGGCCCTTGATGACCTGCACGCCGGTCTCGAGCACTTCGCCCAGCAGAGCCAGCCCCACGGCCATGACCCAGAACCAGATATCCAGGTCCCCGGGCTGGGGATGGACGAACTGCCAGATGCCCACCAGCGCGAGCACCAGCCAGTTGGCGGGCAGTCCGGGGATGTTGAGCAGCAGCACGAGGGCCAGCAGCACCACGAAGATGTAGGCCACCCCGTAGGAAAGGGCGTGCAACAGAGCTTCCATGCTCTTGTCCCTACTTCTTGAGACGCAGATCCTGCACGCGCACGGCCTTGCCTTCCGAGGACGGCAGGCTGTTGCTCTGCACCAGCTCCACGCGCGGCGTGATGAGGATCTCGTCCCGCAGGCGGTTGGCGATGGTCTTTTGCAGGCCCTGCAGGCTGCGCATGTCTTCCACGAAATACTCGTCGCGGATCTCCACCTGTACGCGCATCACGTCCCCGAAGCCGTCGTTCTCCAGCAGGATGAGGTAGTTCTGCCCCACCTGCGGGAAGCTCATCACCACCTGCTCGATCTGCATGGGATAGACGTTGACGCCCTTGATGATGAACATGTCGTCCGAGCGGCCCACGATGCGGTCGAGACGACGATGCTTGCGGCCGCAGGCGCATTCGCCGGGCAGGAAGCGGGTCAGATCGCGGGTGCGGTAACGCAGGATGGGCATACCCTGACGGCACAGGCAGGTCATGACCAGTTCGCCCGTCTGGCCGTCCGGCACGGGCTCGCCGGTCTCGGGGTCGATGATCTCCGGGATGTAGCAGTCTTCCCAGACGTGCATACCCTGCTGCAGCAGGCACTCGAAGGCCACGCCCGGCCCGTTCATCTCCGAAAGCCCGTAGGAATTGTAGGCTTTCATGTTGAACAGATCCTCGATGCGGCGGCGGAACTCCTCGGTATACGGCTCCGCGCCCACCACGGCGATACGCAGGGGGAACTCCCGCGGGTCCTCGCCCATGCTCCGCAGATGCTCGCCCAGGATGAGCGCATAGGACGGCAGGATGTGGGCCACCGTGGTCTTGAAATCCTTGGCCAGCTTGATCTGACGGCGGGAGTTACCCGGCCCGGCGGGGATGGTCATGCAGCCGATGCGCTCCGCCCCGAAATGGATGCCGAGACCGCCGGTGAACAGGCCGTAGCCGGACATGTTCTGGAACACGTCCTCCTTGCGCACGCCGACCATGTAGAAGCTGCGCGCCACCAGATCGGCCCAGGAATTGATGTCGTTCTGCGTGTGACAGATGGCCACCGGACTGCCGGTGGTGCCGCTGGAACAGTGCATACGCACGATCTCCGACTGCGGCACGCAGAGCATCCCCGTGGGATACTGGTCGCGCAGGTCCTGCTTGGTGGTGAAGGGGATGCGGCGCACGTCGTCCAGACTCCGGATGCTTTCGGGCGTCACGCCCGCCTCATCCAGACGGCGGCGGTAGAATTCGCATTTGCGGGCCTGCGCCACCGTGGCGCGCAGCCGCGTCAGTTGCGTGTGCTCGATCTGGTCGCGGCTCCACAGTTCCGCCGGATCAAAAACGTCCATCGTTGTTCTCCTTACACAAGGCAAATCTACACAAGATATCTCGCGGCGCGCGGCTCAAGCCTGCCGCGCCCGCCGTCTGGCCCAGCCCCAGAGCAGGCCGAAGCTGCCCGCCTGCATCATGTCCCCGTGCGGGGACAAAAATCTTCCCTGTCCCGCCAGCATGTCCCGGCGCGGCCCCAGGATGAAGGTCGGCACATAGCCTCCGGCCTCCTCGCAATACGGGCCGAAGGCCGTCCCGTGTCCGCCGCTGGCCCGCACTTCCTCGGCGGGCAGCCACGTCTTGCGGAACTGTTCCAGATCGGACAGTATCTCCGGCAGGGAGCGCATCCCGGTATGGTGTTCGTACACCCCGCGCACGATCCCCTTGTAGACGAGCGCCGCCACCGTGTGCCCGTTGCCCACGTTGACGATGGTGATGCCCTCCCGGAAACTGCGCTCCATGACCTCCGGTTCGCTCAGCGCCCCCAGCAGGACGCTCACCCCCGTGTCCGCCACCGGACCGCCCGTCTTGTCCCGCAGGGCGCGCAGGCGCGTGAGCAGCGGCGGCACGTCCGCATGTATCCACGCCTCCGGGCTGGCGGACTTTTGCAGCAGATCCTGCCACATCCGCATCCGGCCCGCCCGGTTGCCCTGACCGTGCTCGCCGTGGTCCTGCGCGGCGGCAAGCGTCAGGTGCGGCTGCGGCAGGCCCGCATGGCGCAGCAGCGACGCCCAGAATTCCGGCGAATAGTCCGTCAGGAACAACGGCACATGCCCCGCCGGACAGTCCTCGGCCAGTTGCACCCCCATGCCGCAGACCACGTCCTCCCTGTCATGCAGGGCGCGCGAGGCCGCCGCCGTGGCGCTCACCTTCAGGCCCGCGGCGATGTGCTCCCGCACCGCCTGACCGAAGCCCCCGCCCATATTGCCGCCGTACAGCCAGACATCACGCTTGAGCAGGGTCAGCTCGCGGATGCGCTGCGCCACCATCCGCGCCGGGGACGGCAGCACGAAACGCGGCCAGTTGTGCGGCTCAAGGCCGGGCCGGGCCAGCAGCGCGTCCTGCGTGCCGCTGCCGATATCCACACACAGCACCGGACCGGACCGGCGCAAAAGATCCTGGATCAGGGCATCCATAAGCGCACCTCTCGTCGCATTGATGTACGCGCAAGCCCGCCCCAGCGCAAGCCCCGCCCGCACCCGGCCGTGCCGTGCGGACGCGGGGACGGGCGCGGGGGGTACGTGTCCGGCGGAGAGGACGCGCCCCCCGCCGACAGGCATCCCCGGCGCATCTCCCCGCCCGCACGGATTGACCGCATCCGGCGATCCCGCCTATGCTTTGCGATACACCTCGCCGCGACGCGCCCCACAGCGGATGCCCCACAGCGGATGCCCCACAGCGGACGAAGGAGGAGAAGGATATGAAACAGTTTCTTCGTTCCGGCAGCCGATGGCTGCGGCAGGCGGGTCTGGCCCTGTCGGCGCTCCCGATGCTTTTCCCGCCCGCCGTCCCCGCCGCCGCGCCCGCCGTCCAGTCGCCGCCGAGGGGCTTCATCATGGACATGACGCCGCTTTTGGACGAACGGACCGGCCGTCTCCGGGCCATCGCTCCGGGCTGTCGCGCCGTCACCGGCATCATCGAGAGCCAGCCCTTCGTCTGGAGCCGGGATCTCGGCATGGTCCGCCTCCCGGTCTCGGCGCCGGATTACGGCATGGGCGTCTTTCTGAGCGACGACGGACGCACCATGACGGGCTTTCTCTCCCGCGACGACAGGGCCCATCCCGTCGGCTACGGTCAGACGTGGGCCAAGACCGGCTTTATCTGGCATCACAAGGGGAAAAGGCATTTCATGTCCCGGCACGGGCTGATCGACGTGTACTGGCGCGGCCTGTCGGCCGACGGTCGCGTCGCCGCCGGTGAGGGAAAGGAACCCGTCCCCGGCGCGCCCCAGCCTGACGCTCCCGAGGAAGAATGGGATCGGTACATCGCAACGCCGCAGGGCAAGAAGGCCATGGAAAGGGGCTACGTCTTCAACAGGCCGCTCTGATTCGTCCGGGAAGGCACGCGCTACAGAGAGATCCCCCGCTTCCTGAACGAAAGCTCGACCCCCCAGCGCGTCATGAGCCGCGACGGGAAAAAGATCATCTCTTTCCGGTCGGGAAACAGTTTTGTCCACGATCTCAAGACCGGCAAAAAGCGGCAGTTGACCTTCGGCGGCGCCGTCGCGGGCGGCGAACCCGGGAAAGAACGCAACATCGTCCGGGCGGGCGATCCGGGCAACCCCCTGTACCGCTGGGGGAGACAGCGGCTCCTATCGCACAACCATCTCCTTACGGACGCGGAACTGGCCGCTTTGCAAAAGAAAAAAGAGCTGGACCCCAAAAGCCCGATGCTCCTGGACTGGTTCATCCATGACATCGAGTCCTGCACGCCGAGCTTCGACGCGCGCTACAATCTGTGCCTCATCCTGTTGCAGCGATACCGGCCGGATCTCAGCCCCGACAGGCCGCTGCCGGGCGGCGTCAACCTGCTGGCCCGGCTGGACGACAAGGGCGGCGTCACCCCCATCACCGACGATGACGACTTTGCTGGCCCGCTGGGCGTACAGTGGGACATCAGCGACAACGGCAGGATCATCCTTTTCGAGCAGGAGCGCCGAATGTACGTCTGGGATGAGGACATCCCGGCCCCCAGCCGGTATGCCAACGCGTGGCCGCTCCGGGACTATCTGGCCTCGTTCGGGCTTGTCCTTCCTTCGGATCGAAGGATCTGGGACGCCATCATGAGCCCGGACGGACGCTGCTTCTTCGGCCGACTCGCCGCCGAAGGGGATGAAGAGCGCTTCCCCTACCGGGAGTTCCTCGCCTGCACGGGCGAGGGCATCGAACCGCCGCACTGGACCCTGAGGAAAGAGCTGAAAAACACGCGCCCGTAGGGCACGACGCCCGCAGGGGCCGCGCACGGGCGGAAAAGACGCGGCGGCAAGGAAACAGGGAAAGCCCTGAAAAAAGACTTGCCTGCCGCACGAAAAAAAGGTAAAGCTCTTCTTCGCCGCCGAGGTGGTGGAACTGGTAGACACGCTATCTTGAGGGGGTAGTGGCAATAGCTGTGCGGGTTCGAGTCCCGCCCTCGGCACCAGTCCGCAAGCAAGGGTCACGGAGATGTCCGTGGCCCTTTTTTGTTGTGGGTCACGGAGTTTCCCGCGGCTTTTTGTTGTGCCCCCGCGCTCTTGCCGCCTTCCGCCGCCCGGATGCGTCCCCCCTGCCCGGACGTGTCCCCTTGCCCGGCCCCGCGCGGCGTTCGGGGGGCGCTCCGGTTGACCGCGGCGGCCCATGCGGCATATCGTCGTCGGGCCTGTCCCGCACCGCACCACAAGAGCATGTTGCCGTTGAAAACGACATGACGCGAGGCGGCGACACAGCGCCGCCCGGCCAGAGATGAGCGGGGAGCGCGCCTTTTCCCGCGAAGCGACAGGCCGTATGGTGTGCGGCGCGAAGCGTTCCAAACGGGAAATGCTCAATACGACGAGGCAAGGCAAAGACGCTCCCAGCCCCGCCCGGCAGCCGACCCGTTTGCGCCGGAGGGCGGACAAGGCCCCTGCCCCGCGGCATGACGCCGCATGAAAAAAAAAACTTGCCAAGCTCCGCGCTTTGGCCTATAAGTTTCCTGCCGCCGAGGTGGTGGAACTGGTAGACACGCTATCTTGAGGGGGTAGTGGCAATAGCTGTGCGGGTTCGAGTCCCGCCCTCGGCACCAGTCCGCAAGCAAGGGTCACGGAGATGTCCGTGGCCCTTTTTCGTTATGGTCACGGGACTTCCCGTGACCTTTTTTCGTTGTGGTCGCGGCACTTCCCGTGACCCTTTTTCGTTGCCCTTTTTCGCTCGTCGCGGCCGTGACGGATGCTTTTTCTTTCTTTTTCGGCATGTTGCCTTTTTTTCAAAGGCAAAACGCGAGGCGGCGGCGCAGCGCCGCCCGGCCCAAACCAAGCGGAAAAACCGCGCTTTTTCCGCGAAGCGACAGGCCGTATGGTTTGGAACGCGAAGCGTTTCAAACCGAAATTGCTCTAAGTCCTGGACAAAGCTCCACAGGTGCAGGGCAGGAAGCTGGATCATCCAGATACCATGTGCGCGAAGGACATCACGGCAAGCCTCCATGACTGAGTTGAGCGTAGAGTAATTGCTTCGGGTGAAAGGATTGGTGCCATCTCTGGCCGCAGGCAACAATTCGCGCTGTGCCGCGATGAGAGCCTTGGCCAGTTCCGATATTTCAGCGGAACAGTATGCCAGCATGAGACCTCCCTACGAAAAAATGAAGCCCCGGAAGATGGATCCTCCGAGGCCACATATGTTTCTTTGCGATAATATCTATTAAAATTTTTTGATTATTTTTTTCTCAACATTTTTGCTTTCTCTTCGCAACATTCCATAATCTGGAAGGATCATGCATATCATGAAGATGCGTATGGAGAAGGAACATGCGTGGCGATAGCCGCCCAAGTGGCTACGGCTTTTTGAAATTCATCAACCGGGCGGTTTCAGCCACCAGGTTGATGATGGCCTCCTGCCCATCGACGGGCACTGTTCCGAGGATATCAGCCAATATAGCGGCACGCTCCATTACTGCTGAGGCGTTGCGATGAAAGAGAAAGGATACAGGGCATTGAAGTTCTTGAGCAATGTCTTCCAATCGGCTCATTTTAGGGGCCATTCGCCCTTTTTCCATGCGGTTCAGGGCATCCTGCGTGATACCAAGACGTATGGCCAGCTCTTTTTGAGAGAGCCCTAGCAACCGACGTCGCAAAGATATATTTTCGCCAACAATTTCAACAAGTTTCATGACAAAATCCTTTTTGTGACTTTGCCACGGATTGGGCATGAAATTTTTAATTTTAACTTCAATTAATTGACTTTATAATCCTATTTTGCAATTAGGGAGGTATCCGCAAACCTCATATCGAAGCCGAAGAAGTGAAGCAGCGAGACACGCAAAGACCGCAAACACCTCTACCAGCTTGCCATAACGAGTTACAATTTTACGATATTCTTTGATCTTGTTGAAAACGCCTCAATACGATGACGGACCTTGTAGAGATGTCTGCCGATGGTACGGGGATGATGATTCGTCCTTCTGGAGGGAATAACTTCTTCACATCCCTGCTGGGGAGGCGCATCTTAGGTTCCTGCTTGTCATAGCCCGTATTGGCTAGAATTTTTGTGTCATGATACTGTGTTAGAGCTTACTGATTTGAGGATACCCGGATGATTGCCCTGCCGCGATAGTATAAGCTATCAAATTACCGAGAGCATCCACCACTGCATGGATTTTGGAGGTAAACCAGCCACGACTTCGTCCGAGAGCCTGACTTGTTCCAGAGGCATGTCGAGCTCCGCACTATTATGAGCATGAACGTATGTCCCATCCATCATGATTTGGTTCATGGCGGCCTGTAAGATAAGAAGCACAAGGATAGCGATCAGATATCCTCTTTTCTGCCAACGCCTGAATCGGGGATATACGCTTATCCACGAACCATACTTCTCTGGCAAAGCTCGCCGTGGAGAGCGTTTGCAGGCACACCCTAGAAAGAGGGCGCCAAGTTTTCCGTGAAGATCGAGACAAGGCGGACCCGCTTTTGGAACAAGGCTGGGGCGTCTCATTCGCATACGTCCCTGAGTCAAACTGAAAGGAGCATGAACACATGTCACAAAGCTATGTGCTAGCCGTGGGAGCGGATTATCAGCCGACACCTGACGAGCGTGTGGCCGATAGTCTCTTTTCCCAATATGAACGAGTCATTGTGCGGAGTCTGATTACGTCTTTTGGGCTTGATATATTCATTCGTGATCAGCACGGCGGGGACGTAGACACTGTCCATAATGTCCGCCAAATTGATACCGATCCGCAAATGCACTATAAAAACGCACAAAATGAGGCAGACTATAAGAATAGAGGCGAATATAACTCCTATTCGTATCATGATAAAAACGAAAACTACAGGGCTACCAAGCATAACACGCGGCGCGCCTCGGATACAGGGACCACAACGGATGCGTACACAGGAAAGAAAGTCGCCTTTTCCAAAAGCGCGCCACCGGAGCAAAAAGCAAGCCTCGATCACGTCATATCCGCAAAGGAGATTCACGATGACCCAGCAAGGTCACTCGCTGGCCTGAGAGGCGAGGATTTGGCCAATTCCGACGATAATCTTCGCTTTACAAATGCGGCGCTGAACAGCTCCATGGGGGCTATGGATATCGAGGAGTATCTGGAGAAGCACCCCGAACTACCGCTGGAACAGAAAGAGAATATGCGGAAGGAGCACGCACGGGCAAAAAAAGCGTATGAAGACAAGATTAATCGAACTTATTATACCAGTCCGAAATTTCGAAAGGATCTGGCGATAGCCGCAGCGAATACGGCGGGCGCAATGGGTTTGCGACAAATGCTCGGCTTCGCGTTTGCTGAGATATTGTTTGCGGTAAAAGAAGAATTCCAAAAAGCGGCGAATCAGAATATCCGTGATTTGGGCATCCTCCTGAAAAATATCGGGAGGGGCGTAAAGCGGGGAATAGAAAATCTCAAGGCAAAATATAAAGAGCTTTTGGCAAAATTTGCGGATGGGGCTTTGTCCGGAGCTTTGTCCAGTATTACCACGACGCTGTGCAATGTATTTTTTACCACTGCCAAAAATGTTGTGCGCGTGATTCGGCAGACGTGGGCCAGCCTTGTGGAAGCGTGCAAAATCCTGTTCCTCAATCCTGACTGTCTTCCCTTCGGACAACGGATGAGGGCTGTCGCAAAAGTGTTGGCGGCGGGCGCCAGTGTTGTCGCTGGCACTATGGTCCAGGAAGCAGTTCAAACAACGCCTGTCGGAGCAATTCCTATCGTCGGCGATGTTGTAGCTACCTTCTGCGGGACAGCGGTTACCGGCATCATGGCGTGTTCGTTACTCTATTTTTTGGATCACAGCGAGCACTGCCAAAAGCTTGTCGGTTTTTTCGACAAGCTGCATTGTATCGATGCCACCGTCGAATACTTCCGCAAACAGGCCGCCTATTTTGAGGCGTTTGCCGCAAAGCTTGAGAACATCGACCTGGAAAAATTTCGCAAGGAAGTCGCCGGTTATCGAACAGTTGCGGACAAGCTGGAAGCTGCCCGGACAGATGCGGAGTTGAACGCCGTATTGCAAAGCGCCATGAAAACCATCGGCATGACCATTCCCTGGGGGCAAGGAGACTTCAACTCCTTCATGCGGGATCGTAGCCGCACCTTGGTATTGTAATGACGTTTCCCTGCAGTCAATGCGGCGCGTGCTGCCGTCGCCTTCGTCTCTCCGCACTATATGCGGGATTGGATAGAGGCGACGGAGTCTGTCGTTATCTTCACGATAATCTGTGTTCCATTTATGAGGAGCGCCCTCTTTTATGCCGGATAGAGGAAGGCTATGAGGCGTTCTATCGAGACATCATGGATCACGACACGTACTGGCAGATAACGTTGTCCTATTGTGCACAATTTCAAAATGAAGAGAAGAGGAAATAATCATGCCGATCCCGATTATTCTTGGTGTGGCCGCGGTTGCCGCAGGTGTGGCTGGCGTGGGGGCTGGAATTAATGGAGCCATAAAGGTGAGCGATGCCAGCGACAAAATGGAAAAAGCCCAAAATCGCCATGAAAAAAATCTTGAGAGACTCCTTGACGACCGGACTCTTACTCAAAAGGAGATGGATGAGTTAGGCAAATTCGAGCTTGAGATCTTATCCAGCTGGAAAAAATTTCAAGATGTGTTCGAAAAAATCCATAATCGTCCGGTGATTAAAGAATTCAATAAGGATGGTATCGTCCTGCCTGCATGTGACTTCGAAAAACTCAAAGAGACTTCCATACGTGCAAGGGCTATAGCTGACGCTTTAACTGGGGCGGCACTTGGAACCGCTGCTGGTTTAGGCGTGTTCGGTGCCCTGTCGGTGGTTGATAAGTTGCAAGGAATCGACCCCACCTCCATCGGAAAGATGATAGCTTCGCTGAGCGGTGATGCGACGACACCAAATGCGACCTTCGGCCCAAATGGCGGTGCGCTCGCAGTCGGAAGCGGCGCTATCGCAGCCGGAGTGGGTTCGGCTCTCATTGGAGGAGCGGCCTTGGGCATCGGTTTGCTCGTAGGTGGCCTCTATTTCAACAGCAAAGCGGACGAACGTACTAAAGAAGCAGACGAGGTATGGTCGCAAATGCTGACATTGGAACAGGAGTGCAACAGGGAACGTAAATGGTTGAGCGAACTGAGAATAGTTGCAAGGGTTCATCATCAATCTCTGAACAAAGTAAATGGCATCTACCAGCAACATCTGGTCTGGATGGATCGTGAGATAAATATCTTTGGCAGACAGGATTATGAGGATTTCAATGATGAGGAGCGGATACGAATAGAAAACACTTCCCTGCTGGTCAGCCTGCTGAACGCAATGTGCGGCGTGGCCTTAGTGGAAAAATCCGTGGAGGGCAAGACATTGCCATCTATCCGTAAGAAGGCCGTGCAAGACTCCATTGAAAAGGCGGATGGCGTCCTCAAAACGATAAAGAAGTGGGGGGACTGCCTGTGATAATTCAACCACCTCCGTCGATCTTGTCGATACTCCTTGCGTCGGCTGCCGGTATAGCGGGTATTCTCATGGATTCGATGAAGAAAGTGATAGAGGACAAAGAGAAAGAAGACAAAGAGAAAAAAGAGAGATGAAAATAAAATGAAAGCTGCCCGGATTCGGGGCACTCAGTATTTTCATGAGCTTCACAAGAAGCTGAATACGGATGCGAAATTTCACTTGTGGCTACCTGTTTGTGTTTTTACCAAACAGGTAGTCGTTTTTTCTCCGCTGTTTTTCTTTCTTGCTTTCCATATTTTGGAATAACAAGACTCCATACTCACCTCATGCGTTTGAAAAGAACGCAAACCCCTAATCTTTTCTGGAGGATCTTCATGGTTCGTATCGCTTGTTTCGTTGCCGGGTGTATCGTCGGATATGTGGCGTCCGGCTATATTGAAGGATTTCGGGAACAAGAAGAAGATAGACGAGAATCTTTGCCGGAAGGAACGGAGGGGGAAGCATGATGCGACCATATCCGTATCCTCCCATTTGGCCGCCTATCGTCATTTTTTCCCCTGATGCGGCCAGTAAATGCGGGAAACTTGTCTCACGCCTACTCTGGGAGGCTAGACAAAAGGCAAAGGACATAGGTAAAGAACATAAGAAAATCCTAAAGCGAACGTGCTGAAGCACATTTGAGAGTCTCTATCCCGCCTGTAGCGGTTGTCGGTGATCGCTACGGACGGATCACGTTGCGGGAGCGGATATTGCCAACCAAAATAGACCAGGACAGTACACCGGGAGTAAAGCTCCTGCGCTTGTTCAGAAAGCTTATGCTCAACGGCAGACGTCATTTTCAGTCTGAGCTTGCGGAGGAGTTACAGTGTTCGCCACAAACCATCATACGTCTCATGAGTGAGATCGAGTCGGTGATTGGCATAAACCTCGAATCCGGTACCGAGAATAGGAGACGCTGGTATCGGATGAAACCTCTTTCCCGGAACGGTCTGGGACTGGAGTTTGAAGAACTGCGCTATCTGGCGATATGCCGTGATCTGGCGGCTCCCATCCTGCCGAGAGATGTCCGCCGTCGGGTGGACGACACCATCTTTAATCTTTCACTCCTCATGGCGGATCATGCGTACGCCGCGCATGAGCAACGGGAGCGATTTTCCTTCTTTGCCAAAGGCAAGATCGATTATACCCCACATTTTCAGCAAATAGAAACCCTGCTGCAATCAGCGGAAGAGAAACGGATATGCCTTGTCCAGTACAAGGCCGCCGGAAAGCAGAGCATCAGCGAGCACCGCCTTGCCGTCAACCGTCTCGTCTCCATGAACAACGCCCTCTATGTGCTGGGCGCGGTGACCACTGATGACTTCAAAGACATGCGTAGACTTATCAATCTGGCCGTACACAGGATCAAGGCAGTCACGTTGACGGATAAACACTTTTGCTTCGATATGCCTGAGGCGGAGCCGGGTAATTTTGGTCTGCCGTGGCATGAGCCAAGAACATTTCGCATCCGTTTCACCCCCGGCAGGGCTTCGGACTATGTGCGGGAAAGGATTTGGGCGGACAGACAACAACTGGAGGAGTTGGATGACGGTGGGGTAATGCTTGAAATCACGACCCGCAGTGAACCGGAACTCATGGCCTGGGTGCGGAGCTTCGGGGAGGACGCGTGCCTGATTGGCAGGGAGTAAGTGTGCGGCCGATGCATTCCCTAAGCTCAGGACTCATTATTACATGCGGTCTGTGATGCCTTGGGGCGTCCGATTCGGACGTTGCTAACCGCCGGTCCTGTCAGTGATTACGCTGGCGCGGCATACTTGTTGCCCAGTTTATCATCAGCTCCAGTTCTTCTTGTCGACAGGGGCTATGGCGCGTCATGGATCCGCAAGCATTTGAAACGTCAGAACTGTATACTCTGCATTTCAGCTCGAAAAACACAATAAGTCAAGAATATTACGACAAAAGACTGCATCGGCAGCGCACAAGATAGAGAATATGTTTGCTCGCTTAAAAGACTGGCGGCGCATAGCCATGCGCTATGATCGCTGTGCTCATACTTTCGGCAACCCATATTACTGCCATTATTATTTTTTACCTTTAATGAGTCTTGACCCCACCACGCGGACAGTCCCCCCGAAGGTCCAACGTCTCTCCGGCACAGTGCACCGACTCAGCAAGGGAAAGCCGCCTTTCCCATCCCTCATCAAGGGACGACGTAGCGCTTGCGAAGCGGGAACGACGGTTCCGCTTGCTGACGTAAGCGCGGCAGGGCGCGGAGGAGATCGCCGCCCCGCAGGGGCGGAAGCTCCGACGCCGGACGGACGCTCGTCCCGCGCGGGCG
>NZ_CALVHE010000042.1 GCF_944327235.1 uncultured Desulfovibrio sp.
GGGTGGACAAGGGAAGGTTAAGGAATATGGAAATCCTAGATAACCTTCCGTTTCTTTTGAAGAAACAGGACAAAAACGAGCGATTGGGAAGCAGCGGGAAATACCGGGAAAGAGCCATTTTTCCGATTTGTAATCAGCAGGTTGCGGGTTCAAGTCCCTTCGCCGGCTCCAGAGGAAACAAGCCCCCCTGCCGTGTCATGCGGCAAGGGGGCTTTGTGCGTCATGTCGCGGCTGCGCTGCCGATGGGCGGCCCGCCGGGGCGCAGGCTGCCACTGTCTGGGCAGCGCAAAACGTATGCGGTGGACGACGCCCGCAACCGTCATGACTCAGCCCCGTCATGCCCGCTGCTGCCGCGCAGGGGCATCACGGACGCGGCCCGGCCTTCCCTTCTCCCCTGCCGGTGTCTTCCGCTATACCGAACTGCCGAATGTAGCGTTCAAGCTGACATCTGTCATAGACTTCGAGACAGTCCTGTCCGATGCGCGCCAGGGCCTTGAGGACCGCTATCCGCCGGGCGCGCCGCCTTTCCTCGTCTTCCGGCCCCTCCTTGTCCCGGTATATGCCCCTGGTTCGCCACTCTTGCCAGTCTTCATCGGTCTCAAGGGTATCCCAGAACGTTTCGAGAAAGCCCCGCAGCGGCGGACGGTACAGCCCCTTCTCCGCACGCAGGACGGTTTGCAACAGCTCCGGCTCCGCCGCAAGCCGGGCGACGAACGCCTCGTCATCCGGCCAGTCCAACAAAAGGAAACAGGCGAGGATGTCCTCCTTCCCTTTCTCCCGCGCGCCAAACGCTTTCCACGCCTTGTACAAGTCGTCGGACATGCCCATCCTCCCCGTCATCAGCCAGGCCGTCGTTTTTTCCGCCTCACTGCCGTGGCGGAGGAAAGCCGTCAGCGTATCCGCGCAGGTCGATGGTTCGGGAAGATCCCGCAAGGACTTGAGGTCGGAATCATCCAGCCGCAGGCTCTCGTAGTGCTTGCGGGCATAGGGGCCGACCAGCGGATCTTTCCAATATCTCCCCATGGATTCCAGTTCGCCGGGCATATTGCAGGCGATGCGCGCCACATGGGGCAGCGCCTTTCGGCGCGTGGCCGGCTCGTAGGCCAGCAACAGCAGGAAGTCCGCCAGACCGGTATTGAACGTGCCTCTGGCAAGCGCCCATTCCGCTTCCATCAAATCGAAAAAAAGCTGCGGTTCGGTCGGGAAGGCGGCCAGAAAGGCCTCGCAATCCCCGGCGTCGCGGGTCGTGGTCGCCAACGCGTACAAAACGACGACCCGCTCCATCTCATCGGTGGCATCCCGGCTGCGTCGGCGCAGGCTATCCACGAGTTCGGGCTCTTCCGGCAGCCCCGCCACGAGGAAACAGGCCTGGATGCGCGTGGCGAGGGACGGATCCTCGAGCAATCGGGCGAATGCGCCCGCCGGGGAAGTGTCCGCGGCCTGCGCGGCCCGGGCCGGACACGCCGTTCCCAACCCCGACAGGAGCAGGACGGCAAGGCAGACGGCCCCCAGCAGTCCGGCCCCGATGGTGTGACATGTGCGCTCTTTTGTCTCTCTCCGAATCATGGAGTCTCCTCCGGCGTACGATACAACGGACCGACCGCGTCCGCGCGGGGATGCGCCGGGAAACGTCTGTCCTTCTCATTAATTATAGATTTTTTTATTTCTTGACAAGCGCGTCAGGCGTCCCGCCTTGTCGCGTTGACGGTTCGATACGCCATTGCTCTGGTAGTCGCGAGAGCGACTACCCGCAACCGAACACACGGAAAAACCACGCTTTTTCCGTAGTGTGAGGGCAGCGTCAGCATTGAGATCGGACACGATTTCAATGCGAATCCGCTCTAAAGCATTTTCCGTTTGGAACGTTTCGCGTTCCAAGCCGTACGACCTGTCGTTTCGCGGAAAAAACGCACTCATTCCGCCTGGTTCGGGCCGGGCGGCTTCTGCCGCCACCTTTGTGTCTTGTTTTTTCCATCGGCAAGACCCTCTAAAAGTAACGGGTTGCCCGAATGCCCGGCCGGAGGCCCGTCGAATGTCCGCCCATGCTTGCCGGACGGCGCTTTTTTGTGTAAGTGATCACGTATCCGCAGCACAGATCGTCGAGCGCCCTTCCCGACAGCCGCCTTTTTGCACAACGCGAAGATCGCGGCATGATGCGGCGGGAAGGCCCGTGCGACGGACGGCGTTTTGGACGGACACTGCCTGCAACACCGGCGGACGGAAGGCCCCAGCGGACCCGCCCTGCCGCAACCAGTCACGGAGGCCGCATGTCTTCCCTGCCGCGCGAAGGAGCGGCGGCGGGAAAAAGACGCGGAACGACCATGAAGATCTCCCACAAGCTTCTGCTGCTGTGCAGCATCCCCATGCTGGCCTTTCTCGTCATCAGCGTCCTGTATGCTCTCGTCTGGCTGGAAAAGCGGGATGCGCTCTCCGAAGTGGGCAACAACATCGCCCTGTTTCGCGGCCTGTCGGGCCTGGTCAACGAAACGCAGAAAGAGCGCGGTCTCTCCAACGTCTATCTGACCACCGGAGACAAGGCCGTCATCACCGCCCAGCGGAAAAACACCGACGCCGCGCTGGCGCGTCTGGCGGAACTGCGGGGACCTGTGCTGCTCAGCCCCACCCAGGGGCGGGAGCTTGCCGCCCTGAGCGGCAAAATCGCGGACGCGCGCCGTCTGGTGGACGCCAGGGCCGCCTCGGCCGAGGTGCTGCAAGCTTATTCGCGCATCGTCGGCAGCCAGCTTGCGCTTGCCCGCGCGCTTCCCGACCTGCGGGACATGGGCGACGGTATGCGCACCACCTTCACCTCCCTGCTGCTGCTCGAAGACGCCAAGGAGAGCGCCGGTCTGCTGCGCGGGACGCTGACGGCGCTCATCACGGCCGACAAGGCGCTGGATACCGCCACTCTCGACCGCCTCATGGCGCTGCGTTCCGGCATGGACACCCACCTCGGTTCCGGTCTGCTGACGCTGACCGCCGACTCGCGCGCCATCCTTGACGGCCTGCGCTCCTCCGCCGACTGGAAGGAAGCCGAGACCTCCCTGCAAAGCGTCATCGCGCGGGCGGCGTCCGGACAATTCGGGGTCAGCGCCGATCAGTTCTGGAAGAACATGACCGCCATCATCGACGGTCTGAACAAGATACGGGATGTGGAATTCGAGGCCTTCGAGAGCCGTATGCGCCTTGTCCATGCCGAGGCGTCCTCCACGCTGGTGGAGCTCTGCGTCATCATCGCGGCGGTCATCGTGCTCATCAGCGTCGTGCTCGTGCTCGTGATCCTCTCCATCACCCGCCCCATCCGCCAGCTCATCGCCTATGCCGACAGGGTCTCCGGCGGGGATACGGAAACGCCGCCCCCCTCGCACATGCGGCATGAGCTGGGCGCGCTGTGCGCCGCGCTCGGCGTCATGATCGGCTCCCTGCGCAAGATGCTGCGCCAGTCCGAACAGGACAGCCTCCGGGCGCAGGAGGAATCCCAGCGGGCCAGGGATGCCGTACAGGTGGCGGAGCGCGCCAAGGCCGAGGCCGAACGGGCCAAGGCCGAGGGGATGCTTGCCGCGGCCGGACAGCTTGAGGGCATCGCCGCGGCCATAGATGCCGCCACCCGTTCGCTGCGGGAACAGGTGGCCCATTCGGAGGACGGCGCGCGGCAGCAGGCCGGGCGCATCACCGAAACGGCCCACGCCATGGAGCAGATGAACGCCTCGGTCATCGACGTGGCCCAGAATGCCGGCAAGACCTCGGAAGTCTCCGCCGTGACCCGCGAACGGGCGGAGAACGGCGCGCGCCTGAGCCAGCTTGCCATCAGCGGCATACAGGGCGTGCGGGAGCAGTCCCTCAAGCTCAAGGACGACATGGCCAACCTGTCCGCCAGCGCCCGGGACATCGGCACGGTCATGGGCGTCATCAGCGACATCGCGGACCAGACCAACCTGCTCGCCCTCAATGCCGCCATCGAGGCCGCCCGCGCCGGGGAAGCCGGACGCGGTTTCGCCGTGGTGGCCGACGAGGTGCGCAAACTGGCCGAAAAGACCATGGCCTCCACCGGCGAAGTGGGCAAGAGCATCAGCGCCATCCAGGCATCCACACAGGAAAGCGAAAAGCAGATGGAGCTGGCGGTGGGCTCCATCGAGGAAGCTTCCCGCCTTGTCAACGAGTCCGGCACTGCCCTGACCGAGATCGTGGAGATGGCCGACAGCACCGCCGAACAGATCCACGCCATCGCCACGGCGGCCGAACGACAGTCGGCCACCTCCGACGCCATCAACCACTCCCTGTCGGACATCAATCAGGTCTCCGCCGACGCGGTGGTCACCATGCGGCAGTCGGCGCAGCTCGTGCAGGAGGTCGCCGCCCAGTCCGGCCGTCTCATGGAGCTCATCGCCAAGCTGAAACGCGCCTGATCCCCTCCGCCGTCAGGTCCCGCCGCTTCTGGGATCTTGCCTCAAAACGCGTCGGACGGCGACATTTGACGCCGCGCGCCGACAAGTCTACTGTCGCGGCGGTACGCGCATCAGCCCCTGCCGCATGGTGCGGCGGACGGTCGTCCGTTTTCGCTCACCCTTTTACCGAAAGGAATACTCTCATGGAAGAGATCAAGATCCGCCTCACGGTCCAATCGTCCTCCTGTCCGCTCTACTCGGCGGGCGATTCCGTCGTCTTCGACGGGCCGCTCATCGCCAAGGACGAGAGCGCCAATATCTGCATGATGGCCATGAACGCCGTTTTCCCCTTCGTCTACGCCGCCCGTAAAGGGATCATCAATCACGGCCCCTTCCAGTGCCCGGATTGCGCCGACAAGGTGGAATTCCGCATCGAGCGGGCCTGAGACTGACGGTCAAGGCCCGTTGACGCATTCGCTGTTTGTTGGGGGAAGGGAAACCCCTCGCTCTGCTGTCGATGCCCGTAAGGCTCCTTTGTCGCCTAACGGGCACGGCCTGCGGGCCGCCTTTCGGTCGCTCCCTTCCCCAGCGCGCTTTTATCAGGGGAAGAGTTGGGCGCACGAGGCGGTGCCCTATGCCTGCCCGGCCTCGGCCAGCCACTCGCGCACTTCCTCCCGCGTGGGCACGCGGCCCGAACACATGACCTTGCCGTCCACCAGCACGGCGGGCGTGGCCATGACGCCCAGCCGCAGCATCTCCCGAAAATCCGTCACCTTTTCCACCTCGGCCGCGCAGCCCGTTTCCGCCACCACGGCCCGTACCAGTTCTTCCGTTTCATGGCAGCGGGCGCAGCCCGGCCCCAATACCTTGATGTCCATGATTTCCTCCTTGTCTTTCCGTATGCCGCCACCCAGCGGGCCTATCGCGCCTTTTTTTCTTCTCCCATGACGAGCGCTCCCGTGCCCACCAGGGCGGGTCAAAACAAATTTTACAAACGATTTCAGTAGATAAAATAAATATGCTATACACATTCCCTTTGCTTTTGGCGACGATGTCGCCTCGTATCCCTGACTCTTTCCGCGATAGAGCATTTTGCCTTTGAAAAAGGCAAAATGCGAGGCGGCAGCACAGCGCCGCCCGGCCGAAACCAAGCGGAATGACCGCGTTTTTTCCGCGAAACGCCAGGCCGTATGGTTTGAAACGCAAAGCGTTTCAAACTGAAAATGCTCTAAAAGCGCGCCGGGGAAGGGATGGAGAGGAAGGGAGCGACCGAAAGGCGGCCCGCAGGCCGTGTCTGTCAGGCGACAAAGGAGCCTTGCGGGCATCGGCAGCGGAGCGAGGGTTTTCCCTTCCTCCCAACTAAACAGCGAATAATGTTGGCAGCCTTAAAGCAGCCAGCCCTGCACCGCGTTGAGCAGCCAGCCCAGCAGGGAAAAGAGCACCAGCAGCGTCCCCAGGAAGAGGGCCAGCAGCTTGCCGCGCATGACCTGCCGCAGCATGAGTACTTCCGGCAGGCTGGCCGCCACGGCGCTCATGCAGAAGGCCAGCGTGGTGCCTACGGGCAGGCCCTTGAGCAGCAGGCTCTCCATGACGGGCACGATGCCCGTGACGTTGGTATACAGCGGGATGCCCACGGCCACAGCGGCCGGGACGGACCACCACTGCCCCGCGCCCAGATGCTCGGCAAACCAGGCTTCCGGCACATAGCCATGCAGCAGGGCCCCCAGTCCCACCCCGATGATGACCCAACGCCAGACGCGCCGGAAGATGGAGCGAGTTTCCCCACTGGCAAAGAGGTGACGCTCCCGCAGACCGATCTTCCGCTGTGCCGCCTCTCCGGGCCGCTGTGCCGCGCCGGAGGCGATGCTTTCCTTCAGGTAATCCTGGAGCCAGCGTTCCGCCCGCAACACGTCCATGAGCCAGCCGCCGACGATGCCCGCTCCCAGTCCGGCCAGCACATACACCAGCGTCAGTTTCCAGCCCAGCAGCCCCCAGAGCAGCACCACAGCGATCTCGTTGATGAGCGGCGAGGTGATGAGGAAAGCCAGCGTGATGCCCACCGGTATGCCTGAGGTGGTGAAGCCCAGGAACAGCGGGATGCTGGAACAGGAACAGAACGGCGTGATGGCCCCGAAGCCCGCGCCCAGCACATAGCCCAGCACGCGCCGTCTGCCCGCCAGGAAGTCCCGCACCCGCTCCACATGCAGCCCGGCCCGCAACCAGCCGATGACATAGACCATGAGCAGCAGAAGGAGCAGGATCTTGGCCGTGTCGTACAGGAAGAACTCCAGTGCGGCCGCCGCCCGCTCGCTCAGACCGGGCACGGCCTGCGTCAGCAGCCGGGCCAGCGGTTCGATGACCAGATAACAGCCGGTCCAGACGGCGAGGACCAGCGCGCCCGTCCCAAAGTAGCGCAGCCGGTCCACCGGTTGCGGCCGAAGCGGCGTCAACTCGCGCAGCGGCGCGGCTTTGTCCGTGGGGGACGGCTGTCCTTTTCCCGACTGACAACAACAGGGACCTTGCATAGTGCTCTCCTTATTTTTCTTATTGGCAAAAAAGCCAAATAGAAACGTTCAAAAAATGCCTGTCGCGTCAGCGACAGGCGGCCGGGAACAGGCAACCGACTCCATTCACAGAGGGCGGCGCATACGCCGCCCCGCCGGGGCGGACGGCTACGTCGCGTCCTGATCGTTGCCCAGCAAAGCCGACTTTTGCCGGATGCGCTCCGCAATGAGCGTGCCCGTGCATTGCAGGAAGGTCGCCAGACAGCTCAGGGCCAGCGCGTAATAGATATTGGTGCCGCGCTTCTCGCTGCGCACCACGCCCGCCTCGCGCAGCACCGCCAGATGACGCGACACTGTGGACATGTCCGCACCGATGAGCGCCTGCAGGTCGCAGACGCATTTTTCCCCGTCGCGCAGGGCCTGCACCATGAGCAGACGGCTGGGATGCCCCAGCGCCTTGAATATCTTTGCCTGTTCGGCAATAAAATGCCTATTGGGCCGCGCTTCCATCTCATTCATATTTGGCAAAATAGCCAAACGATATCCCCCTGTCAACAGGCTTGCGGCGGGGCGCGGCACAGTCCGCCGAGGGCCTGCCGCCTGAGCGGAGGGTGGACAACGTCTCGACACGCTGCGCGCTTCGCGTTTCACACCGTACGGCCTGTCGTTTCACGACAAAAGCACGGTTTTCCCGCCTGGTTTGGGCCGGGCGGCGCTGTGCTGCCCCCGCATCTTGCCGTTTTCAAAGGCAACATGCTCTATCCCTCCGTACGTCTCAGCTCTACCGCAAGCCCCTCAACCGTACTCGTGTACATCCTGCCTTCCAAAGCCGCGTCCCCTACCCCTGCAAGAGTTGCAACAGCATATGCGGGAAGGCGTTTGCCTGCGCCAGCATGGAGGTGGCCGACTGGGTAAGTACCTGATTACGGACGACTGTCGTCATCTCCGTGGCCACATCCACGTCGGAGATGCGGGATTCCGCCGCCTGCAGACTCTCGGCTTGCACGGTAAGATTGGTCACCGTATTTTCCAGCCGATTCTGCGTCGCGCCGAGGTGGGCGCGTATCTGGTCCTTGCGGACGATGGCGTTATCCAGACGATTCAAGGCCCGCTGGGCAAGTTCCTGCGTGCTGATGGAGATGATGTCGCCGTTGGGATCGCCGGGGGTCACGACACCGCCACCGCCGCCCGCCGTGGGCATGGCCGTCCAGCTGGCGGTCGCTCTGAAAGTCCCACGCCCGGGAATCAAAAGTATCAAGTCTTCGGTCACATAGTCGATGGTTATCCTTTCATCTTCATCCCCTTGTGTAGTGTTTGGGTCACTACCTGTGTATGAGATGGTCATACCATTGATTGTAAAAGTGGTGAACGTATTTGAATCAATATAATTTACATTTGCGCCGGTACCGTTCACTGTATTCGTATAGGTTGCACTTGGAAGAAATCCGTTGGATTCTGATATGAAATCGCTTGGATCAACCGGACGTGGAGGCATGATAGTTACAGTCCAGTCTGGCAATGTCGTTCCAGCAAGGTGCTGCCCAGAACGGGTAAAGAGCTCGATGTCGTCATTTAACCCATTATCTACTAAAGTAAGGGAAAAATTTGTTGTACCTGCCGGGATGATGGCGAAGGAAACGAAGCCAGAATTGCCGCCACCCTGTATCCCGTTCTGCAGTACATCACTCAAAATAGGCACCCCGCCATATCCGGCCCCTCCGCCGCCACCGCCGCCTCCACCAGCCGCTCCGCCTTCCCGCAGTCCCAGTCCGGCCAGCGTGCAATCCCCTATCTCCACATAGTAATAGTCTTCCGCGCTGTCGTTGGCCGTGCCGAAATGCACCTTGAGCGCCCCGGTGGAGGACAGGCCGTCCACGCTGCCCGCGCCGGTGCCGTCGTGCGGCCCGGAGAGCGAGCCGTCCAGCAGCTTCACGCCGTTGAAATCGGTAGCCTTGGCGATGCGGTCTATCTCCGAGGCCATTTGCTGGAATTCGCTGTTGATGATGAGCCGTTGCGTGGAATCGTAGGTGCCGGTGGCCGCCTGCTCGGCCAGCTCCTTCATGCGGATGAGCTTCTCGTCGATGATCTGCAGGGCGCCGTCCGCCGTCTGGATGAGGGAGATAGCGTCATTGGCGTTGCGCGCGCCCTGCCCCAAGGCTCGAATGTCCGCCCGCATGAGTTCGCGGATGGCCAGCCCGGCCGCATCGTCGGCCGCCCGCTCCACCCGCAGACCGGTAGAGAGTCGGCGCACGGAATCCGCCAGCGTGTCGTAATGCGCCGACAGCTGACGAGACACACCATAGGCCATGAGGTTGTGATTGACGGACAGAGGACTCATGCGGCTACCCTCCCCTGTCCATGCGCGTAACGGACAGCCCCTGCGGAGCTGTTCCCGCGCCCTTTGCGGTCATGTTCCACGCGCCCGCACAAGGCAGTCGGCATCAGACCGAACGCCTTTGCATGTCCACGGCGACGACCGGCACGGCTGCGGGACGACTGGTCCCCGGCATTGTTTACATCAGCAAGAGAGAGAGAGAGAGAGAGAGAGAGAGAGAGAGGATCGGGGGGAGAACTGCGCATGGCTGATCACTCCGTGCATTGAATTTCCTTTTTTGCAAAAACTTTCCGACGCTTCGTCAATACACCTCCTCGCTTGGGATGCGCTTTGCGACACGGCTCGCGTCCCCGATCGTCACTTGCCGGGAGGAACAGCCGCACGAAAGCGCCCGCCGCCCCAGACCAGGCCCGCGCACCTTCTTGTCCATCGCTGCCTGCTGCGTCTCCCCCTGTATGCCGTCGCGACAGTCTTTCCCCTCCGTCTGTGGGACGCAAACGCGCGCTCCGCTCTCTCGTCACGTCGATATGTCCGCCCGCTCCCCTCGCGATGCCGCGCATCCTCCGGCTCCCGCCCGGCGTATAGAGCGATTCCACATTGAAAATGTGGATTGCTCTGGTAGTCGCGGGAGCGACTACCCGCAACCGAACACACGGAAAAACCACGCTTTTTCCGTAGTGTGAGGGAAGCGCCAGCATTGAGATCGGACACGATCTCAATGCGAATCCGCTCTCGTCGCGCACAAAAAAGCCCACCACTGCGCATGGAGGAAGACATGCGACATTGGTGGGTAGGAGGATTGGCGGATCGCTGTCCCTCCCGCCGGGCACGCGGGGTACATCCCGTCGTGCCCGGGACGGAAGGGAGTCGAATGTTTTTACGCCTTGAACAGCCGCTTGCGCAGGCCGCGCAGGCCCACGAGACCGGCCAGCATACCGAGGAGGATGGTCAGGTCGTACGCGGGCTTCGTGCCCACCGTGCAGCCGCCCCAGTCATCGTCACTGCCGGTGCCGGACGTGGCGGTCGAGGCGATCGGCGTATCGTTGGGCGGCAGAGTGCCGGAAGCGCTCACCAGGTCCACAGCGGCGGCGATCTTCGTATCGTTATCGGCGTCCGCCAGCGTGAAGTAGACGATATACGCGCCGTCACGCTCCAGAACGGTATCGGCAGGCAGAGGGATCTTGGGAGCCTTCTGGCTGGCGATCCAGAACTTGCCGGGATCCGAGGGGGCCGCGGTGTCCGAGTAGGTGAATTCCACCGCATTGGCGCTGTCCGTGACATCGAACAGATGGATGTCGCTGACCGCCTTGCCGTTGCCCAGCATACCCATCTGGAGCAGGACCACGTCGCCGGCATTGGGCGCATCGGCCGTCAGGCTGAAGCAGGCCAGGCGCGCCTGCCCCTTGTCGAGGGCATGTTGCTTGTCGGCGGCCTCGCCTTCCAGAGGCGTCGCCTGCACGTTATTGGCCGCGATGGCGCCGGGCAGGTAGCCGGGCTTCACGTCCGAGGCGAAGGTGGCGGAATCGGGCAGCACGCCGTATTCCACTTCGTCGCTGACGATGGTGGAGACGATGCGGATGTCGGAGATCTTGGTGGGATCGCTTTCCGCCAGCGTCATGGGGTCGTCGTTCAGGATGACGAAGTCGGCGTACTTGCCGGTCTCGATGGTGCCGATGCGGTCGTCCAGCTTGTTCTGGAAGGCCGGGTTGATGGTCACGGCGTGCAGGGCCTGCAGCACGTTGATGCGCTGGTCATAGGCATAGAATTCGCGCGGGTCGGATTCCACACCGTCGGTCTTGCGCTGATTGAAGGTATCCGTGGCGTCCACGTTCTTCTTCTCGGCGCTGCCGGTGTAGTAGATGGGCTGGCCGCCGTCGGACACCAGCGACTTGGCCGACAGGCGCGTGATGGCGGATTCCACGCTCTGCAGAGGCTCGATGGGCGTGATGGTGTTGTCGTTGTGCAGGCTGTAGTTCAGGCCGAAGGCCGTGGCCCAGCCGGCGGGGCTGATGTTGTAGGCGCGACCGGGACCGAAGAAGATGTCACGATGGCGCTCACCGTAGTAATAGGTATGGGTCATGAAGAAGGAGGCAAAGAAGTTCTGCTTCCTCATGAGCTCGGCCATGGTGTCGATGTCCTTCCCGTTGACCTGCGAGGCATCGTAGGCATTGGGCGTCCCGTTCTGGGCATTGCCGAACGAGCCGAACATCTGGTTGGACATCTGGGGATTGACGGTACGGTAGCTGCCCGCGAGGCGTTCCACCACGTCACGCTCGAAGGTCTGGGCGTGGATGGAGGTGTGGCGCGTATCCGCGATGTCGGGATACTTGGAGACCGCCAGTTCCAGAGCTTCCAGCCACATTTCGGCGTAGGCGGAACCGTTGGTGTGCGTTTCGGTGCTGACGTTGTTCCTGTGCGCCAGCTCGATGATGGCCTTCAGTTCATCCGGCAGGATGTTGAGCGTGCCGTCGAATCCGTTGAAGAATTCAGGGCTTGCGTACTTGGTAGTGGCGAGCTTCTTGTTCGCGTCGCTGTCGGCCGCCGTGTAGTCGCCCCAGTCATAGTTGCCGGGATCCTTCATCCAGGCGGTGTACGCCTGCGGGGAACCATCACCGACGATCTTGTACGCGCCGAGGAAGAGACGGTCAGCGGGCAGGCCGGAGGCGATGGTGTGGGTCGCGCCGCCGAACTTCACCGAGGTGATGTCCGCGCCGATCTTGGGCGTGGACGCGCCCGGAGCCGCGCCGCTGGTCAGGAAGTCCTGCGCGGCCGGATTGTCACCGGCGGGGAGGTTATCCCAGTAAAGGTTGCCCAGGTTCGACTTCATGCTGTACTTGGCCAGCGTCATCATCCACGGGTGCACCACCACGCGCAGACGAAGGTTCCGGTTCTTCTGCTCGGTGAGGAGGCCGGTCTGATAGGTCTTGTCCATGCCGCTGGCCCCGCCGATCATGGCGCCGCCGGTATCGGCAAGCGTCACGCCCTTGGACAGGAAGACTTCGGACGCACGCGCAAGGCCGAGCTGGGCATCCTGCTTGGGCGCGGGCGTCGGCGCGGCCGCCATGGCCCCCATCTCGAAGAGGACGCCCGTCACCTTGCCGTCCTTGATCTCGACGCCGGCCGTATCCGTCGCCGTCTGGGTGGGCGTCGGGTCGTTGGCGCTGGTGATGAGCGGCTTGCCGTTGACGCCTTCAGCAAGCAGGGCATAGCTGGCCACGGCAACGTGACCGGAGATATGGGAGAGGCGCACACGCTTGCCGGGGCAGACGGCTTCGATATCCTCCGCCGTGGGATGCCGCATGTCCGTGATCAGCGTGTCGTCATAGCCCACGGCCACGATGCCGTCATTGGCATTGGCCGGATCGGGCGTGAAATTCTCGCAGGCGGTCCTGAGCGCTTCCTGATAATCCGCGATGCTGCTCATGGTGCCGAGCGGCGGGCTGCCGAGGTCGATCTGATAGAGGTCGCGAGCGCCCTGTCCGGGGAAGTGGCCGTGCCCGTCCACAAAGCCGGGCAGCATGACCATGCCCTTCTTCAGGGTGACCTTGTTCGTCACCGTATCATCGGCCGTGATGCCGGCAGCGGGACCGGCATAGGTGATCTTGCCCCCCGTGACGCCCACCGCTTCCACGGTGAGGGCGTTGGCGGGATCAAGATCCTTCAGCCTCCTGCCGTTGTCCGTCTCCTCGGCCAGGGTGTAGATCTTGCCTTCTCCGGCATAATACACGGTGTCATAGGTTGCGGCCCCCACGTAACCCGTCCCGAGCAGCCCCAGCAGCGCGGCGCTGGCCAGCGTCAACGAAGTCTTGCGCTTGGCATTCGACATGTGAACATCCTCCTGATTGTGACGACACTCCAAGAACGCCCTTGCCTGATGTCGAAAATACTTCCTTACAGATTTCATAACATATTTTTCGACATGAAAAAAACCTTTCCGCATCTCCACGAGACCATCACGCCGGCCCGGCAATCCCTCTTGTGATTTTTTTCCTTTATTGCCGATCCTTTCTCGCTCAAGTCGTATCATGGCGGGTACGACAAGGTTCTTTCAATCCATCAAACGCCTCTGCACAGATTTTGTCAAGCATTAGTTTTCAATTTTGCCGGTTTTTCGTTGATTTTCCTTTTCAAAAAGAGGAAGAAGTAGACGAAAAACACATATCTATAAAACAATTTATACGTCCATCAATAAAATCCACCTTTTCACAAACACCTCCTATCCCTCTCTTGCCCTCCATCCAACAGACGCAAAAAAGCCCGCCGGTACGCATGGAGGAAGACATGCGCCACCGGCGGGGTTAAGGAGGATATTCAAAACGTCGTCCTTCTCGGCCGGGCGGTGGCATCGCGCCACCGCGCCCGGGGAGAAGGTTCATCCACTTAGGCCTTGAACAGCCGCTTGCGCAGACCGCGCAGGCCCACGAGACCGGCCAGCATACCAAGCAAGATGGTCAGGTCGTACGCGGGCTTCGTGCCCACGGTGCAGCCGCCCCAGTCATCATCGCCGCCGCCGTTCTTGCTGGACGTGAGCACGGAGGTGTCGTTGTTGGGCTGGGTACCGCTGCTGCTCACCAGATCGACGGCGGCATTGATCTTGGCGTCCTGATCGGCGTCAGCCAGCGTGAAGTACACGATGTAGGAGCCGTCCATGCTCAGGGTATGGTCAGCGGGCAGAGGCGTCTTGGGAGCCTTCTGGTCAGCGATCCAGAACTTGCCGGCCGTGGCGGTATCGGCGGTGCCCACGAACTCGAACGGAACGGCATTGCTGGTATCGGTGACATCATACAGCAGGATGTCGCCCACCGTCTTGCCGTTGCCCAGCATGTTCAACTGGAAGAGCACCACATCACCGGCAGCCGGAGCGTCGGCCGTGATGCTGAAGGCGGCAAGGCGAGCCTGTCCCTTGTCGAGAGCGTGCATCTGGTCGGCGGCATCGCCTTCCACTGCCGTGGCGACGACGTTGGTGGGCTGGGTGGCGCCGGGCAGATAACCGGCCTTCACGTCGGACGCAAAGGTGGTCGCGCCGGGCAGCACGCCATACTTCAGGTCGCCGCTCACGATGGTGGAGGCAACGCGGATGTCGGACAGCTTGGTGGGATCGGCCTCAGCGACGGCGATGGGGTCGTCGTCCAGGATGACGAAGTCGGCATACTTGCCGGTCTCGATGGAGCCGATACGGTCGCTGATCTTGTTCTGGAAGGCCGGGTTGATGGTCACCGCGTGCAGGGCCTGCAGCACGTTGATGCGCTGATCGTAGACGTAGAAGTCGCGCGGTTCGGATTCCACACCGTCGATCTTGCGCTGGTTGAAGGTATCCGTGGCGTCCACGTTGTCCTTGGCCTGCGGACCGGTGTAGTAGATGGGCTCGTCGCCGGGGGAAACGAGGGACTTGGCCGACAGACGCGTCACAGCCGATTCCACGCTCTGCAGAGGTTCGATGGGCGTGACCGTATTGTCGTTATGCAGGCTGTAGTTCAGGCCGAAGGCCGTGGCCCAGCCGGCGGGGCTGATGTTGTTGGTGCGACCGGGACCGAAGAAGATGTCCCGATGGCGTTCGCCGTAGTAGTAGGTATGGGTCATGAAGAAGGAGGCAAAGAAGTTCTGGGCGCGCATACGTTCGGCCAGAACACCCTTCTCGACGCCGTTGACCTGCGAGGCATCATAGTCGCCGGGCGTGCCGTCGATGCTGTTGCCGAAAGCGCCGAACATCTGGTTGGACATCTTCGGATTGACCGTGTCATAGCTGCCCGCAAGGCGTTCCACCACGTCGCGCTCGAAGGTCTGCCCGTGGATGGAGGTGTGACGGGTATCCGTGATGTCGGGATACTTGGAAACGGCCAGTTCCAGAGCTTCCACCCACATTTCGGCATAGGCGGAACCGTTGGTGTGCGTTTCCGTGCTGACATTGTTCTTGTGCGCCAGCTCGATCAGAGCCTTCAAGTCATCGGGCCAGACGTTGATGGTGCCGTCCAGGCCATTGAAGTAGTTGGGGCTGGCATACTTGGTGCCCGCCGTCGGGCTGTTGGGGTTGTTCACATGGCTGTTTTCAGGCGTGTAACTGTCCCAGTCGTAGTTGCCGGGATCCTTCATCCACGCGGTGTAGGCCTGCGGGGAACCGTCACCGATGATCTTGTAGGCAGCCAGGAACAGACGGTCCGGCGGCAGATTGGGAGCGATCTCATGCGTGGTGTTGCCGAACTTCGTGGAAGTGATGTCCGTACCGACGGTGGGAGCGCTGCCGGGGGTCGCGTTGCTCGCAAGATAGTCGGCCGCGCTCGGCTGATCAGCGGGCTTGGCGCTGGCAGGCGCCGCGGGCAGGCTGGTCCATCCCAGATTGCTCAGGGTGGAGTACATCCCGTAGGTCGGCATCAGGAAAGGATGCACCGCCACGCGCACGTTCAGGTTCCCCTTGCCGAGACCCACCTGATAGGTCACGTCGCTGCCCGAAGCACCGCCGATCATGGCGCCGCCGGTGTCGGCCAGCGTCACGCCCTTGGACAGGAACACTTCAGATGCACGGGCCAGACCGAGCTGCGCGTCCTGCTTCGGGGAGGGCTTCGTCACGGAACCCATGGCGTCCATTTCAAACAGCACGCCGGTGACCTTGTTGTCCTTGCGCTCCACGCCGGACAGCTTCGGATCGTTGAGGAGCTTGTCCGTGGGCGTGCCCTGATTGTCGGAGATCAGCCCGGCCTCCTGGAACAGCCGATAGCTCGCCACGCCGACGTGGCCGGAGATATGGGAAAGGTAGACCTTCTTGCCGGGGCAGACAGCTTCGATGTCGGCCGCCGTGGGATGACGCATATCGGTGATGAGGGTATCGTCATAACCGACAGCCAGGATGCCTTCATCGTTGGTATCGGCATCACAGACCGGCTTGAGCGCGTTCTTGTAATCCTCGATGCTCGTCATGGTGCCGAGCGGCGGGCTGCCGAGGTCGAGCTGGTACAGGTCCTTGGTGCCCTGTCCGGGGAAGTGACCGTGACCGTCCACGAAACCGGGCAGCATGGTCTTGCCCTTGAGGTCGATCTTGGTGGTGGCGTCATCCAGATTGATCCCCGCCATCGACCCGGCATAGGTGATCTTGCCGTCCTTGATACCGACGACTTCGACAGTCTTGGCCTGGGAGGGATCCAGAGCCTTCATGTTCCTGCCGTTCTGCGTATCCTCGGTCATGGTGTAGATCTTGCCGCCGTAATACACTGCATCATACGTTGCAGCTTCTGCGTAACCCGCTCCCAAAAGGCCGAGCAATGCCGCCGTTGCCAGGGTCATACTGGACTTCTTTCCTCGGTGCATGACATCCTCCTTTTTTATGAAGAAAAACTTTTCCTCAAACCTATATGCAAAAACATTATTGCATCTTTACTTTTTCCCCTGTCCGGGTATGGTAAGACCATAGTCCGCCCGCGACGGGCAGCCCATACGGCATACACCTGAGTTTTGGCATAAAAATACCCGACAGCCGTCAGGGCCGTCGGGGAAAAGGAGACCTCATGGCGCTCTCCATCATCCTTGCCGAGGATCACAAACTGTTTCGCAACGGTCTGCGGCAACTGCTGGAACAGGAGCCGGATTTCCGCATCGTGGGGGAGGCCGACAACGGTCTGGAAGCGCAGCGCCTCGTGGCGGAACTGCATCCCGATCTGCTCATCCTCGATCTGTCCATGCCCGGCGGCAGCGGGCTGGACGCCATCGTCCGCGTCCGCAAGCTTTGCCCGCATACCAAGATACTGATCATCTCCATGCACGACTCCGCCATGCATGTGCGTTCGGCTTTCCAGGAAGGCGCGCACGGCTACCTGCTCAAGACGGCGGACAGCGCGGAATTCTTCTTTGCCGTGCGGGCCCTGGCCGAGGGGCGGCAGTACGTTTCCAGCGAGCTGACGGAGCGCATGGTGGCCTGGAGCCTCTCGCCCGAGGCCGCCGGCCCCCCCTCGCCCGAAGCCGCGCTTACGCTGCGGGAACGGGAGGTACTGAAGCTGGTCGCGGAGGGGCTTTCCAACAAGGAGATCGCCGGTCGCCTGCATATCGCGGAAAAGACCGTCGTCACGCACAGGGGGAACTTCATGCGCAAGCTGGACCTGCACAACGTCCGTGAAGTCACCATGTACGCCATCAGGAACGGCATCCTGCCCGTGGAGCGCTGACCATGCGCGGCCTGTCTCTTTTCCTGCTGCTTTGTCTGCTCATGCTCCCCGCCGTCCCCCATGCCGCGCCGGAACGGGACGAGCTGGTCGTCGGTCTGCCGGCCATGCCCAGCCATTTCAACCCCGCCGTACTCTCCGGGGAGCTTACCATCAGCATCGGGGCACAACTCTTTGCCGGGCTGACCCGACTGGATCACGACGGCAACGCCGTCCCCTATCTGGCGCAAGGCTGGGATGTGGCGCCGGACGGCCTGAGCGTCCTTTTCCACCTGCGGCCGGGAGCCGTCTTCCACGACGGCACGCCCATCACGGCGGCCGACGTGGCCTTCTCCCTCCTGCAATGTCGCGAGCACCACCCCTTTCGGACCATGCTGGCTCCGGTAAGCGACGTGGAGACGCCGGACAATCTGACCGTCCGCGTTCGCCTGAGCCACCCCTACCCCACCTTGACCAAGGTGCTCACGCCTTCACTGGTCCCCATCATGCCCCGCCACGTCTACGGGCAGGGGGAACCTCTGCCGCGCCATCCCGCCAATGTGGCCGTGGTGGGCTCCGGCCCCTTCCGGCTCGAAAGCATCGAACAGGACAAAGCCATCCGTCTTGTCCGGCATGAACGTTTTTTCCTGCCGGGCAGGCCACGTCTCCAGCGACTGACCTTCCGCATATTCTGGGACATCCTTGAAACGGTCCATGCCATGGATCAAGGTGATGTAGACATATTTTCCAACTTCATGACCTCATATCTTCATATCCTTTCGCCAGATGTGCTGTCTTCGTGGAAGAGGCTCACCATACGACATCTTTACGGTTATCATATGCTGCATTATAATTTGAAGAGGAGTCCATTTTCCATTCCAAATGTGAGAAAAGCATTTTCTCTTGCCTTTGACAGAAAAAAATTTTCTCGGATCTGCAACGATAACGTGCATCCCATGCGCAGCCCGTTCCCACAGGCTGCCCCTTTCGCCAAATCTCTGGATCAACCCTTTGATCCCGAACTGGCGAACATCCTCCTTGATGAAGTGGGTTTTTTGCGAAGATCGGACGGGACACGCTTCACTGTTCGTCTTTGCTATTCTCCATCATGGGCGACGTGGAATCCCCTCAATGTCGAGTTCATCAAATTCATCCAGCATGAGTTCTCCGTCCTTCTCGGCGTAGTGGTCCAGGCCCAGCGTATCGAAAACTTCCAGCAGTGGCAGGAGGTTATGTCGTCCGGTAGATTCGACATCGCTCTCGACGCCCTCTTTTTCTGGCAGGACCCCGTCATCGGCTTCCATCGCCTCTATGATTCGCACAACGCCAATCGCTCACTCCTCTGGACCAATGTCTCCGGCTATGCCGACCCGGAGACCGACGCTCTCCTGCAACAGGCGATGCGCAGCGACGATGCGGCGCGAAAGGACCTCTATGCGCGCATCCAGGAGCGGCTCGTGCGGGATGCTCCCGGCCTCTGGATAGCGGAGGGAGAGCTTTTCCTGCTGCTCTCGCCACGCGTGGCCCATGCCGAGAGTCTGGTGCAGGGGCTCCTGTCGCCGCTTGACCAAGTAGCCTGCTCGGAGCGGACCGATGTCATCCACTAGACGGCCTCCCCGACTGCGGCGCATCATCCTGCTCCCGCTGACTTTCTTCATGCTGCTGTTCCTCCTGCTGACGCTGCTGCTGGCGGTTTCCTTCCGCAGCACCAATGCCCTGCTGGAGGAAAACATCCTGCAGCGCATCCCCTTCGCGCACAGGACCATGACCCTCGTCCAGCAGTCGGAGCAGCTCCGCGGCCTGCTTTTCCGCTATATGCAGACGGACAGCCTCTTCGTGCAAGCCTCGCTGCTGGAACAGATCCAGCATCTGCTGCGGACGGGCGACGAGGAACTCAAGGCCCTTGCCGCCTCGGCGCTCTATGCGGAGGAAGTACGCTTCCTGCGCCAGCGTCTGGAAAAGATGTACCAGATAGTGGAGCGCATCAATGCGCTTACAACCCGCAAGTATGAACTGGCCCTCCTGCGGACCTATCAGGTGAAGAGCTTCCGCGTCATGGCGGAAGACCTGCGGGAACTGTCGAAGCGGTCGACCGCCCTGCATGAATGGGAACATCAGGGGCGGGACATGCTGCTGTCCCTGCTCCTGCTCTGCCAGAACACGGACATCTCCTACGGCCTGCAGCTCAAACGGCTCATCCGGCGACAAGGCGAAGAAGAGACGCGGCTCATGCGGGCGCTTGCGGAGCGAGACGACCTCCCCGAAGCGATCCGCACCCGTCTGCGCACCCTGCACCACAGCCTGCAACAGGCCGCTTTCGGACGGAACGGCGTCTTTTCGCTTTTTGACCAACAGGATGTCCTCGAGCAGAAATACGCCCTGCTGGTCATCGAGGTGGATGCCCTGCTGGAAAGCGTTTCCCTTTCCTGCAACAGGCTCATGGATCATGCCGACAGGACGCTGACCGCCGTCTACAGGGAGTTCGACGCCCGGCTCGGCCAGCACGCCGCGGGCACCCTCCTCGGCCTGCTCGTCGTGCTCTGCGTCAGCTGCCTGCTCTACGGCTACTTCATCCGGCGCGTCATCACGCCCATCGCCCGCATCCACAGCAGCCTCCGCCGGAGGCAGGAGGACGGGGAAGCGGAGATACCCTGCGATGCGGGAGCTCTGGAAGTACGCGAGATGGCCGAGGCGCTGTCGCTGCTCATCCGGACGCTGGAACGCCGG
Organism: uncultured Desulfovibrio sp.; assembly: GCF_944327235.1. Taxonomy (GTDB): domain Bacteria; phylum Desulfobacterota; class Desulfovibrionia; order Desulfovibrionales; family Desulfovibrionaceae; genus Desulfovibrio. The sequence goes on from NZ_CALVHE010000042.1 coordinate 20,075, forward strand.
GAGCGGGACCTGTCGGAATCGCACGCCTCGCTCGAACGGCAGGTCGTCCAGCGCACGGCCGAACTGCGGCACATGTCGCAGCGCCTGCTCTGCGCGCACGAAGAGGAACGCCGCCGCCTCGCGGCGGAACTGCACGATGATGTCGGGGCGACGCTCGGCGTCATGAAACTCGGCATCGAGCGGGCCCTATCCACCCTGTCGCGAAAAGATCGCCGGGACGACGCCGAAGCGGCCCTCAAGGAAGTCATCGCTCTGGTCAAGGGCATGGCGCGGCAGATGCGCCGCATCCAGAACGATCTTTGCCCGGCCCGTCTCGACGCGGGCCTGTCGGAGTCGCTCGAGTGGTTCTGCGGGGATTTCCGGCTGGCCAATCCCGGCATCAGGCTGCGTACGCATATCCTCGTGCCGGAGGCGGACATCCCCGCGCCGCTGCGCATCGTCCTCTTCCGCATCGTGCAGGAGGCCCTTGCCAACATCGCCCGACACAGCGGGGCCAGCCACGCGCATATCGTCATCGACGCGCCGCGCGACGGGCTGCGCATCCGCGTCTCGGACAACGGCGCGGGCCTGCCCGGCGGGGTCCCGCCCGTCCCGCCTGTCCCGCCGCCCGGCGGCGAGAGCGGCGGCCGGGGCATCGGCAACATGCGCGAGCGTGTGGCCCTGAGCGGCGGTACCTTCCAGATCACGGGGCGTCCCGGCCGGGGGACCCGTCTTGAAGCCTACTGGCCCCGGGCCGTCCTGCGCGAACTCGCGACGACGGCCCCGGCGGACGGCGGCACGCCGCGGGCGGGGGACTAGGCTGTTAAGATTATTTGCTGTTTGTTTGGGGGGAAGGGGAACCCCTCGCTCTGCTGTCGATGCCCGTAAGGCTCCTGCGTCGCCTAACGGGCACGGCCTGCGGCCGCCTTTCGGTCGC
>NZ_CALVHE010000043.1 GCF_944327235.1 uncultured Desulfovibrio sp.
CGTCAACGTCATGCGCTGGATCGGTGGAAGAATTACAGCCGTAGAGATGGACTCAGAAAGCAACTGACAGGCCGCCCGGAGCGGCCTCTTTTATGCCAGGGAGAACGCATGAGCGCGCATCCCCGCACCACGGATCAATCCATACCGCACACCGACCTCCAACAAGAACCCAACAAGGAGCATCCCATGAACAACGACATTTCGTCCTCTCCCGGCATCCTCCCGCAGCTGGAAGCCACGCCTCCCCTTCCCGACCGCCTTTTGCGCTCCGCCGAAGTCATGCGTCGGCTTGGCATCCGCAAGACCAAGTTTTATGCGGGCATCAAGGCCGGCACCATCCCCGCCCCCCGGCGGCTCACACGGCGCAGCGTCTGTTGGCCGGAATCCGTCATCGCCGCACTGGTGGAAGAGATCAAGCAGGGGAGGCATGTGCTTTGAGCTGATCCAGATAGTCCGCCCATGCCTGCATCATGCGCCGCCTGTCGTCGAGGTAGGCGGCGCGGTTATAGGCTGCCCGCACACTGTTGAGCGGCGCGTGGGCCAACTGGCTCTCGATGACATCTGGATTCCAGCCCTGTTCATTGAGCAACGTCGAGGCTATGGAACGAAAGCCGTGCCCAACCAGCACGTCCTTGGCATAGCCCATGCTCCGCAAGGCATTGTTGATGGTATTCTTCCCCAGCGGTGTCTCGTCACGACGCTTGCGGCAGTAGGAGGGGAATACAAGATCGCCGTCACCGTTCACGCCTCGCAACTCGTCAAGGATGCGCATGGCCTGCCGTGAAAGCGGCACAAGATGCTCCTGCCGCATCTTCATGCGCTCCGCCGGGATACGCCACAGCGCGGCATCCCGGTCTATCTCCTCCCAGCACATGCCCCGCAGTTCCTGCGTCCGGCACATGCAGAGCAACAAGAGCTGCAGGGCGCCCCGTGTCGTCAGCAGCCCCTCATAGGCGTCGATCTTTCGCGCAAGCTCACCCACCTTGCCGGGATCGGTCAAGGCGGGCATATGGCGGGTCACATGCGCGCCAAGCGCCCCCGCAACATCACGACAGGGGTCCGAAGTCAGTCGGCCGCTTGCAACGGCATACCGGAACAGCCTGCTCAGCAATCCCAGCATGACATGTCCCATATACGAGGAGATGCTGTGCTCCACCTGACGACACAGCAGCAGGATGTCCCGCGGGGACACCTCGCTCACCTCTCTCTCCCCTATCGCCGGGAATACCAGCCGCTCCAGCCGCGAACGCACCTTGACAGCGTGCGCCGCCGTCCAGCGCCCTTCCTGCCCGGCAAGCCATTCCCCAGCCACCTCGCGCACGGAATGACAGGCCCCGGACGCCCGCGCGCCTGCCCTCTCCCGTACCGGGTCCCTTCCTGCCGCCACCAGCTGCCGGGCTTCCAGAGCGGCAAGCCGGGCCTCCTTCAGGGACACCTCAGGGTACACCCCCAGAGACATGAGACGTTGCTTGCCGTTGAGCGTGAACCTGAACCGCCACCACTTCCCCCCAGACGGGGAAACCTCGATGTACAGACCGGGAACGCTGCCGGCATCATGATACCGGCGCGGCTTGTCCTCCGGCTGCATCGCCTTGATCTGCCTGTCTGTCAGCGCCATTTTGGGGTAACTCCAGCATGTTCGATAACTTTCCCGAAAGTTACCCCAAGAGTTACCCCAAAATACTGACGGCAGTCAACGAACCGTGACGAACCTTGTCGGACAAGAAAATCAAAAAGTCCGCGCTGTTTTATGCCAGCGCGGACTTCAGCGGACTTGAGAGGAATGCACTGGGAGGCCCCCCATGGGCCTCCCGGCGGGCATTTCAGGGCCGAAGAGGCAAGCCCTGAAAGTTGTATTCAGCCTTCATTCGGCGGCAGGTCCTAGTCGGCCTGCGTACGGAGGAAGGCGGGAGTTTCACAATCGCTGTCGCTGTAGAGGAAATCTTCCTGCCCCGGGGCATGGCGCTGCTGGCGGCGACGATCGCCCTTCATGACGAAAGGATAATCGCTGCTGTTGGCGTCATACCAGGAGCTGATCTCCTCGGTACGCGACTGGCGGCGCATGGGCCGCATTTGCGGTTCGGCCTGCGGTTGCTGGCTGTAGACCGGAGGTTGTTCGGCGCGCACCACGCGGCGCGCTTCGGTGCGCACGGCGTTGGCGCCGGCCTTGCTGAAGGGCGTCACCGTAGCCGGGGCGGCCGGTTTGGCTTCCACGGCCTGCGGAGGTTCGATGCCGGTCGCAATGACGGTGATGCGGATCTCGTCGCCCACTTCTTCGTCAAAGACCACGCCGAAGATGATGTTGGCGTCTTCCGGAGCGGCGTCGGCAATGATGTCGCCGATCTCCTGGATCTCTTCGGCGGAGATGTCCTGGGGCGCGGTGATGTTGTAGAGGACGGCCTTGGCGCTCTCGAGGGAGACATCTTCCAGCAGGGGGCTCATGATGGCGCGTTGCGCGGCCTCGCGGGCGCGGTTCTCGCCGGAGGCCATGCCGGTGCCCATGAGCGCCAGCCCGGACTCGGACATGGTGGTGCGCACGTCGGCAAAGTCGAGATTGATGATGCCTTCCCCGACGATGACATCGGAGATGCCCTTGACGGCGTAGTACAGCACCTCGTTGGCGCGTTCCAGCATACGGCTGAACGGTTCCTTCTTGGGCGCGAAGGCCATCAGGCGGTCATTGGGGATGGTGATGAGACAGTCCACATGCTGGCGGAATTCTTCCAGCCCCACTTCGGCCGCGCGCTTGCGCTTGATGCCTTCAAAGGTGAACGGTTTGGTGACCACGCCGACGGTGAGCGCGCCCAGTTCCTTGGCGGCCTGCGCCACCACGGGGGCGGCGCCGGTGCCCGTGCCGCCGCCCATGCCGGCGGTGACGAACACCATATCGGCATCACCGATGGCTTCACGGATGGCGTTGATGCTTTCCAGGGCGGCTTCGCGGCCCACGTTGGGATTGGCCCCAGCCCCGAGGCCGCGCGTCAGGCTTTCACCGAGCTGCACCTTGAGGGGCGAAGTATTTTTATTGAGCGCCTGCACGTCGGTGTTGGCGCACACGAATTGAACACCCTTCAGTCCGGAGTCGATCATGTTCTGTACGGCGTTGCCGCCGCCGCCGCCGACGCCGATGACCTTGAGTTTGGCGCTGCTGGCCAGCGAAGTGTCGATTTCATCCATGATAGACTGAGACATGCTTCCTCTCCTCTTGTATGTTGCCTGTTTGCCCGCAAATGAAACTGAAAGCTAGGAAATGTCGGAAAACCACTTCTTCATGCGCGCCAGCAGCCCGTCGAACATGCTGCTCTCATTGCGTGAGGAGGTGAACTTCTTCTGTCCGCCCATTTCCTTTTCCGCGCCGTAGCACAAGAGCCCCACCGCCGTAGAGAACTTGGGACTGTTGACCACGTCTTTCAGGCCGCCCACGTTACGCGGATAGCCTATGCGCGTCGGAAGGTTGAAGATCTGCTCGCCCAGTTCCTGGCAGCCTTCGATGAGCGACGTCCCGCCCGTTAGGACGACGCCCGCGCCGATGAGGTCCTTGTAGCCGGAGCGCACGAGGCTCTGGTCCACGAGATAGAGGATCTCTTCCATTCGGGGTTCGCAGATCTCCGCGAGCACCTGTCGCGAGAGGCGACGCGATTCGCGCCCGCCCACGCTCGGCACTTCGATATATTCGTCGGCGCGCACCAGATCGGTGAGGGCGCAGCCGTATTTTATCTTGATCTTCTCGGCCGAGGCCACGGGCGTACGCAGCCCGAAAGCGATGTCGTTGGACAGGTTCTGCCCGCCCAGCGCCAGGACGGCCGTATGCTTGATGGCGTCATTGGCGAAAATGGCGATATCGGTGGTCCCGCCGCCGAGGTCCACGAGCGCCACGCCGATCTCCCGTTCCTCGTCGGTGAGGACGGCCTTGGCGGAGGCGAGGGACTCCAGCGCGATCTCGGAGACCTCGAGCTGCGCCCTGTGACAGGAGCGGACGATGTTCTGCGCCGAGGAGATGGCGCCGGTGACGATATGCACGCGCACTTCCAGCCGCACGCCCGCCATGCCGAGGGGATCGGCTATGCCGTACTGATTATCGACGATGTATTCCTGCGGCAGGATATGGATGACCTCCCGGTCGGCCGGGATGGCCACGGCGCGCGCCGCGTCGAGGACGCGCTCTATGTCGCGCTGCGTCACTTCGCCGCCCTTGACGGCGATGACGCCGTGGCTGTTGATGCCCATGATATGGCTGCCGGCTATGCCGACGTAGACGGAATTGATCTCGCAGCCCGCCATGAGTTCGGCATCTTCCACTGCCTTGCGCACGGATTGCACCGTCTGCTCGATATTGACGACCACGCCCTTGCGCAGTCCGGTGGAGACACTGTTGCCTATGCCCACCACTTCGATGGCGCCGGACTCGTTGAGCTGGCCCACCACCGCGCAAATCTTGGTCGTCCCGATATCAAGACCGACAATGAGATCAGACTTGTTCATTCCTGCCACCCTGAGATCAACTGCGTACCTTCTGATTCAAGATCACCCACACGTTGCCGTGAACCGCCCTCACATCGCGCACATCGCGCAATTCCTGTCGTCGCGCCAGGTCGCCCAGCGTGGCGCCCAGCCTTGCCAGATTGCCGCTCCAGTCGTCGGTAGCGATGGAGAGGCGCATCTCCCTGTCCTCCAGATAGACTTCCACGCCGCGCGCCGGACTCAGCGTCACCGACGCCACGGCCCCCGATTCCACGGGGAGGCTGCCGCTGTTCAGGTCCGCCATGAGCCGCTCGAGGTAGGGGATGGCGTCCTCACCGCCCGGTTCCACGGTCAGCGTGGGCAGGGAAAGGAAGTTCTCGCTTTCCACCGGGGCGATGATCTCTCCGCGTTCATTGGCGTAATAGAGTTGTCCGTTCCTGTGCACCCAGAATGACGGCATACGCTCCCTGACGCGGATGATGAAGCGGTCCGGCAGCAGACGCTTCACGGAGACTTCCTCCACCCAGGGGGTGGCCCTGAGCTTGCGCTCCATTTCGGTGATGCTCACGGAAAGGCTGTTGTCGCCTTCGCGGATGCCGCCGTATTTGAGCACCATCTCACGGGACAGCCGTACGTTCCCCGTCACGTCGATATGTGTGGTGGCAAAGAATTCGCTCGTCGTCGCCCTACCGTACAGCCACAGGCTCAGGGAGCAGACTCCGGTCACCACGACAGCCACAAAGATCAGCAGCACACACAGGGTCAGCACACTGGCGAAGCTGCCGCGCATCAGGGGCAGCTTCGGCAGGGGCGGACGGATACGTTTCAGCGCTTCCCAATAGGAGACCTTTTCCCTGCGGTAGCTGTTGCGAACCTGCTTTTTCCTCATCAATGACAGATTCACGACAAAATCCTGACTTCCGGTTCGAGCGCGATGGCGAACCGACGCCTCACTTCTTCCTCGGCCATCCGCATCAAGTCAAATGCCGCCGGGGCACTCCCCTTGCCCGTATTGACGAGAAAATTCGCATGCAGGGGGGAAAACATCATGCCGCCCAGCGCCTTGCCGCGAAATCCGGCGGCCTCCAGCAGCTTTCCGGCGGAACGGTCGGGAGCGGGATTTTTGTAGACGCATCCGGCGCTCCATGCGGTCACAGGTTGTTTAGACTTTTTCTCGAAAAAGTTGTGACGCATGAATAAAGAAATGTCATCCTTTGCCTTGCGGGTCAAGCTAAAAGTGCCCGACAACACAAGATAGTCCGCGGCTTCGCCGGGCATACGCATATGCCGGTAGCCGTAGGACAACTCCTCTCCCCCGGCTTCCCTGATCCGCGTGCCGTCATAAAAGCGTACGGAAGCAAGATGCGGGCCAACTTCGCAGCCGAAGGACCCCGCATTCATGGCGATGGCGCCCCCGACGCTGCCGGGGATGCCGACCAGCCCTTCCAGTCCGCCCAGGCCCCTGACGGCGCAGAAGCGCAGCAGGCGCGGCAGGGGCACGCCCGCCCCGGCGCGCACGAGCACCCGCCCGTCCCGTTCGCCCACGACTTCCGGCTCGCCCGGCAGGGCGCAGCGCACGAGGACGACGGGCAACTCCCCTTCCGCGGCGAGGATATTGGTCCCCGCGCCCAGAAAAAAGAGCCGTCCGCCCAGCTGTTTGCGGCGTTCTTCGAGCAGGAGCACGTCCTCTTCCGTCTCAAGGCGCAGCTCGGCTATGGCGGTGCCGCCCAGCCGGATGCTGGTCAGCCGGGCAAGACAGGGGGCGAGCGTCTCACGCATGGGCTTCGCCCTCCAGCCAGAGCGGCCCGACCAGGGTGATGCTGCCCGCGCCCAGCGTCAGGAGCACGTCCCCGGCCCGCAGGAAGCGCGGAAGCTCCCGCACCAGATCGTCCAGCGTCTGGAAATAGGTGACCGGCGTGCCGCACACCTGCCGCATCCCCTGCGCCAGGCTCTCGCCGGAAACGCCGGGGATGGGTTTTTCTCCGGCGGCGTAGATCTCGGTCAGCAGGACCTGGTCGATGGGCTCGAACACCTTGCAGAACTCCCCGAAATGCGCCTGGGTCCGGCTGAAGCGATGCGGCTGGAAGGCCGCCACGATGCGCCGTCCCGGAAAAACCTGCCGCGCGGTCTCCAGCGTGGCGGCAATTTCCGCAGGGTGATGGCCGTAGTCGTCCACCACGGTCACGCCGTCGCGCTCGCCCTTGAACTCGAAGCGCCGTCCCACGCCCGCAAAGGCCGCCAGTCCGTCCGCGCAGCGCGCAAAGGGGATGTCCGCCCTGAGGGCCGTGCCGATGGCCGCCAGCGCGTTGAGCACATTGTGATGGCCGGGATGGGGCAGGCGCACCTCCCCCAGCGGCGTGCCGTCCAGCGAGACCGCGAAGCGGCTCACGGCCCCGCTTTCCCGCATCTCGGCGCGCAGGCGCGCCTCCTCGCTGAACCCGTAGGTCAGCACGGGGCGCTTGACCTGGGGCAGCAGACGGCGCACGCCGGGGTCGTCCACGCACACCACGTTGCAGCCGTAAAACGGGACCTTGTTCATGAAATGGACGAAGGCCTCATCCAGCGCCTGCTGCGTGCCGTAGTGGTCGAGGTGGTCCTCGTCCACGTTGGTGACCACATTGATGATGGGGAAAAGACACAGGAACGAGGCGTCCGACTCGTCGGCTTCGGCAATGAGATATTCGCCGGTGCCCAGATGGGCGTTGGTGCCGTAGACGTTGAGCCGCCCGCCGATGATGACCGTGGGGTCCAGCCCCGCCGCGTCAAAGATGGCGGCGGTCAGCGAGGTGGTGGTGGTCTTGCCGTGCGTCCCGGCGATGGCGATGCCCTGCCGCAGGCGCATGAGCTCGGCCAGCATCTCCGCGCGCGGGATGATGGCGATGTTCCGCCGCCGGGCCTCGATCAGCTCGGGATTGTTCTCCGCGATGGCCGTGGATTTGACGAGCACCTGCACGTCCCCCACATTTTCGGGCGCGTGCCCGATGGCGATGGTCGCCCCCAGCGTACGCAGGTGCCGGACCACCGCCGAATCCGACATGTCGGAGCCGGAGATCCGGTATCCCTGGCTGAGCAGCACCTCAGCGATGCCGCTCATCCCGGCCCCGCCGATGCCCACCATGTGGATGCAGCGCACCCTGTTGTTCATTCCGCTTCGTTCCACGTTCTGTCCTTTTAGAGCATTTTCCGCTTGAAACACTTCACGTTTCAAACCATACGGCCTGTCGCTTCGCGGAAAAAACGCGGTTTTCCGCTTGGTCTGGGCCGGGCGGCGCTGTGCCGCCGCCTCGCATCTCACCTTTTTCAAAGGTGAAACGCTCTAGGGCCTGTTAACACTATTAACTGTTTGTTTGGGGGGAAGGGAAACCCCTCCGCCGGCGCGGGAGCGGGTTTCCCTTCCCCCCAAAAAACATACAGCGGCAGCGCCGGTCTCGCTACGTCCGGCACAGCCCTTCGAGCACGTCGCAGACGGCTTCCGCGGCCTGCGGGCGGGCGGCGCGGCGGGCGGCGTCGGCCATCTGTCGCCGCTCTTCCGGCGCATCCAGCAGCCTGATGATGCTTTCCAGCAGTCCTTCCTCCCGCATACGGTCCTCGGGGAGCCAGCGGGCCGCGCCGACCCGGCTCAGGGCCTCGGCATTGCCGCGCTGGTGGTCGTGCGCCGCATGGGGGAAGGGCACGAGCACGGCGGGCAGTCCCGCCGCGCACAGTTCCGCCACGGTGGTGGCTCCGGCCCGGCAAAAGGCCAGGTCCGCCCAGGCGTAGGCCGCCGCCATATCGTCGATGAAGGGGCTGACGCATCCGTCCGGGAAACCGGCGTCCGCATAGGCGGCGCGCACGGCCTCGTAGTCCGCCTTGCCGGTCTGGTGCCGCACCTCCACCCCGGCCCGCCGCAGCAGGTCGAGGCGTTCCATGACGTAGAGATTGAGCGCGTGCGCCCCCTGCGAACCGCCCATGATCAGCAGGCGGCGGCCGTCAAAGGCGCGCGGGCGCTCGCCCACCTGGGCCACGGCCGCGCGGACGGGATCGCCCGTGAGCACGCATTTTTCCGGGGCAAAGCCCTGTGTGGCCTCCAGCGACAGACAGACCGTGTGCGCCAGCCGTCCCAGCAGACGATTGCTGGCCCCGGCCACGGCGTTCTGTTCATGCAGCGCGCAGGGCACGCCGCACAGCCGGGCGGCCAGCAGGGGCGCGAAGGCGGCATAACCGCCGAAGCCCGCGGCCACGTCGGGCCGGAAACGGCGGATGAGGCCCACGGCCCGCGCGCAGGCGGCGGCCATATCGGCGGCCGCGACAAGACCGCGCCAGCCGCGCCCCACCAGTCCCCGGACGGGCAGGCCCACGAAGTCCACGCCCGCCTGAGCCGCAAGCCGGGCCTCCGGCCCGTACTGCGAACCGACGAAGAGGAGCCGCGCGTGCGGATGCCGTCGCCGCAGGGCCTCAGCCACGGCCAGGGCCGGGAAGATGTGTCCGCCGGTGCCGCCGGTGGTCAGGAGGATCTTTTCCATCCGTCCGCCGTCCTTGAAAAATTGAGGAGCAATCCCACACAGATGAGGGTCGCCAGCAGGTTACTGCCGCCGTAGCTCACCAGCGGCATGGGCACGCCCTTGGGCGGCGCCACGCCCATGACCACGGCCAGGTTCATGAGGCAGCCCATGGCGATGATGACCGTGATGCCGAAGGCCGTGAAGCGGTCGCGCAATTCCTTCTGTCCCATGATGATGCGGTAGCAGCGCCAGAACAGCATGGTGAAGAGCAGCATGATCACGCTCACGCCCACGAAGCCCAGTTCCTCGCCCATGACGGCCATGATGAAGTCGTTGTGGGCTTCCGGCAGATAGAACATCTTCTGCTTGCTGGCGCCGACCCCCACGCCGAAGAAGCCGCCCGACCCGAAGGCCAGCAGGGACTGCACGAGGTGGTAGCCGGTGTTGGAGGGGTCGGCAAAGGGATCGAGGAAGGCCAGCAGTCGCCGCAGGCGGTACGGCGAGGCGATGGCCAGCGCCATGGCCCCGGCCACGACCAGCGCCATGGCGAAGAACAGATAGATGAACCGCGTGCCCCCGGCCACGCACATGAAGAAGAGCAGGCTGGCCAGCACGACCGAGCTGCCGAAGTCCGGCTGGAGCAGCAGGAGGAAGCAGAAAAGACCGGTCACGGCGAAGGGCGGGATGACGCCCCGGCTGAAGGTCTTGATGAGGTCCTGTTTGCTGCTCATGAAATAGGCCAGATAGAGGGCCATGGAGATCTTGACGAACTCCATGGGCTGGATGGAGATGGGGCCGATGGGTATCCAGCGGCGCGCGCCGTTGATGGCTGGGGCCAGCGGCGAGAGCGTCAGCAACAGCAGCAGCAGCGACAGGAGCAACGCCGGGTACTGGAGCTTGTAGAGCCAGGCGCGCGGCATGAGGGCCGCGCCCCACAGGGCCAGCAGGCCCACGACGGCAAAGACCACCTGCCGCTTGAAGAAATAGTATTTGTCGCCGTTGTCTATCTCCGCCACGATGCCGCTGGCCGACAGGACCATGATCAGGCCGATGGCAAGGATGATGACCGTCAGGGTGAACAGCCACCAGTCGAAGCCCCCCGGCAGGGCCTTTTCGGCCACGCGCGCCAGCACGTTGGCCGCCTTGCTCTCGCGGAAACTGTTTTTCTTCATGCCAGGGCACCGACGATGCGCTTGAAGTCCTCGCCGCGCTTCATGTAGTTGTCGTACTGGTCAAAGCTGGAGGTGGCGGGGGCCAGCAGCACCACGTCGCCCTTGCAGGCGGTATGGGAAAGCAGGGTCACCGCTTCTTTCAGATCCTTGTGCCAGTGCATGGGCACGATGTCGCTCCAGGCTTTTTCAAAGACCTCGCGGCTGCCGCCGAAGAGGGCCACCTCCTGCACCTTTTCCTGCACGAGGGGCGAGAGCGCGGCCAGATCGCCGCCCTTGAACTTGCCGCCGCACAGCAGGCGCACGGGCTGATCGAAGGATTCCAGCGCCACCTTGAGCGCCGCCACGGTGGTGCACTTGGAGTCGTTGACGTAGAGCACGCCGCGATGGCGGCGCACCCGTTCCAGGCGGTGCGGCAGCGGACGGAAGGCGGCCACGGCGGCTGCGGCGTTGGCCTCGCTCACGCCGAAGAAGCGGCAGGCCAGCCAGGCGGCTTCCACGTTGAAATTGTTGTGCGCGCCGAGCAGCTGGCAGTCCGCGAAGCGCTGGGGGCAGTTGGCCGGGATGAAGAGCTGTTGGCGCGCGCGCAGACGGAAGGCCCCGGAGACCTTGCGCAGGTTCTCGCCCATGATGGCCAGGTCCCCTTCTTCCTGACAGCGGAAGATGCGGAACTTGGCCTCCACGTATTCGGCCATGTTCTTGTGATGATCCAGATGGTTGGGCGAGATGTTGAGGATGACCCCCACGCGCGGGCAGAAGGTCGAACAGCCCTGGAGCTGGAAGCTGGAGGCCTCCAGCACGAGCACGTCGGCCCGGCGTCCGGCCAGCACGTATTCGGAAAGGGGCGTGCCGATGTTGCCGCCCAGAAAGACGGCGTAGCCCTGTTTCTGGAGCATGGCGGCGGCCAGACTCACGGTGGTGGTCTTGCCGCTCGTGCCGGTCACGGCCAGCACCGGCTCGCCGTCGAGGTAGCGCCAGGCCAGTTCCATCTCCGCCATGACCTCGCAGTTGGTGCGGGTCGCGTGCGGGCCCATCATCTCGCGCAGGGCGGTGAGGGGCAGGCCCGGACTGGCCACCACCAGCACGGCGTTCTCGAAAAGTTCCGGCGTGTGCTCCCCGAAGAGCACTTCCACCCCGGCGCGCTGCAGGGCGGCCAGCGTGGTCAGGTCGATGGCGTTGCGATTGCGTTCCAGCAGGCGCACGCGGGCCTTTTCCCGGCGCAGCAGCTTGACGGCGGCAAGGCCGGAGCGTCCGGCGCCCACCACCACGGCGAGCTCTCCGGGCTGGACACGACGGCCGCGATTGCGTTCCAAAGCCATAAGCGTTCTCCTCTCCTTTGCCTGCCTAGCGCAGCTTGAGGACGGACAGGGCCATGAGCCCCAGCAGGATGGACGTTATCCAGAAGCGGATGATGATCTTCGATTCCGGCACGCCCTTGAGTTCAAAGTGATGATGCAGCGGGGCCATGCGGAAGAGCCGCTTGCCGCCCGTCCAGCGGAAATAGCCCACCTGCATGATGACGGAGAGCGTCTCCGCCACAAAAAGCCCGCCCACCACGGCAAGGACCAGCTCCTGCTTGCTCAGCAGGGCCAGATAGCCCAGCACGCCGCCGAGGCTCAGCGAGCCGACATCGCCCATGAAGATCTGCGCCGGGTAGGCGTTGAACCACAAAAAGCCCAGCCCGGCCCCCACCAGCGCGCCGCAAAAGACCGTCACCTCTCCCATGCCCGGCACATAGGGCACCAGCAGATAGGAGGCCACGCGCGCATTACCGGTGATATAGATGAATATGGCAAAGACCGCGCCCGCCACGATGGTGGGGCCGATGGCCAGCCCGTCCAGCCCGTCCGTGAGGTTGACGGCATTGGAGGCCGCCACCATGACGAACATGCCGAAGGGGATGTAGAAGATGCCCAGGTCCGGCGTCCATTCCTTGATGAAGGGGATGGACAGCGTGGTGTCGCAGCGCTCGTCAAGAAAGAGGGCCAGCATGGCCACGAGGGCCACGGCGGCCTGTCCGGCCAGTTTGGCCCGGCCGCTGATGCCCCGGTTCTTGTGGTGGCGCAGCTTGGTCAGATCGTCCCACAGGCCCACCAGCCCGAAGCCCACAAAGACGAAAAAGGTCTGCCAGATGTAGGAGCTGCGCAGATCCGCCCAGAGCAGCAGGCTCACGCCGAGGCTGAAGAGCATCATGATGCCGCCCATGGTGGGCGTGCCGGCCTTGCCCGCGTGGGCGGCCACGTCCTCGTGGATGTACTGGCCGCACTTGAGCCGCCGCAGCCAGGCGATGAAGCGCGGCCCCACCAGCACCGAGATGACCAGCGCCGTCATGAGCGCCGCCAGGGAGCGGAACGAGATGTAGCGAAAGACGTTGAGCGCCGACCATTCGTCGGCCAGCGGCACCAGCAGCGTATAGAACATGCCTTACATCCCCCGCTGTCCCGCCGCGTCCCGCAGGGCGGCCAGCCAGCCTTCCAGCGCATTGCTGCGCGATCCCTTGAAGAGCACGAGCCCGCCGTGCCCGGCGCCTTTTTCCAGTTCGTTCAGGCGCGCGCAAAATTCCTCGGCGTCGGCGGGCGTGTACATCGGTCCCGCATAACCGCCCTGTTCCAGCCCGGCGCGCACGGCGTCCGCCTGTCCGCCCTTCCAGAACACGGCGCAGGGGCGGATGTCCGCCAGATGGCGACCCAGGCGCTCATGTTCCCGCACGGCAAGCTCTCCCAGCTCGCGCATCTCGCCCAGCACGGCGATGAAGCGGCCCCCGCCCTCGCCGTGGGCCAGCTCGGCCGCGGCGTCCAGCATCCGCGTCATGGAGAGCGGATTGGCGTTGTAGGTATCGTCGATGATGCGCCACGGCCCGGCCTGTTCGCGCACGAAGCGCTGCGCGGGCAGCTCGGCCCCGGCCAGCCCGCGGGTGATGGTCTCCGGCGTCAGCCCCAGCAGGCTGGCCGCCGCCGCCACGGCGATGCAGTTCTCCGCGCCGTAGCCGCCCCGGAAGGGCGCCAGCACGTCGCAGGCCCTGCCGTCCAGGTTCAGCCGGTAGCGGCCCCGCTCGCCCTCGTTGCCCGCCGTCGCGCCCCGGAACTGCAGGGGACGCCCCTCGGCGGTGAAATACAGCAGATCCCCGCGCACGGCGCGGGCCTCGCGCACCAGATCGGGATAATCGGCGCTGATGAGGCAGGTGCCGCCCCGCGGCACATACCGCAGCAGGCGTGCCTTGTGCCAGGCCACGCCGCGCGCGCCCAGCCCCTCGGTGTGTCCGGCCCCGGCGTTGAGGATGAGCGCCATGTCCGGCCGCACGATGGCGCCCAGCTCGTCCATGTCGCCCTCGTGGCTGATGCCCACCTCCATGACCCAGAACGCCTCGTCGCCGTCCGTGGCCAGCATGGACAGCGGCAGGCCGATCTGATTGTTCAGATTGGCGGCATTGCGGGCCGTCTTGCCCGCAAGGGCCAGGGTCTGGGCCAGCAGTTCCTTGACCGTGGTCTTGCCCGCCGTGCCGGTGACGGCGACGACCCTGACGCCCGCGCAGCGGTCGCGCCACAGCGCCGCCATGCGGCCCAGGGCCTTCACGGCGTCCTCCACCCGCAGATAGGGGACATGCAGCCCGTCAGGCATGGCCTGCGGCGCGCGCGTGCCCATGATGGCCGCCGCCCCGGCGTCCTGCGCCTTCAGGGCGTAATCGTGCCCGTCCACATGCTCGCCCGCCAGACAGACGAAGAGCGTCCCCGGCCGTACGGCGCGGCTGTCCGTGGCCACGGCGGTCACGTCGCGGTCGTCCCCCGGCGCGAGCGCGGAGCCCGCGGCCGCCGCCAGTTCACTCAGCTTTAGGCGCACCCCAGAATCTCCCGTACCACTTCCTGATCGCTGTAGTGGTGTTTGACGCCCTGGATGATCTGATAATCCTCGTGCCCCTTGCCCGCGATGAGCAGGGCATCCCGCGGGCCGAGCATCTCAAGGGCCTTGCGCGTGGCCGTGCGGCGGTCCACTTCCACCAGCACCTCCCGCGCCTCCGCCAGTCCGGGCAGCACATCCCGCAAGATGGCTTCCGGGTCCTCGAAACGCGGATTGTCCGAGGTGAGGACGGCCACGTCCGCATAGCGGGCCACGGCCTCGCCCATGCGCGGGCGCTTGCCGCGATCCCGGTTGCCGCCGCAGCCGAAAACGGCCACTATCCGCTCGAAGCCCGCGCCGCGCAGGGCCTGCAACACATTGACCAGCGCATCCGGCGTATGGGCATAGTCCACGAAAACATTGAGCCCGCGCGGGTTCTCCACCCGCTCCAGACGGCCGGGCACGCCGCGGAAACCTGCCAGCGCCCCCAGCGCCTCGCGCGACACGCCGAGGCCCAGGGCCAGCGCCTGCACGCCCAGCAGGTTGAGGGCATTGAACCGCCCCACCAGCGGCGAACGCAGTTCCCAGCGCTCGCCGTCCAGCGTCATGCGCAGATGCAGACCGTCCGTGCCGGAATGCAGGATCTCCCCTTGCAGGTGGCGCCGTCCGTCCGCCGCCGCGTGCAGACCGTAGGAGAGCGCGGCGGGACAGTCGTCCAGCAGCCGCCGTCCCCAGGCATCGTCCGCATTGACGGCAAGGGCCTTGTCCCGCGCGGGCAGCTCCCGGAAAAGCCGGGCCTTGGCCGCGAAATACCGTTCCATGTCCGGGTGGAAGTCCAGATGGTCCTGCGTCAGGTTGGTGAACAGGGCCCCGGCAAAGGGGATGCCGCCCACCCGCTGCTGCTCCAGCGCGTGCGAGGAGACTTCCATCACCGCCGTGTCCACGCCCGCCTCGGCCATGCGAGCCAGCATGGCGTGGATGCTCAGGGGGTCCGGCGTGGTGAGGGGCGCATCCTCCACATGGCCGGGCCAGCGGTAGCTGACCGTGCCCAGCACGCCGACCGTGTGCCCCGCCGCCGTGAACAGATGTTCGAGCAGGTAGGCACTGGTGGTCTTGCCGTTGGTGCCGGTGATGCCGAGGATCTTCAGCGGATGCTCCGCCGTGCGCCGACGCGCCGCCGCCAGCCGCCACAGGGCCTCGCGCGGGTCGGGATGGGCGATCACCCGGCAGTCCGGCCCGTCCTGACAGGACGCGGCGGCCTCCGGCGTGCAGACGATGACGGCGGCCCCGGCCGCCCGTGCGGCGGGGATGAAGCGCGCCCCGTCCTCCGTCGCGCCGGGCACGGCCACGAAAACGTCACCCGGCCCCACCTGCCGCGAGTTGGCGCGTACCTCGACGCCGCCCCGCGTCACCTGTTCGAGCAGTGTCGCGAATCTCCCCATCATCCCTACTTCTCCGATAGCCACAGGATATACCTGACGTTCTTGCCTTCCTCGGCCCAGTCGCTCCCGGCCGGAGGGCTTTGCCTGACCACCTTGTTGCCGCTGCCCTTGAGTTCGGGCACGACCCCCGCGCGGGCGAACAGTTCCACCGCATTGCGCAGGCTCTTGCCCCGCACGTCCGGCACCTTGGTGCTGGCCCGGCTGCGGTGGCCGGGCAGCCGCATCCCGCCCGCGTCATGCCGGGCGGGCGTCACCGTCGTCTCGGCCAGATAGGGCGCGTCGGGCAGCGAGAGCTTGAGGCCCCGGCGGCGGTCGGTCTTTTTCTCCGCCGTCTCCTCGACCTCGGCCGCCGGCACGATGACCCCGCTGTAGGTGATGGAGCGGGCCGCGATCTCGCGGAACACCGGCGCGGCCACCACGCCGCCGTACTGGTTCTTGGTGGGTTCGTCCACCAGCACCACGATGAGATAGCGGGGATCGTCGGCGGGCAGGAAGCCCACGAAGGAGGCCAGACGCTTGTTGCCGTACGCCCCGGCGCGGCGGTCGGCCTTCTGGGCCGTGCCGGTCTTGCCGGCCACCTCCACCCCGTCGATGCGGGCGCGCTTGCCGGTGCCGTCCTTCTCTTCCACCACGTCGCGCATCATCTTGCGTATCTGCTCCACCACCGCCTCACGGAAGATGCGCGGATGGCGCTCCTCGACGTTGCCGTCCTCCCTGAGCAGGCGCAGGGGCTTGTACACGCCGCCGTTGAGCAGGGTCAGGTAGGCCTGCGCCATCTGCAGACCGGTGACGGAGACGCTCTGCCCGAAGGCGGCGGACATGATGTCCACATCGCTCCAGTCGCGCGGGATGCGCAGGATGCCGCGGCTGTCGGCCACCGGCACCACCGCGTGCTCACCGAAGCCCAGCGCCCGCAGATAACGGTAGGTGGTCGCCGCGCCCAGTTCCAGACCGATCTTGGCCATGCCGATGTTGGACGAATAGCGCAGCACCTTGTGGGCGGGCAGCACGCCCTGCCGCGAGGTGTCGCGGATGGTGAATTTCCTGGTCTCCCAGCGGCCGTTCTCGCAGTCGATGGGGGTCGTGGCGGTGATCTTCTTCTCTTCCAGCGCGGCGGCCATGATGAAGGGCTTGAAGGTCGAGCCGGGCTCCAGGGCGTCCGCGGCCAGCCGGTTGCGATAGACCACCGGGCTGGACTCCCGATAGTTGTTGGGATTGAAGAAAGGATACTGCGCCCAGGCCAGGATGTCGCCCGAGGGCACGTCCACCACCAGCGCGCCGCTCCACTTGGCGTCGAAGTCCCGCGCGGCGCGGGCCACGGCTTCCTCCGCGATGAACTGCATCTGCACGTCGATGGTGAGGGTGATGTCCTCGCCGCGCGGCTCGGAGCGCCCTTCCTCATGCAGATAGAAGCGGCGGCCCGTGGCGTCCCGCTGCACCACCTGTCGCGTGGGCAGCGAGCCGAGCCGCGAGTCCAGCGAACGCTCGATGCCTTCCAGCCCCTTGTCGTCCAGGCCCACGAAGCCCAGCAGCTGCCCCGCCAGATGCTTGAAGGGGTAGACGCGGTCATATTCCTTGCTCAGGCCGATGCCGGGGATGTTGGCCCGGCGCACGGCCTCGGCGGTGTAGTCGTCCACCTTGCGGCGCAGCCAGACGAAACGGCGGCTGGTCTTGGACAGCTCGTCGTAGAGCTTTTGCGGCTCAAGACCGAGGATGGGGCCGAGCGTGTTGGCCATGCTCAGGAAATCCTGTATCTCGCGCGGCTTGGCGTAGACGGAACGGGCCTCCACGCTGCGGGCCAGCACCTGCCCGTTGCGGTCGAAGATCATGCCGCGACGGCCCGTCACCAGTTCGGTGGCCGTGTGCTGCCGGTTGGCCCGGTCCGCCAGACGCGGCCCCATGATCATCTGGAGATACCAGGCCCGGCACCACAGCCCGACCCAGAGCAGGCAAAAGCCGATGACCACCAGATTGATGCGGGCGCGCGTCCAGTCCATATTGGCCCAGAAGCCCTTCTTGGCGGCGCGGGATGCGTTGGGCTTGCCGCCCGCGGCGTCGCCAAGGATGCGCGAGACCGCAGGCTGCCGTTTACGCGGCCTGTTCTCGTTCTTTTTCGAGGTGTTGCGCTTGTTGCGCGACAGCGAGAACTTCAGCATCTCCCCTACCTCTTCCCCTGTTCCGACCCGTCGCCTGCCCCGGCGGTCGCCTCATTGATCTGGAGGCGGCGCACCTGTCCGGGCCTTGGCTCCGTCATGCCGAATTCCTCGGCCCGGCGGCGCAGCTCATAGGGCGAGAGCAGCCGCTCGCGCTCCACCTGCAGCTTGGCCCGCAGGGACTTGCGCGCATCGAGCGTGGTCTGGGCGATATTGATGAAATAGTTGGTGTCCATCCGCTCGATGTTCACCCAGACCAGCACCAGCCCCATGCTCATGCAGGCGATGACGCCCCATGCCAGCACCAGCAGCCAGCCGCGCCCGTTGGCCCGCTGGAATACCGCCGCTTTCTTCATGCGCATGTGCCGTCGCTCCCCGCCGTCATGTCCTCAGCGATCTTTTCCGCGGCCCGCAGCTTGGCGCTGCTCGCGCGGGGATTGCGGGCCAGCTCGTCCTCCCCGGCCTGCACGGGCTTCTTGAACAGGATGCGGACCTCCGGCTCATGCCCGCACACGCAGCGCATGACGTGCCGCGGGCAGCGGCAGCCCTCGGCCCAATGCCGCATGGCCTGCTTGACCATGCGGTCCTCCAGCGAATGGAAGCAGATGACGGCCAGCCGACCGCCCACCCGCAGACGCCGCAGGATGCCGTCCAGAAAGCGCTGCAATTCCCCCAGCTCGTCATTGACGGCCATGCGCAGGGCCTGGAAGGTGCGCGTGGCCGGATGACGGCGGGCCTTTGCCCGCCAGGCCGCCGGATAGGCGCGCTCCACCAGCGCGGCCAGCTCGGCGGTGGTCTCGATGCTGCCTTTCTGGCGGGCGTCCACGATGGCGCGGGCGATGCGCCCGGCCTGCGGTTCCTCGCCCAGAGTGGCGATGCACTCCTTGAGACGGTCGAAATTTTCCCGGTTCACCCAGTGCCAGGCCGACGGCTTGCCGGAATGCTGATCCATGCGCATGTCCAGCGGCCCGTCCCCGCAAAAGCTGAAACCGCGCTCGGCCTCGTCCAACTGCAGGGAGGACACGCCGATGTCCAGCAGCGCCCCGTCCAGCCTGTCCCAGCCAAGCTCGTCCAGCGCTTCGGCAAAGCGGCTGTATTCGCAATGGATGCCCGTAAAGCGCCCGCCGTACGGCTCCAGACGCCGCCGGGCCAGGGCCAGCGCTTCCTCGTCCCTGTCCAGACCGCAGACCTCCACCCGGGGCGAGGCCTCCAGCAGGGACTGCGTATGCCCGCCAAGCCCCAGCGTCCCGTCCAGGATGCGCACGGGGCCGTCCCCCTCCTGCCAGAGCGGCGTGAAGACCGCCAGCGTTTCGCGCGGCAGCACGGAAAGATGACGCGACGCGATGTCGCACGTGGAGGGGGCAAAGACCATGACGGAAAACCTCTTACAAGGAGAACTCTATGCCGCTGGCCGCCAGTTCGGCGGAAACATCCGTGAGCTCGATGGCGTCGTGGCGGCCCTGATCCCAGATTTCAAACTTGTCGAGCATACCCACCAGCACCACGTCCTTGCACAATCCCGCCTCCCGCATGAGCGGCTGCGGGATGCGCACGCGCCCCTGCGGATCGGGGATCATTTCCTGCGCCAGCCCGATGACCTTGGACTTGAAGTTGGAGAGCGCAGGCGAGGGAAAACGGATACGGCTCAACTGCTCGATGATGTTTTCCCACTCATCGGGCAGGTAGGCCGTCAGATGACCGTAGTAGGCCGTGAGCCAGAACGTCCCGTCCCCGCCTTCGGCCTGCAGGCCGTCGCGGAACCCGGGAGGCAGCATAAGACGCCCCTTGGCGTCCAGGCTGCGGTTGAAGCTGCCACGAAAGAGCTTTCTCACGATCTACCACACGATTACCATGTTTTACCACTTTTTCCCACTTATGCCCCAAGCCCTACCCCCTGTCAAGCAAGCCCGCCGACTGGATTGAGTAATCAATGAATTGGAATCATTGGATATTTTTCAAGCGCCCCTTGCCGTCGGCCCCCACGCCTTACCACGCCCCTCCCCCGCCAAACGCACGACCGGCGCGACCTTCACGGCCTCGCCGCCGCCGGGGGGAAAGAAAATCTCCCACCATCTCCCACCACCGGGAAAGCTCCCGCCCCCGCGCCCCACTCCCCCACCGCACGCGGGACTTGCCAAAGCGGCCGTTTGCGGCGATACTCGTCGCCAACATTTTCTAGCGAGGCTGCCATGAGCAACAAAATCAAAAAAGTGGTGCTTGCCTACTCCGGCGGGCTGGATACTTCCGTCATCCTTAAATGGCTGATCGAAACCTATCACTGCGAAGTCATCACCTGCACGGCCGATCTCGGCCAGCCGGAAGACCTGAGCGGCGTCGAAGCCAAGGCCTACAAGACCGGCGCGTCCAAGGCCTATGTGGTGGACCTGCGCGAAGAGATGGCCCGCGATTTCGTCTTCCCCATGATGCGCGGCGCGGCCCGTTACGAGAACCGCTACATGCTGGGCACCTCCATCGCCCGGCCCTGCATCACCAAGGCCCTCATCGACATCGCCCGCAAGGAAGGCGCCGACGCCATCTCCCACGGCGCCACCGGCAAGGGCAACGATCAGGTGCGCTTCGAGTTCTCCGCCAAGGCGCTCGCCCCGGACATCAAGGTCATCGCCCCCTGGCGCGAATGGGACCTCATGTCCCGCACCGCCCTCAACGCCTTTGCCGAAAAGCACGGCATCCCCATCTCCTCCGCCGCCAAACGCTACAGCATGGACGCCAACATGCTCCACACGAGCTTTGAAGGCAGCGAACTGGAAGACCCGGCCAACGCCCCCCACGAATCCTGCCATGAGCGCTGCGTGCCCGTGGAACAGGCCCCCAACGAACCCGAGATCATCGAAGTGGGCTTCGAGGCGGGCAACCCCGTCTCCGTCAACGGCGAAAAGCTCTCCCCCTACAACATCATCCGCGTGCTGGCCGAAAAGGCCGGAAAGCACGGCATCGGCCGCGACGACATGGTGGAGAACCGCTATGTGGGCATGAAGTGCCGCGGCGTGTACGAAAACCCCGCCGGCACCCTGCTCTTCGCCCTCCAGCGCGACCTTGAAGGCATCTGCATGGACCGCGACCTGCTGGCCATCCGCGATCAGCTCGCCGTGACCTACTCCCACGCCATCTATAATGGTTACTGGTTCTCGCCCGAACGCGAAGCCATGCAGGCCTTCTTCGACAAGTCGCAGGAGACCGTCACCGGCACCGTGCGGGCCAAACTCTACAAGGGCGGCGTCTGGCCGCTGTGCCGCACCTCCCCCTACTCCCTCTTCTCCGAGGACCTCGCCACCTTTGAAGGCGGCGACTACGACCACAAGGACGCGGCGGGC
>NZ_CALVHE010000044.1 GCF_944327235.1 uncultured Desulfovibrio sp.
GTGCCCATACATTCCTTTCGGCAATCCATATTGCTGCCATTGTCATTTTTTACCTTTAATGAGTCCTGACCCTAAAGCGTTTTGCCTTTGAAAAAAGCAAAACGCGAGGCGGCGACACAGCGCCGTTCGACCCAAAGTGAGCGGAAAAAACGCAATTTCCGCGAAACGCCAGGCCGCAAGGTTTGAACCGCGAAACGTTTCAAACTGAAAATGCTCTGGACGTTCAGGGGGGGGGCAGGGCGAGGTTGGGGCAAAAAAAGCGCCCCCTGTGGTACAGGGGGCGCTCGACGTTACCGTCAAACTGCCGAAGGTCTGTTACCAGATCTGGCAGTGAGAGCCGAATCGCTTACTTCAGCAGGTCGGCGGCGGGCACGTAGGGCAGACCGAAGGCGTCGGCCACACCCTTGAAGGTGCACTTGCCGTTGACGGTGTTCAGGCCGCGAGCCAGAGCGATGTTGTCGGCGCAAGCCTTCTTCCAGCCCTTGTCGGCCAGCTGCAGAGCGAAGGGCAGGGTGGCGTTGGTCAGGGCGTAGGTGGAGGCGATCGGCACAGCGCCGGGGATGTTGGCCACGGAGTAGTGGACAACGTCGTGCTTCACGAAGGTCGGGTTTTCGTGGGTGGTCGGATGGCCGGCGGTGGTTTCCACAGCGCCGCCCTGGTCAATGGCCACGTCCACCACGGCGGAGCCGGGGCGCATGGTCTTGATCATTTCTTCGGTCACCAGCTGCGGGCACTTGGCGCCGGGGATGAGCACGGAACCGATCACGAGGTCGGCGTCCTTCACGGCGGCGGCGATGTTGTGGCTGTTGGAAGCCATGGTCTGCACGCGAGCGCCGAAGATGTCGTCGAGGTAACGCAGACGGTTCAGGTTGTTGTCCAGGATGGTCACTTCGGCGCCGATGCCGATGGCCATCTTGGCAGCGTTGGTACCCACGATACCGCCGCCCACGATCACGACTTTACCGCGCTGCACGCCAGGCACGCCACCCAGCAGCACGCCGCAACCGCCGGCATGCTT
Source organism: uncultured Desulfovibrio sp. (assembly GCF_944327235.1). Lineage (GTDB taxonomy): Bacteria > Desulfobacterota > Desulfovibrionia > Desulfovibrionales > Desulfovibrionaceae > Desulfovibrio. Next base: position 1,019 of record NZ_CALVHE010000044.1, read on the forward strand.
GGTCAGGATGTTGGCGCCCACCTGGATGGACATACGACCGGCCACTTCGGACATGGGGGCCAGCAGGGGCAGGGTGCGGTCGTCGGGCTGCACGGTTTCGTAGGCAAGGCCCACCACGCCGGAGTTCAGCAGGGCGTCGGTCTGGGGCTTGTCGGCGGCCAGGTGCAGGTAGGTGAAGAGCAGCATGCCTTCGCGGAAGTACTTGTATTCGCTCTGCAGGGGCTCCTTAACCTTCATGATCATATCGGCCTTGGCCCACACGTCGGCCACGGGCAGCATGGTAGCGCCGGCGGCTTTGTATTCGTCGTCGGAGATGCGGCTGCCGAGACCGGCGCCCACTTCGATCATGACTTCGTGGCCGTGGTCCTTCAGAGCTTTGACGCCGGCAGGGGTGATACCCACGCGATGTTCATTGGCCTTGATTTCTTTAGTAACGCCGATAAGCATTTGAAGCCCTCCTGAAAGGCTGCAAGTGAATGATGAAAATTCCGTCCATGACGGACATACCCTTTCGCAAACGGACTTGGAACAACTGGCTGATCAGCCGGAACAGCTGGATCGTTCAGGTAATGCGTCGTTCCAAGGCTTGCGGCGCCTGCCGATGCCGCAGGCTGTCGTGTCACATTGGGCACTCGCTCATTTCAGCATCATTGAACAGACAAACAGGTCCGTTCCGCAGCTCGCGAAAAGACCCTAGCCCTTTTCCGCTGCAACAGCAAGAGGATTGCACGAGGTTTTCACGAAAAAAATTTCCGCCGCAAACAAGGCGGGACAGGGGATTTCGCGGAATGCGGCGGGCGCTTGCGGGATTTTGTCACAAGCTGGGCAATGCAGGTCAGCGGCAGTTGCACAGCGTTCCCTGGCGCAGGGAGGGCAGACGGATGGCCTGCCGCTCGATCTCACGGCGCAATTCCGCCAGACGTCCGGTCAAACGAGGCGGGAGCCGGTTGCCCTCTCCCCGCGCGAAGCCTCGGAAGTCGGTGATGCCGACGCCGTCGTCCGCAAGCGTATAGGTGAGGATCTCTCCGCCGCGAAACTTCCCTTGTACATGGCTGGCAATGATCTCGTAGACGGCGCGATCCCCCCGTTTGAGGATGGAGGTGAGCACCTGACCAGGGCGCAGGCTGTCCTGATCTTCGGCCAGTCCCACGGCCAGCGCCTGCTGATCGGCCAGCACGTCCAGCGTCGCCAGCCCGGCGCTGCCGGCGGCGAGCACCACGATATCCGCGCCTTCCGCCAGTATCTCGCGGCAGCGTCTTTGCGCCAGCTCTCCGTCCTCGAAGGAATCAAGGCTGCGGTGGACGATGCGCATCTCCGGGTCTATCAGGCGGGCGCCTTCCAGAAAGCCGTTGAGCATGGTCACGATGGGGCCGGTCTCTTTACCGGAGAGCCAGCCCAGTGTTTTTTGCGGGTTCATCCCCCGGCTTCCGGACGTCGTCAGCATGGCGGCAGCGGCTCCGGCCAGAAAGGCTGCCTGTTCGTCGGCAAATGTGACGGACATGATATTGGCGGCGCGAACGCCCGTGTCGATGCAGCCGAAATGCACTTTACGGAAGTTGCCCGCATTGTTGCGGAGCACTTCATGCAGGCTGTCGTCGGCAACGAGCAGGAGGTCGGAACGTGCCGCTTCCTCCCGGAAAATGGCCTGCTGGTCGCTGCCCGTCGGCGCGGCGACCACTCGTGCGGTGATGCCGAAATCTTTTTCAGCGCGGGCAAGACCGCGCCGAAGCTGGTCGTGCCAGCCGTTGTCCGGCGTAAGGCTTTCCAGCAGCAGACAGACTGTGCCGGATGTGGCGGCCTGCGCTGCTGGGACCGCCAGCAGCAGACTGAAGAGGAGGCAGAGGGCCAGACAGGCTCCGGCAAGCAGGCGCTGCGGCGCGGGACAGGTACGGCACGTCATGGGCATGGTGAACTCGTGGACAAGGGGCGACGGGAGGGGGACGATCGCGCCCGGGGTAGAGATGGAAATAAAAAAGGGGGGCCGAGGCCCCCCTTGTCGTCAGTGTGTGTGCCGATTAGGCGGATACCTTGGCCAGAGCCTTGTCGATGGCATTGACCAGTTCGTCAATGTCGGCCTGAGTGGAGATCAGGGCCGGGCTGAGGCAGATGGTGTTGTTGAACTCGCGGAAGCTGCGCGAGGTCTTGCCGATGATGACGCCCTGCTTGAAGCAGTCGCCCACCACGGCGCCGGCCACGGATTCGTCCACCGGTTCCTTGGTGGTGCGGTCCTTGACCAGTTCCAGACCGGCGAAGAGGCCCTTGCCGCGCACGTCGCCGATGATCTTGTACTTGTCCTTCAGCTCGAGCAGGCGGCCCATCAGGTATTCGCCCTGCTTCACGACGTTGTCGAGCAGGTGTTCTTCTTCGATGATTTCCATGTTGGCGATAGCAGCGGCGGGGCCGGAGGTGCAGCCGCCGAAGGTGGAAATATCGCGGAAGTAGGCGTCGCGGTCATTGGGATCAGCGATGAAGTCCTGGAAGACTTCTTCGGTGGTCACGGTGCAGGAGATGGGCGCATAGCCGCTGGCCACACCCTTGGCCATGGTGACGATGTCGGGCTTCACGCCGAAGTGCTGGTAACCGAACCATTTGCCGGTACGACCAAGGCCGCACACCACTTCGTCGATGATCAGGAGCACGCCGTACTTCTTGCAGATTTCCTGCACGGTCTCGAAGTAGCCGTCCGGGGGCACGATGACGCCGCCGCCGGCGGTGATGGGCTCGAGGATCAGGCCGCCCACGGTATCCGGATCTTCCTTCTGGATGACTTCTTCGATCTGCTTGGCGAATTTCTTGCCGAGATCGGCGCAATCACCGAAGGGCGAACGATACGCGCAGCAGTGGGGCACTTCCACGAAACCGGGGGTGAAGGGGCCGAACTGGTTGCGGCGCTCGTACTGACCGCAGGCGCTCAGCGTGGTGATGGTGGTGCCGTGGTAGTCGCGGTCACGATACAGGATCTTGCTCTTTTTGCCGCCGTGCTTCAGAGCGGAGATCTGACGGACGATCTTGAAGGCCTTTTCGTTGGCTTCGGAACCGGAGTTGGAGATGTACACGCGGCTCATGCCGGGCATCTTCTCGATGAGCTTCTTGGAGAATTCGATGGTCGGGATGTTGCCGTAGGAGTTGGCGAAGTAGCACAGCTTCATCAGCTGATCGGCCACAGCCTTGACGATCTTTTCACGGCCGAAGCCCACGTTGACGGTCCACACGCCACCGGACACGGCGTCGAGGTATTCCTTGCCGTTGATGTCCTTCACGCGGTTGCCCTTGGCTTCCACGAAGACGGTCGGGTCGGCATTTTCATACACTTTGTGCTGGGTCAGGTGGTGCCACACATATTTCTTGTCGGTGGCGATCAGATCGGCGGGATTGCACTGAGCCATGGTAGCCTCCAAAGTCATTTAGGTGTCTAGGGCTCATTTCTACGGTGGCGCCGCACGCGCCGTCGCAAGCCAGGGCCCTTTCGGAACGTGGTTCACATTGGCTAACAGGACAAATAGAAGTTTTAAAAACCCTTGTCAACAGCAAGCCACTTTTTTTCTTAATCCATCGAAATAAATTGCGAAAATTTATCTTTCCCGAGCGTTTTCCCTTGTCGGGAAGCGCTCTTCTCCCTCGGATAAGGGCTATGCGGCTCTCGGCGGCAAAAAAGCGTACGCTTTTGTGTTTTTGTCATTTTATTTTTTGATCTCAAAGTGTTAGATGGTGTTTTTCCTTGCCGGGACATGCTGGCGCGGCGGGAGGCTGTGAAAAAAATCGCTCGCTTTTCGACGTGCCCGCTGCTATGGTCAATCAACTGTCCCGCAGGGCAGGTCGGGCCGGCCATGCCTCATGGTCGGCCAGGCGCAGCCTGGCGCCGTGCCCGGAACGTCATTAGCTCATTTTGAGGAAGAAACCATGCCGAACTTTTCCCTTCCGTCCTGGCTGGATGTGCGTGCCATCGAAGAGGCGCTGGCCTGTGCCGTGGCGCCCGATACGGCCCGGCTGAAAGGCATCCTTGACAAGTCCCGCGCGTTGCGTCCGCTGACGCTGGCCGAAACGGCGACCCTCATGCGGGTGACATCACCGGACGGTCTGCTGGCCATCATGCGGGCGGCCGACGAGGTGAAACAGCGGGTGTACGGGGATCGCATCGTGCTTTCCGCTCCGCTGCATCTTACCAATCACTGCGGCAGCGAATGTGTGTACTGCGCCAACCGCAAGGGCAACGACATGGTGCAGCGCAAATACATGACCTCGCCCGAGATCAGTGAAGCGGGCCGCAAACTCATCCGGCAGGGGCACAAACGCGTCTTTCTGGTCAGCGGACAGCTGCCAAACGCCGATGTGGAGTATCTGGCCGAAGCGGTGAGCATCCTCTATACTCTGTATGAAGGGGACGGCGAGATCCGCCGGGTCAACGTCAATGTGGGACCGCTGGCCGCCGACCAGTACGAGATCTTGCGCGCCGCCGACGTGGGGTCCGTGCTGCTCTATCAGGACACCTATCATCCTGAACATTATCAGGCCGTACACAAGGCCGGGCCCAAGGCCAATTACGAGCGGCGCGTCAATGCCGCCGACGAGGCCCTGAACGCCGGCATGGGGGACGTGGGGCTGGGGCTGCTGCTGGGACTTGCTCCCTGGCAGTTCGATGTGCTGGCCCTGAGCCTGCACGCCGCGCACCTGGCGAGCGTCTACGGCACCGGGGGCCACACGGTGAGTATGCACCGGATGCGTCCGGCTCCCGGCGGGCTGGCGCAGGCGCCTTTCCCGGTGAGCGATCAGGACTTCCTGCGCTGCGTGGCCATCACGCGTCTGGCCATCCCGTATACGGGCATCATCCTCAGCTCCCGTGAGCCGTCCGGCCTGTGGCGCGACGGCTGCGGCGTGGGCTGTTCTCAATTGCTGACCGGTAGCGTGGCCAACCCTTATGAAGACTGGAGCCCGCTGCCCGGCCCCGGCGGCGTCCCCTTCCCCATTGGGGAAAACTGCCATGTGGATGATGTGGTGAGTTTCCTTCTGGAGGAGGCGCGGCATCTTCCTTCCTTCTGTACGGCCTGTCCCCGCCTTGGGCGCAGCGGGGTGGACTTCCTGTCCATGGTCCGCGAATGCGGCATGAAGGGGCAGTGCGGTCCCAATTCCATCGCTTCGTTCCTGGAGTTTTTGCTCCATTATGCGACACCGGCCACTCGGCGTCTTGGAGAGGCGCTCATCGAGGAGAAGCTGGCGGCCATGCCGGAACCGGACAAGGGGGCAGCCGTGCGCCTGCTGCAGAAGGTCCGGGCCGGGCGTGTGGACGAATTCATCTGATCCGGTCAGGCCGGAAACGGCAGATCGCGACGGTCTCTTTAGAGTATTTTCAGTTTGAAACGCTTCGCGTTCAATCCGTACGGTTTGGCGTTTCGCGGAGAAAACGCGGTTTTTCCGCTCACTTTCGGCCGGGCGGCGTTGTATCGCCGCCTCGCATTTTGCCTTTTTCAAAGGCGAAACGCTCTACTGCGGAGGTCGCCCCTGCGGGCGGCCTTCCTTTTTCCGGGCCCCGTTGAGCGTCCGGCATATCGGAGGTGTGTCGCGCCATGCAGCGCAGATATTGCTTCAGTCTCTATTTTGACCGGCAGGACAAGGACATCAGGACGCTGGTCAACCGCATCCTCGACGCGCCCGACAGTGCGCTGGCCAGCCTTTCCGGCGATCTGGCCGACCCTGAACTGCATCCGCACGGCATCAAGGAGATGGTGACCTCCCAGGCCTCGCGCATGGCGTATGCCACGGTGAATCTGCTGCGGAATCTGGAAGTGGGCGGTTCGAACTCCCGCGACAGGCTGTGCGCGCTGCAAAGCCTTTTTGATGAAGTGCTGGCCAGCGCGCATTCTCCTCTGCGGCGCAATACGGCACGCGTCCTCCTGCAGATCATGAAGGACATGGTACGACTGCAGGGTGATCCCACGGAGCAGCTCAAGCTGGCGCACGACTTCCGCAAGGCCGCGCTGGGCACGCCGCGCGTGGTGCGGCGTATGCTTGCACGCTACCACCTGCCCGAGATGCCGGAGGAGTGGAACCAGATCGCCTTTGACGACCACGTGTATGACGTCAATACCAAGGGCAGGAAGACGCCGACGCACCTTATCATGGATGCCTGGATCAAGGGGCTGCGCTCGCTGACGGTGCTGTACGACAACTGCATCGAGCTGGCAGCCGCCGAAGAGCTGCTGGAGGCGGCGAGCATAACCGGCATGACCGTACGGGTGGGGATCGAGTATCAGGTCCCGTTCCATGACCGGTATGTCAGCTTCTTGTGGGTGCCGCGAGGCTTTGTTTCCCGGCAGGGCTTCCTGAATTTCATGAACAGCGCGCCGGTGCAAAAGATGCAGGAGCGGGGCAGGGCGGTGCTGCACTGGTGGCGGGAACGGGCCCTGAAAGCGCTCGAGCTTTGGAACGAGCGACAGCGCCCCCAGCTGGAAGCCAAATGGGGAGTGTCCGTTTCGCCGGCGTATGCCGACGATTTCCTGGATTTTCTGGGCAGACGGCATTCCGTCATGCTGCGCTTGGCCGAGTACCTGCATCAGCTCGTCCTGCCCAGCCTGCGCCTGCGGGCGCGGCAACTGGAAGGGCGGGCGGCCGAGGGCGATGAGGACGCCCGGCGGGAGATCAGGGAATTGGAACTGCTGACCGTCGATGTGGTCTATCATGAGTGGTTTGCCGCCCTGCTCGACGGTGAGCTGCCCGATGCGCAGGTCCCCGGCAATACGCCGGATGCGCCGGAGTTGCGCCACCTGTCCGCTGCCGAGCTGACCCGACAGCTGCGGGAGCTCATGCCCGGCTACCAGCTGACGCTCTGTACCGAGAACCTGACCGCCGAGGATGTCATCGAACTGCTCTGGGATTGCGAGGGCGGGATCACGCATCTGGAGATATTCAATACCAAGAGCTGGATGCTGGGCAAGCTCGGCGGTATGGAGTCCATCAGTCAGTTGCTGCAGGTGCTCAATCACGGGCACGGGCCGCTCATGAAGCAGCTCATCCGCCAGATCATCCGGCGACTGGCGCAGGAGGGGGACGGCGAGCGCCTTGCCAAATTCCAGGAGATCCTGCGCAATGTGCCCAAGCTCTGGGAGACCTACCGGCGCAGTCCGCTGCGGACGCAACTCGGCAGCAACGCGGCAACGCGCTTGCGTTCCTTCGGTATGGGCTTCGCCATCATGGAGACGCTGCCGCCGCGTGGCGTGGCGGCCCTGAGGCACGAGGGATCTCCCTGTATCCCCATCCATGTGCCCGTGGAAGAAAAGCTCGTCTTTTCCGAGCCGGATCATGCCGGTTGGGTGCAGCGGCTGCTTGCCCGCTGTCGTTCCCTTCCGTTTATGGCGCGGCTGGGCAAGGAGCGGCGGCAGGAATGGATCTCCGCCAGCGAGGACTGCCGTTACTGTGAACAGGGCAACATACATACCCTTGGAGGCCACAACATCCCCGCGCCCAACGAACTGCTGGACAAGGAGAAGGCGCCTGACACCGCTCCCGGTTTTCGTTACCTCAATACGGGACTGACCATGTGGGGCAAGGTGCTGGTGGGCTTCATCCCCGCCTTTTTCACCTTTCAGGCCACACAGCAATGGTGGGTGCTCGCCTGGTTCGGCAGTTTCATCTGGTTCGGCATCACGGGCGTGCGCAACGTGCTGCAAATGGTCATGGCGGCGCAGGGGGCCACCCGCGGCACGCTGACGCATTGGAAGGAGCACGTCAGCATGAACCGGCTGTGCGATTCCCTCATGTATACCGGCATATCCGTGCTGCTGCTCGAGGGCATCATCCGCGCGGGGGTGTTGCAGCAACTTTGCGGCGTGACGGTGGAGGACAGGCCGCTGCTCGTCTTTGCCGTGCTCAACATCATCAACGGTTTCTATATCTTCGCGCACAACATCTACCGCGGTTTTCCCCGGCAGGCGGCCATAGGCAATCTCTTTCGCAGCGTTCTGGCCATCCCCATCTCCTCATTATATAATACGGGGTTCTGGGGGCTGCTGCTGGCGGCGGGCGTGACGGACCCGCTGGTCTATCTTGCCCCCAGCGCGGCCATCATCTCCAAGACGGCTTCGGATACCGTGGCGGCCCTCATCGAGGGCCTGGCCGACGGCAAGGTCAACATGCGTATGCGCCGCCGGGATTACGAAGGGAAGCTGCGGCGGGCCTTCGACTGCTACACACGGCTGGAGATGCTCTTCCCTCGGGAGGATGCCCTCATCAAGCTTGCCCGTCCGGGCGGTCTGGGCGAGCGGGGAGGGCGAGAGGCCCGCAGGCTGGAACGGGCGCTCATCATCGCCGCGCTCGACCTCATGTATTTCTGGTTTTACCTGCCGCGGGCCCAGGAAGCCTGCCGCCAGGTCATTCGGGGCATGTCGGCGGCCGATAGAAGAGTGTTCTTTCGTTCTCAATTGGTCCTCTTGCGCGAGCGGGAGATCTGTCAGCTCATGGTGGACGGTCTCATTGGCCACAACTTCGCAAAACCGCTGGCTTTTTTCCTCGACAAGCACAACGAATACCTGCGGGCCATGACGCAATTGTGCCGAAGCGGCATACGGAAGGGGGCGTCAGCGCAGAATGATGCGGAAATGCCGGATGCTGTCCAATGAGGCTGCAACAGGCGCGTGATATGGCGATTTTCCGCCATTGTCGGGCTGTTGTCCCACATTGTGCTGTGCGCTCAAACAGCCTTGTGATTTTTGGGGCTGTTATTCGTCTTTCCGCAAAAAGAGCTTGTCATAAGCTCGTGAGTGCCGTAGTCTGACTTCTAACCACTACAAAACACGCCGCAAGAGCCCCTTTGCGGTAGAAAAGAAAGGAGTCGTTATGAGCACGGACGTGAAGAGCATGCACATGGGCCAGATCACCTCTTTCTTCATCCCCAACGTGACGCTGGTGGGTGAAAATTGTTGCTCCGAAATTCCCCGGCGTTTGAAGAACATCGGCGGCAAGCGTCCGCTCATCGTGACCGACAAGGGCATCACCGCGTGCGGCATCCTCAAACACATCACCGACATCCTGGACAAGGCCCGCATGAAGTACGTGGTCTACGACGGCACCGTGCCGAACCCCACGGACAAGAATGTGGCCGAAGCCACGGAGATGTACAAGGAAAACAAGTGCGACAGCCTCATCACCCTGGGCGGCGGCAGCTCCCATGACTGCGGCAAGGGCGTGGGCTTCGTGGTCAGCAACGGCGGCACCATCCACGATTACGAAGGCGTGGACAAATCCTCCAAACCCTTCCCGCCGTATGTGGCGGTCAACACCACCGCCGGCACGGCGTCGGAAATGACCCGTTTCTGCATCATCACCGACACCGCCCGCAAGGTGAAGATGGCCATCGTGGACTGGCGCTGCACGCCCAGCGTGGCCATTGACGACCCGGTCCTGATGATGAACATGCCCGCTTCCCTGACGGCGGCGACGGGCATGGACGCTCTGACCCATGCCATCGAAGCCTATGTGTCCACCGCGGCCACGCCCATGACGGACGCCTGTGCCGAAAAGGCCATGGAGTACATCAATCGTTACCTGCGGCGTTCCGTAGCCTGCGGCGCCAAGGACAAGGAAGCCCGCGAAGGCATGTGCTACGCCCAGTATCTTGCGGGTATGGCCTTCAATAACGCCAGCCTTGGCCATGTGCACGCCATGGCGCACCAGCTGGGCGGCTTCTACGACCTGCCGCACGGCGAATGCAACGCCATCCTGCTGCCCCATGTCTGCGAATACAACCTCATCGCCTGCCGTCGTCGCTTCGGCCGCGTGGCCAAGCTGCTGGGCGAACGCGTGGACCATCTGAGCGCCAGCGACGCGTCGCATCGCGCCATCGAAGCCATCAACACCCTTTCCCGCGACGTGAACATTCCGGAAGGTCTCATCGCCCTGGGCAAGAAATACGGCAAGGAAGTGCGGGAGGAAGACATCCCGACCATGACCGCCAATGCCCAGAAGGACGCCTGCGGTCTGACCAACCCGCGCATCATGACGGATGCCGCCGTGGCCGCCATCTACAAGGCTGCCCTGTAGGACGTCCCCGGATGGTCGGAAAGCTCCCGGCATGGGGCGTTCCGTTGACTGATGGATCCCCCGCTCCTGCGAGCGGGGGATTTTTTTGCGGACAAGGGGCTGTAACGCAGTGTGTTCCGGGCATGTGCCTGGGACGGTGCGCGGCCGCCGGCAGTCCGAAAAAATTATTGCTATCGTAAAACAAATTTTTTCGGTGTATGTGGAGAGACGCACCTCCCCCAAATCGTTACACTCCGAAACATCAAGCCTTTCCGAATGTGAGTTGCCCGCTTCTTATCAGGAAATATTCCTTGTTTCTTTGCCTAAAGTGTGGCACGTTGCCGACCGATAAGCTAAGAAACTTCGTGAAGGAGTGATCTATGGGTATCGTTCTCCATGCCGTTCTCCTGGTGCTGGCAGCCATCCTTGCCATCGTGGGGACCGCCGGACTGGCCGGCTCCCTGCTTCTTGCCTTGTTGATCGTGGGCTGTCTTGCGGGCATCGGACTTTCTGTCCTGACCGGTCGGGAGAAAGCGCGCATGAGGGAGGTGCTGGGGGCCGGCACAGGTACAGGGAGTCTGGCGGACCAGGCGGCGGCTCTGTTGCGCCGTGAAAGGGAGCAGGGCGCTGCCCGCGTCAGCGAGCTGGAAGAACGTCTTTCCGCTGTCGAGGCGGAACGCACCGCGGCGCGCGGTGAACTGGACAAGGCAAGTGCCGAGCTCAGGGATCTGAAGGAACAGGTGGAGACCCGCAAGAAGCTGCTGGCCAAGGCCAACGGCGTGTGCCTCGGTCTGTCGCGCGAGACGCGCAGCATCTCGCAGGTGGTGGCCAACGTGAACCACGGCGTGGAAGTGCAGCGCTACCAGCTCGAGGAGACCAGTTCCGCCATGACCCAGATCAGCGACGCCGCGGTGGAGTCCGCCCGGCGCGTGCAGGAACTGTCCGACAGTGCCGAAACGTCGCGCAGCAAGGCCAGCGTGGGCGAGCAGGATGTGCGCAGCGCCGTGGCCTCCATCGACTCGGTCAAGGAGACCATCCTGCATCTCAAGGAAGCCATGGACAAGCTGGGCCAGCGGGCCAGCAGCATCGGGCAGGTGATGAGCGTCATCAATGAAGTGGCCGACCAGACCAATCTGCTCGCCCTCAATGCCGCCATCGAAGCTGCGCGGGCCGGCGAGGCCGGACGCGGTTTTGCCGTGGTGGCCGATGAAGTGCGCAAGCTGGCTGAAAAGACCATGTCCGCCACCAAGGAAGTGGAGGATGCCGTCCACGCCATCCAGGACGAGACGCACAACAACGTGCAGGCAGTGGAAGCCGCGGCGCAGCTGACGGTGGAAGGCGCGGAGCGTGCCGGTCGCGCGGGCGAATTCATGGGAGAGATCATCAACTGCATGGAAGAGACGGCCGACCACCTCAAGGTCATTGCGGCGGGGGCGGCGGAGCAGTCCGGCCAGAGCAGCCAGACGAGCACCTCGCTGGCGGCCATCCATCAGGTTGCCGAAGAGAACGCGAACAATATGGAGAGCTTCACCGGCTCCATCCTTTCGCTCAAGAGCGGCATCGAAGATCTTGGCATGATCGTCAGCGCGCTGTTCAGCGGCAATCTGGAAATGGCCTCGTCCAGCGACAAGTTCGTGCAATGGACGGACAAGCTCAATCTCGGCGTGCAGCTGGTGGATGAACAGCACCGCATGTTGTGCAGTTACATCAATGATCTGTACAGCGCCATGAAGCATAATTCCGCCAAGGATGAACTGGCGACCATCATGCAGCATCTGCGCGAATACACGGCATCACACTTCAGCACCGAGGAACAGCTTTTCGAGCACTCGGCCTATCCGCATACCCGCGAGCACAAGGAAGTGCATCGCCGTTTCGTGGCCAAGCTGGAAGAGTTCGAGTCGCAGATCAAGAACGGGACCACGACGGTCAGCATGGACCTTCTGGCCTTCCTCAAGGACTGGCTCATCAATCACATCCAGGGGACCGACCCCGGCTATGTGTCCTACCTCAAGGGACATGGCAGGAATCGCTGAACGACGCCAGCATCGTTTTCCATCGTCATGGAGGGGCATCCGGAGGAAGTCCGGATGCCCTTTTTGCTGTCGAACGCCGCATCGACACAGTTGCGTATGGACGAAAAAGGCCCGGACGAAGGTCCGGGCGCTGTCTTTTGGTCAGACTGAGTCGGGATCTCAGGCTGGCAGCATGTCCAGGAAGGCGGAATGCAGCCGGGTATCGGGCGTCAGTTCGGGATGGAAGGACGTGGCAAGGATGTTGCCCTGCCGGACGGCCACGATCCGCTCACCTTCGCCGCCATGCGCGGCCATGTCCACGCGGGCCAGCACGTCCACATCCGGACCCACCGCCGTGATGAGGGGGGCGCGGATGAATACGGCCCGCAAGGGAGCATCCAGTCCCTTGACGGCAAGATCCGTCTCGAAGCTGTCCACCTGCCGACCGAAGGCATTGCGCCGCACCGAGGCATGGAGCAGGCCGATGCGCGGCTGATCCGACTCCTCGATGGTCTCACACAGCAGGATGAGCCCGGCGCAGCTGCCGTAGACAGGCATACCCGCGGCGATGCGCTGGCGAACAGGCTCCAGCATGTCGAGCTCCGTAAGGAGCTTGCCCATGACGGTGCTCTCGCCGCCGGGAAGGATGAGGGCGTCTATACCGTCCAGATGCTTGCGCTGGCGCAGTTCCCGAACGTCCGCTCCCAGACGGGAGACGGCGGCCGTATGTTCCCGGAAGGCCCCCTGCAGGGCAAGAACGCCGACCAGCGCCATCTTACCAGCCCCGTTCCTGCATACGTTCGGCAGAGGGGATGGCGGATATCTCGATACCGACCATAGGCTCGCCAAGATCCTTGGAGATCTCGGCCAGCAGCTTGTAATCATTGTAGTTCGTCACGGCCTGCACGATGGCGCGGGCACGCTTGGCCGGGTCGCCGGACTTGAAGATGCCGGAACCCACAAAGACGCCGTCGCAGCCGAGCTGCATCATCAGCGCCGCATCGGCGGGCGTGGCGATGCCGCCGGCGGCAAAGTTCACCACCGGCAGACGGCCTTCCTTGCGGACCAGCAGGCAGATCTCCAGCGGCGCGCCGATCTCCTTGGCATAATTGGCCACTTCATCCTCCGGCAAGGCGCAGAGACGACGGATGTCGTCCAGGACCTGACGGCAGTGGCGCACGGCCTCGATGACGTTGCCGGTGCCCGGTTCGCCCTTGGTGCGGATCATGGCCGCCCCTTCAGCGATGCGGCGCAGGGCTTCGCCCAGATTGCGGCAACCGCAGACGAAGGGGACGGTGAAGTCCCGCTTGTTGATGTGATGCTTGTCATCGGCGGGAGTGAGCACTTCGCTCTCGTCGATGTAATCCACGCCCAGTGCTTCCAGAATGCGCGCCTCGACAAAATGTCCGATGCGCGCCTTGGCCATGACGGGGATGGTCACGGCCTTCATGATGCGTTCCACGATGGTAGGATCGGCCATCCGGGCGACACCCCCGGCGGCACGGATGTCCGCAGGCACGCGCTCCAGCGCCATGACGGCGCAGGCACCGGCGTCCTGGGCAATTTTCGCCTGTTCGGGAGTGGTCACGTCCATGATGACGCCTCCCTTGAGCATCTCAGCGAGACCCGTCTTGAGACGAAGAGTACCCTGTTCCATAGTGTTGCTCTCCTTTTTGGACCGGAATTCCGGAAAAATGGGAATGAACGCCGTACACAGACGGCAAGGCCTCTCACTTTAGAGGATTCGCCGTGGTATGCAAGCATTTTTTTAGGCGTACGGCGCAGGATTTTAAGGGGGAGAGAAGGACTTGCTTTTCCCTCAGCGGCAGTCTACTAATCAATTTTTTGTGAGAAAGCATATGAGCAGGATAGTCGTACGATTGCCCGTGGTGCGCGGGCCGCTTGCCGGTGATGAGACGCCCCCTTGTCTCGCCGGTTTGCCTCGTCTGTGGCCGGGACTGCCCCGGGACGTCGTCGCGTCCCGTGGGGCGACGGGCGGCGTGTCCGCGCCGCAGGGGCCGTGGTTCTTCCCCGAGGATCTCCCGCTGGACCCGCGGCAGGCGCTGGCCTGCCTGCAGGATCTGCAGCATATGACGGACGCGGCGCTTACCGGGACGCCCCTGCGCGCATGGCAGGGCCGACAGGCCGAGTCCCTGCGAAGCCAGGCGGAAAGCGCCGCCCGCGCCGCCTTTGCCGCCGGGGGCGGAGATGAGGCCGACGCGCTGGCGGCGGCCGAGGCGGCCGAAGAGTGGGAGCGCCGTTGCCGGGCGCAGCGGCTGTTGCTACTGTGCTGGCTGCAGGAGGAGCGCCTTGCCGAGATGGCCGCTCTGCACCGGCGCTATGCCGGAGGCCGCGCCCATCTGGCCGCCGCCTTTGACGGCGACGCCGGAGAGGCCGCGTCCTTGTCCGAGCTGCCGGACGATCTCTTGCGGCCGGCGGGCCCGGAACAGCCGGAAGAGGCTGCCGCACTGGCGGCCATGCTGCCGCCGTGGCCGCGCGTGCTGGATGCGGCCTGCCATTTTTTGCCGGACGAGGCCCTCATACTGGCCGAGGCCGGTCTGCGCGACGCTCTGCTGGAGCGTGAGGATCTGGTCCCGGCGGCAGAGGACATCCAGAAAGAGCTTGCCGGAGATGGCGGGCCGCGTCTGCTTGCCCTCACGGCGCCGCTCTGGCGGGTACTGCAACGCCCAGGCTGTCCGCGCTGCCATCCCCGCTGGGAGCGTCCCCTCACCGTGCTGACATGGGAGGACCAAGCATGAGCGCATTGTTTCCCCAGGGACTTGGTGGGGTCATCTTTGACTGCGATGGCGTCATCATCGACTCCCGTCCAGCCAACGGCTTGTATTATAATCGGATACTCGCCCATTTCGGTCTGCCGCCCATGACCGCGGAGCAGGAACACTATTCCTTCATGGCCACGGCCAGACAGGCGCTGGAACACATCCTGCCGGAAGAGCTGCATGGCCAGATAGATTACGTCACCAGCGAAGTGGTGAATTACCGGCGGGACATCCTGCCGTTGTTGCGCCTGTGTGACGGCTTCCGGGAGACGGTGGAGTGGCTGCACGCCCACGGGGTGCGTATGGCCGTGGACACCAACCGTACGGGCATCGGTCTGCAAACGGTTCTGGACATTTTCGGTCTGCCTCCCTATTTTAATCCTGTGGTTGCCGCGGATACTCCCGGCATCCTGCCCAAACCCAGCCCGCAGGGCCCGGAGCATATCCTGGCCGTCTGGAACATGCCGCCTGAGCGAGCGCTCTTCGTGGGCGACAGCTCGCATGACGGCAAGGCGGCGGGGGCGGCAGGCATCCCGTTCGCCTCTTTCGGCAACGAGGATCTGGCAGGGGATATCGTGGTCATGGACTATGCCGCTCTCCGGGCGGCCCTCACAGACAGCGTGGAGCAATAAGCGTGTTCGTGATTCAAAACATTCTTCTGGCCGTGGGGAACGTGCTCGGCGCGCTTCTCAACCTCTATTTCTGGATTGTCATCATCGCGGCGGTCATCACCTGGGTGCGGCCGGATCCCTACAACCCCATCGTGCGCGCCCTGCGTATGCTGACGGAACCGGTTTTTTACTATGTCCGCAAATGGATGCCCTTCACCTACCGTGCGGGCATAGACTTCTCCCCCGTGGTGGTGCTGCTGGCCATCCAGCTCGTCAACCAGATCATCGTGCGCTCCCTCCTGCAATATGCCGCCATCATGGTGTGATCCGTCCCGCCGCGGCGGCAGCGCACATATCCATGTTTATGCCCAGCCGGGCTTCAACCCCTAACACTGGAGATTTCTTATGGATCAGCATGAAATTGAACTTCTGGAAAAGTTGGCCCCCACTGATCCGGAGCTGAAATCCCTCTGGGAAGACCATGTGCTCTACGAAAAGCAGGTGGAAAAGCTGGAAGCCAAGACTTTCCGCACCCCCACCGAGGAGCAGACCCTCAAGCAGCTGAAGAAGCAGAAGCTGGAAGGCAAGACCAGATTGATGGAATTGTTGGATAAATATCGCGCCGAAGGCAAATAGCGGCGCAGGAGCCTTATCGTCATGGAACTCACAGGTGCACAGATTCTCCTTGAATCCCTGAAAAAGGAAGGGGTGGACGTGCTGTTCGGCTATCCGGGCGGCGCGGTCCTTGATATTTACGATGAACTGCCGCGCCATCCCGAGCTGAAGCATATCCTGGTTCGGCACGAGCAAGGGGCTGTGCACGCGGCCGACGGCTATGCCCGCGCTTCCGGCAAGGTGGGCGTCTGTCTGGTGACTTCCGGTCCCGGCGCCACCAATACGGTCACGGGCATAGCCACGGCCTACTGTGACTCCATTCCGCTTGTGGTCTTTACCGGACAGGTGCCCACGAAACTCATCGGCAACGATGCCTTCCAGGAAGTGGACATCGTGGGCATCACCCGTCCCTGCACCAAGCATAATTTCCTGGTCAAGGACATCCGCAAGCTGGCCAAGACCATCCGTCAGGCCTTCTATCTCGCCCGGTCCGGGCGGCCCGGCCCCGTGCTCGTGGACCTTCCCAAGGACGTGATGCAGGCCCATGCGGAATTCGTCTGGCCCGAAGACATCTACATGCGCAGCTACAACCCCACCTACAAGCCCAACCTCAATCAGTTGCGGCGCGCGGTGGAAGTGCTGGCGCAGGCCCGCCGTCCCATGATCCTGGCCGGCGGCGGCGTCATCATGTCCGACGCGGCGGCGACCCTCAGGGAGCTGGCCCATACCCTGCATCTTCCGGTCTCCTGCACGCTCATGGGGCTCGGCGCCTTCCCGGCCACGGACGATCTCTGGCTGGGCATGGTGGGGATGCACGGGGCCTATGCCGCCAATATGGCCATCAACAACGCCGACGTGCTCGTCTGCGTCGGGGCGCGCTTCGATGACCGCGTGACCGGCAAGATCTCCGCCTTCGCCTCGCACGCGCGCATCATCCATATCGACATCGACCCCACGTCCATCCGCAAGAACGTGGAGGTGGACGTGCCGGTGGTGGGGGATTGCAAGCTGGCGCTCTCCGGTATGCTGGACATCGCGGCGGGCAAGATGGCCCATGTGGACTGGCGGGGCGACCATGAGGCCTGGCTGGAGACTGTGGCCCAGTGGAAGCAGAGCAAGCCCCTCGGCTATATCCGCAACGACCATATCAAGCCGCAGCACGTCATCGAGGAAGTGTACGCCCTCACCAGCGGCGAGGCCATCATCACCACGGAAGTGGGCCAGAACCAGATGTGGGCCGCCCAGTTCTATCCCTTCACCCGGCCCCGTACGCTGCTGACCAGCGGCGGGCTCGGCACCATGGGCTACGGCTTCCCGGCGTCCATCGGGGCGCAGTGCGCCTTCCCGGAAAAGAAGGTGGTGGCCGTGGCCGGCGACGGCTCCATCCAGATGAACATCCAGGAGCTGGCCACCGTGGTGCAGTACCGGCTGCCCATCAAGGTCATCATCCTCAATAACCGTCATCTGGGCATGGTGCGGCAGTGGCAGGAACTGTTCTATGACCGCAACTACAGCTTCACCAACATGGAAGCGCAGCCCGATTTCGTGAAGCTGGCCGAAGCCTACGGCGCCGAGGGCTACCGCATCTCCCGGCCCGAGGACTTGCGGCCGGTGCTGGAGGCGGCGCTGTCCTCGCCCAATCCGGCCATTGTGGACGTGACCGTGGAACGCGAGGAAAACGTCTATCCCATGGTGCCCGCCGGGGCTGCCCTGGATGAGATGCTCTTGGTGTAGGAGGGGCGGCATGGAACGACATGTGCTTTCTGTTCTGGTGGAGAATGAGCCCGGCGTGCTTTCCCGCGTGGCGGGGCTCTTCAGCGGGCGCGGCTTCAACATCGACTCGCTCAATGTGGCCCCCACGCTGGAGGAGGGCGTCTCGCACATGACCATCACCACCTACGGGGACAGTCAGATCCTGGAGCAGATCATGAAGCAGCTCCACAAGATCGTGTCCGTCATCAAGGTGGTGGACTTTGCCGAAATACCCGCCGTGGAGCGGGAGATGATGTTCGTCAAGGTACAGGCCGAAGGGGCCATGCGCGGGGAGATCCTGCGCACGGTGGAGATCTTCCGCTGCAAGGTCGTGGACGTGAGCGCCACGGAAATGACCATCGAGGCCACCGGGGATCACGGCAAGCTTGAGGCCATCATCAGCCTGCTGCACCGTTTCGGCATCAAGGAGCTGGCGCGTACCGGTTCCGTGGCCATGCGTCGCTCCAAAAAGCTGGCGGAGTGAGCCCCGGCGAGGCTTGACTTTTGCGGCGAAGCGGCACAACAATTTTCCTCCCGCCCCGTGCGGGAGGATTTGTGTATCATAACGACAGAGGGATACGAATATGAAAGTGTACTATGATCAGGATGCGGATATCAACGCGCTCAAGGGCAAGACGGTCGCCATCATCGGCTATGGCAGCCAGGGCCATGCCCATGCCCAGAACCTTCGTGATTCCGGCGTCAACGTCGTGGTGGGTCAGCGTCCCGGCGGCGCCAATTACGAACTTGCCAAGGAACACGGCTTCAGCCCCGTGAGCGCCGCCGAAGCGGCCGCCCAGGCCGACCTGATCATGATCCTGCTGCCCGACGAAGTGCAGGCCGCCGTCTATGAGAACGACATCAAGCCCAACCTCAAGGCGGGCAAGGCGCTGCTCTTCGCGCACGGCTTCAACATCCACTTCAGCCAGATCATCCCGCCCAAGGATGTGGACGTGTATCTCATCGCGCCCAAGGGTCCCGGCCACCTCGTGCGCCGTACCTTCACCGAAGGCGGCGGCGTGCCCTGCCTGGTGGCCATCCATCAGGATGCCTCCGGCAACGCCCTCAAGAACGCGCTGGCCTATGCCAAGGGCATCGGCGGCACGCGTTCCGGCGTCATCGAGACCTCCTTCCGCGAAGAGACCGAGACCGACCTCTTCGGGGAACAGGCCGTGCTCTGCGGCGGCGTGTCCGCCCTGATCAAGGCCGGCTTCGAGACGCTGGTGGAAGCCGGTTACCAGCCGGAAATGGCCTACTTTGAATGTATGCACGAAATGAAGCTCATCGTTGACCTCATGTACGAGGGCGGCCTGTCCCGTATGCGCTACTCCATCAGCAATACCGCTGAATACGGCGACTATGTGACCGGCCCGCGTCTCATCACCGAAGAGACCAAGAAGGAAATGAAGAACGTGCTCAAGGACATCCAGAGCGGCAAGTTCGCCCGCGACTTCATCCTGGAAGCCCGCGCCAAGTATCCCATGTTCCTTGCCACCCGTCGCAACGAAGCCAACCACCAGATCGAAAAGGTGGGCAGCGAACTGCGCGGCATGATGAGCTGGCTCAAGAAGGACAAGAAGGCCTAGTCCCCTCTTTCCGATAGCGATGTCAGGGAGCGGAAAGCCCTTTCCCGAAAGGGAGGCTTTTCGCTCTCTTCGTTTTTTGTCCCGGAGCCGCTCTCTTAGAGCGGATTCGCATTGAAATTGTGTCCAAATTCAATGCTGACACTGCCCTCACACTACGGAAAAAGCGTGGTTTTTCCGTGTGTTCGGTTGCGGGTAGTCGCTCTCGCAACTACCAGAGCAATCCACATTTTCAATGTGAAATTGTTCTAGGGTCAGGACTCATTATTTCCATACGCTTCAAAAAAGAGTAGGTATGGAGACGGAGGTTACCATGTCTACTC
>NZ_CALVHE010000045.1 GCF_944327235.1 uncultured Desulfovibrio sp.
GCTGTTCACCCTTTTCCTCGCTCGCTTGTTGGTTTGTCTGGTAACTTCCAACTTACCGAATGAGGAAAGGGTGAACACCTATTGGAACACAACACCTAGCATAGGCACATTTAGTAGCAGGTCCTTATAGGTTAGAACAAACCACCCACTTGCGAGCAGTTTTGATTTATGCGCATCCGCCGCCACGCCCGTCCAACGTGCGTACGGCAGGGCAGGCTCTGGACTTTCCGGCGTCGAGAGCGTAGCAGGGGTGAGGAGAAAAGCTCCCATGCGCGTCGTGCGAAGGGGAGTGCCGGTCGTCGTTCTTGGGGCGGCCAGGGGAGAAATCAGGAGGAACCACCATGAACAAGCGCACCATCGCCTGCATCGGTTGCGGCAATATGGGCGGGGCCATGCTGGGCGGCTGGCTTTCCGTGGCCGGACAGCGGGGCTATCGCGTGCTCGCCATGACGCGCACGCCCGCGCGGGCAGCGGCCCTCGCGGCACGGGGGCTCGAGCTGTGCGAAACGGCGGAAGAAGCCGCGCGGCAAGCGGATATCCTTGTCCTTGCCGTCAAGCCCTATCAGGTGGAGGACGTGCTGGCGCGTGTGGCTCCGGCGCTCGGGCCCGAAACGATCCTGGTCTCCGTGGCGGCTGGGGTGAGCGTGGAGCGTCTGCGCACGGCCTGCGGCGGGCGCTGCCCTGTGGTGCGTTGTATGCCCAATACGCCCGCGCTGGTGGGCAAGGGGGTATTTGCGCTCTGCTTTGACGACCCGTCCCTGAAGCCGGATGCCCGGGAGCGGGTACAGCGGCTTTTTGCGGATCTGGGCGTTTGCGTGGAATTGCCCGAAGGTCGCATGACGGCCTTTTCCGCCCTTGTGGGCGCGGGTCCGGCCTATGTCTTCCAGATGATGCAGGGCCTGGTGCAGGCGGGGGTGACGCAGGGCTTTTCCTGGGCGCA
This sequence comes from uncultured Desulfovibrio sp., assembly GCF_944327235.1. Lineage (GTDB taxonomy): Bacteria > Desulfobacterota > Desulfovibrionia > Desulfovibrionales > Desulfovibrionaceae > Desulfovibrio. The sequence continues at coordinate 941 of NZ_CALVHE010000045.1, forward strand.
ATCGCGCGAGCTGGTGGCGGCACTGTTTGAAGGGTGTGCCTGCATGGCCCGTCAGGAGACGACGCCCCTCATGGAGATGCGGGACAACGTCTGCTCTCCTGCGGGACTGACCATCGCGGGCGTCAACGTGCTGGACCGGGCGGGGCTCTCCGGTCTGCTGGTGGATGCTGTCTTGACCGCCGAACAGCGCGGCCGTGAGATGGAAACGAAATAGCGCGCCTTGCCTTTGCAAAAGTCATGACGCGAGGCGGCGGCACTGCTTCGCCCGGCCAAAACCAGGCGGAAAGGCAGCGTTTTCCGCAAACGACAGTCCGTATGGCGTGAAGCGCGAAGCGTTTCAAACTGAAAATGCTCTAAATACGCCGCCGGGGCGTTTTTCCGTCGAAAGGGATGGCGAGGATGTTCCGGCAGCGCCCACAGGGGAGGCGGTATGGCGACCTTATGGCATATGGGCCTGCTGGCGCTGGCGGGCGCGCTGGGCACGCTGGCCCGTTACGGCGCATCGGAACTGGCCAACCGTCTGGCAGGCGGCCAGTATCCGCTGGGGACGTTCACGGTCAACGTGCTGGGCTCCTTCCTCTTCGGCTTCATCTGGCATCTGGCGGCCGTGCGTCTGCTCATCCCCGACCATGTGCGTATCATCCTGCTGGTGGGTTTCATGGGCTCATTCACGACCTTTTCGTCCCTGATGTTCGATTCTTTCGCACTGGGGCAGACGCGCCTTGTGCTGCTGTTCTTCAACATCGGGGCGCAGGTGGTGCTGGGGCTCGGAGCGCTGTTGCTGGGCATGACGCTCGCCCGGCAGCTTTGATGCGCATTTAGAGCGATTCCACATTGAAAATGTGGATCGCTCTGGTAGTCGCGAGAGCGACTACCAGCAACCGAACACACGGAAAAACCACGCTTTTTCCGTAGTGTGAGGGCAGCGTCAGCATTGAGATTGGACACAATTTCAATGCGAATCCGCTCTAGTTCCCGCCGTCTCTCTGTCGCACGACGCATCGCAAGAGGAACGGTCCCCGGCCTGATGGCAGGCCTTGCCTGTCGATGCGTTCGCTCCGGGCGTGCCGTCGTGAAAGAAGCCGTCCTTGCGCGGGGTATCGTCGTTACCGTCCAGCGGGTCCCTCAGACCGAGGGCGCGCAGGTTGGGGCGTCAGCCGCAGCCGTTGCCCGCCGCGCCGTTGCCGATGAGGCGCGACAGGCCAAAGCCCAGCAGGCCGCAGATCAACAGGACAAACAGGATATCCATACAGGCCTCCCTCAAGGGGCGGCAGGGCCGCCCTCGTATATTGCGTCAATCATGACTTTCCCGGACGTTCTGGTCAAGGCATGTTTCCTTGTACGCGGCGAGAGCTTCCGGAAACGGGGACAACACCCGTTCCAGCACGCCCTGCGCCAGGGAAATGGCCATGCCGTAATTGGTCATGGGTAGATGGGCGCGCTGGGCCGTGACCAGACGGCGAGTCATCTGGCGACGGCTGAGGGTGCAGCCGCCGCAGTGCACCACGGCGCGAGGCCGGGGGGCGGCGGCATAATCCTGCCAATGGCGCCCGGCCAGCAGGCGGCAGCCCAGTTCGCCGCCCGCCAGACGGGCCAGCAGGCGCGGGATCTTGACCCGGCCGATGTCGTCAGCCTGCGGATGATGCGAGCAGGCTTCCTGGATGAGGACCGTGTCGCCTGGACACAAACTGTGGAGCGCCGCCGCGCCGCGCGCCAGCAAGGGCAGATCGCCCTTGAGGCGGGCCATGAGCACGGAAAAGGTGGTGAGCGGCACGTCCTGCGGCACTGCGGCGGCAACGGCGGCAATGACTTGCGAATCGCAGACGATGAGCTGCGGCGGTTCGCGCAGGCTGTCCAGCGCCGTGCCGAGGGCCTTGTCCGTGACCACCAGACAGAGCGCGTCCCCGTCCAGCGCATCGCGGATGGCCTGCACCTGCGGCATGATGAGGCGTCCCTTGGGCGCGCTGCCGTCTTGCGGACAGACGAGGATCAGTCGTCCCTGCGGCGGCAGCAGATCGCGCAGCAGGGGAGGTTCTTCCTCCTGCGGCCGCAGGCGCACCAGCAGTTCCCGCACGCCGTCGAGCGCGTCGGCGGGCGTAACCGCTCCGTCCAGCCGACAGACCGTCAGCGGGACGGACGCGGGCATGGCGAAGGCCTCCGGCCCCAGCTGCCGGGCGGCCTGTTCCGCTGCCGCATCCCGGCAGTTGCAGACGATGCCGAACGGCACCTCCGCTTCCTTCAGCAGGGCGGCCAGCTCACGTTCCGGCGCTCCCCAGAGCTGGTTTTCCAGTACGATGAGGGCCACGTCCACTTCCTCAAGCGTACGCAGGCTGCGGGCCACGCGCCGCGCTCCCAGTTCCCCCACATCGTCGAGTCCCGGGGTGTCCAGCAGGACCACTGGCCCCAGCGGGGCCAGCTCCATCACTTTTTCCACCGGGTCCGTGGTCGTGCCGGGCACCGGGGAGACCAGGGCCGCATCCTGTCCGCAAAGGGCGTTGCACAGACTGGATTTCCCGGCATTGCGGCGGCCGAAGAGGCCGATGTGCAGCCGTTGGGGGCGACGGGCATCAGACATGGGCGGGATCTCCTGCCGGAGGGGCGGCGGGCAGGCTGTGCCGCAGCCCCGCGGCGGTTATGGCGTGGCGGGCGGCCTCCAGGCTCACCTGCGCCTTGTTGTCGTAAATGCGATAGGCCGAACGGCAGGCGGGCGGCGTGAAGGAGGGCATGAGCACATTGGCCCCGGCCAGCAGCCCCTGTCGTTGTCCGTCCGCGGGAGAAAGGCTCGCCAGCGCCGTGGTGGCGGGCAGGTGCGCCGTGGGCAGCGCCAGCCGCAGGACGGCCAGTACCCGCAGGGTCAGCGGCACGTCGCCGCGAGGAGCCTGCGAAAGGGGCGTGTCCGCCTGCGGGATGAAGGGGCCTACGCCGCACATGGCTACCCCCAGCCGCCGCACCAGCAGGATGTCGTCAGCCAGCGAGGTGGGACGCTGCCCCGGCACGCCCACCAGAAAGCCCGATCCGACCTCGTAGCCCAGTTCCGCCAGCCATTCCAGCGCCCGCAGACGCTCCGTCAGCCGATGTCCGGGATGCAGGCGGGCATAGAGGGCCGCATCCGCCGTTTCATGCCGCAGCAGGAAACGGTCCGCACCGGCCTCCCGCCAGCAGGCATAATGCTCGCGCGGCACTTCGCCCACACTGAGCGTCACGGCAAGCCCCAGTTCGGCCTTGATCCGCCGGACGATACCGGCCAGCCAGTGCGGCGGGCGTTCCCATTCGCCGGATTGCAGGACGATGGTATCCACTCCGGCGGCGGCCGCCTGCCGGGACGCGGTTAGGATCTGTCCCTCTGTCAGGCAGTAGCGCCGGAGGTGACGATTGGCGCGTTGCAGGCCGCAGTAGCGGCAGTTGCGGCGGCAGAGATTGGAGAATTCCAGCAGGCCGCGCACAAAGACGTGCCGTCCCACGGCGGCACGGCGTTGCTGTTGCGCCGCCGCCCGCAGTTCGGGCCAGGGCATACGGAAAAGCAGTTCGAGGATCTGGCGGCGGTCCATGACGCGGGGGGAGGCTGACAGGGAAGCGGAAAGCGGGAGGCCGCCCGGCAAGGACGACCTCCCGGCGGGATATCAGCCGCGCGGAGCGCTGTCCGGCGAGGACTGGGCAAAGCGGTCCACCAGACGGGCAGCCTTGTCCGCTTCGGCCAGGACTCCCGCACCGCCCACGCAGCCGCCCACGCAGGTCATGACCTCGATGAGGTTGCCGGGGCAACTGCCGTCGATGTAGGACTGCATCTTGCGCAGGGCCTGCAGGGAAAGGCCGTTGATGAAGATGGGGCGCACGTCTTCCCGTTCGCTCACCACCTTCTTGACCGCCGCCGCCACGCCGCCGGAGATGGCGTAGCCGCGTCCGGCCCCGCTGGCATTGCCCAGTTCGGCCTCGGCGCATTCTTCCACCACGATGCCCTTGGCGTCCAGCAGCGCGCCCACTTCCTCGAAGGTCAGCACGAAGTCCACCAGAGGATCGTTGAGGCCCTCCGTCCGTTTGGCGACGCACGGGCCGAGGAAGACGTTGATGGTGTCGGGGTGCGCCTGACGCGAGAGCTCCGCCGTATAGTGCATGGGCGTGCGCGTCTCGGACACGAAGGGGAGCAGGTTGGGCGCGTGACGGCGGACAGCCTCCACATAGGCCGGGCAGCAGGACGTGGTCATGAACTTGTCGCCGCGCGCCATGCGCTCCACGAATTCCTCAGCTTCCCGCTGGCTGGTGACATCCGCGCCCGAAGCCACTTCCATGACTTCGTCAAAGCCCAATTCCTTGAGCGCGGTGATGATGCGCGGTAGCCCGCCCTTGAACTGGCCGACCATGGCCGGGGCCACCAGCGCCGTCACATGGGCCTCACTCCGCAGGGCCAGCAGCACTTCCAGCACTTCGCTGCGCTCCATGACCGCGCCGAAGGGGCAGGCCCGCATACAGCGACCGCAGCTCGTGCATTTGTCGAAGTCGATCTCCGCGCGGCCTTCGGGGCCCTTGTGGATGGCCTGTACCGGACAGGCGGCCTCGCAGGGGACGTTCAGGCGCACGATGGCCTGATAAGGGCAATGCTCATGGCATTGTCCGCAGTTGCGGCACTTGTTGGCGTCGATATAGGAACGTCCCTGCGCGAAGGAGATGGCCCCGAAACGACAGCTCCCGGCGCAGGAGCGCGCCACGCAGCCCTGACAGGCGTCGCTGACGAAATAACGGGCCTTCATGCAGCCGTGGCAGGCGATGTCGCAGACGGTCAGGATGGGCCAGTTGGGCGTCTGGTCGGCAAGGGCCTGCTCGGCAAGGTCGCGCAGGGGCACGCTGTCGTCCGTCTGATCTTCCAGACGAAAGCCCAGCGCCGCGATGATGCGTTCACGCAGGATGGCCCTGTCTTTGTAGATGCAGCAGCGGGTCTGCTCATTGCCGTTGCGCGGCCTCATGACGTAGGGGATGTTGTCGATGCTCTCGACCAGACGATCTTCCCAGAATGCCCGGGCGATGTGCCCGATGACGCCGAGTCGCAGGGCACAGACCATATTCTTGTTTTGCAGGGTCATGTTTTCTCCTGAAAAAAGAGGGTCAACGGAAGAGTTCCTTCACGCGGGGACGGCAACGATCAGCGCAGGACCGGTTTTCGGCTCCGCAGCATGGGTTTGCCGAGGCGCAATTCTTCCATGATGCGCGGGATCTCCGCCGCGCGTTCATCCGTGCCGCGCAGCAGGACCAGAACAAGATACAGTTTGCCGCTGCGCTCCATACGGGTGCGCAGCCCTCTGCCTTCCAGCCGCTGGCGCAGGTCGTCCACCGAAGCCTCGTCCCGGAAGGCCCCCACCTGAAAAACATAGTCATGCATGGTGGCGGGCGTGGGCGGCGGGGCCTGCTGCCCTTCGGGCACGGCGGCCTGCATACCCGGCGGCATGGGCGGCGTCTGGGGCGCGCCGGGAGCCGCCGCCTGCCCCGTAGCGGGTTGCGCCGGTACGGCGGGCGGCAGCGGCGGACTGGCCAGCTCCACCGACTCGCCGGGCGCGGCACGCAGTACCCGGGAAAAGCGCAGCTCCTCGGCGGAGAGGATACCTTCCGGCTCGCCGTCCGTTAACGCGGTCCCCTCGTCAGGGGCCTGCGTCCCGGCATCGGCGCTTTCCGTGCCGCTCTCGTCATCGGGGCGCACGTTTTGGGGGGCGTCGCTGCTGTCGGTGCTCATGGGCGTGCTGCTCTCCCACTGGCTGCGACCGAACATGACGCCGACCAGATAGGAAGAAGATATGGCGACCAGCGCCAGAAAAAGCACGGCCAGCATGGAAGGCAGCGTCAGCGGGATGCCGGGGCGCGTGCTTTCCTCCTTGCCGGGCGTTTTTTTCTGGCGGAGGGGATTGGACATGAAAGCTCCTTGGGCCGGGTTCACTCTGTTTTCCGTCGTAAGACATAACCTGACGGGTCATGAAGGTAAAGAGAGGCGCTCCGGGCCCGCCGGACGGGGCCGGCGGCGGCATTGACTTTGCAACGCTTCAACGTACAATGCGCCCACTTGGCGCGCGCCTTGCGCATCCCCGTTGGAGCGGATGGCAGGGCGCGTCTTGTTTGCCGCGGCCCATGTCGAACATCCAGCCTCACGGAGGAAGCAGAGTGGCGAAAAACCGTGCCTTGCAGCAGTGGCGTGTGGAAGATTCCATCGAACTTTACGGCATCCGCAACTGGGGGGCCGGTTATTTCAACGTGGCCGACAACGGGGATGTGGTCATCTGCCCACAGGGACCCAAGGGGCCGCAGATCCCCATCACGGAGATCATCGCCGGTTTGCACGAGCGCGGTTATGACATGCCCGTCCTCCTGCGCGTGGAAAATATCCTGGATGCGCGCATCAGCAATATCCACGATTCGTTCCGCAAGGCCATCAAGAACCTGGGCTACAAGGGGCAGTACCGCGGCGTCTTCCCCATCAAGGTCAATCAGCAGCAGCAGGTGGTGGAAAAGATCGCCCAGTTCGGAGCCAACTATCACCACGGTCTGGAAGTGGGTTCCAAGGCCGAGCTCATCGCCGCCGTGTCCCTCATGCGCGACACGGAAGCCTGCCTGATCTGCAACGGCTACAAGGATGAAGAGTTTTTCGACCTCGGCCTGCAGGCTCAGCGGCTGGGCTTCAACGTCCATTTCGTCATGGAGATGCCCGGTGAGCTGGACCTGCTGCTGGAACGCAGCAAGGCGCTGGGCGTCCGGCCCAATATCGGCGTGCGGGCCAAGCTGGCCGTCAAGGCCGGAGGCCACTGGACCGATTCCGGCGGCGAACGTTCGACCTTCGGTCTCGGCGCTTCGCAGATCGTGGATATCGTGGACAAGCTCAAGGCGCAGGGTATGCTCGACTGCTTCCGGCTGCTGCATTACCACCTCGGCTCGCAGCTCTCCAACATCCGCGATATCCGGCGCGGCGTCATGGAAGGGGCCCGGCTCTATGTGGGCCTTGTGCAGGAAGGCGCGCCCATGGGCTACCTCGATCTGGGCGGCGGTCTGGCCGTGGACTATGACGGCTCGCACACCAACTACATCTCTTCCCGCAACTATACGCTGGACGAATACAGCACCGACGTCGTGGAAGCCATCATGAGCATCCTGGATGAGCAGGATATCCCGCATCCGCACATCATCACGGAGTCCGGACGCGCTACCGTGGCCTACTATTCCGTCCTGCTCTTCAATATCCTGGACGTGAGCGCCGTGGAAGAGGTGCAGCTGCCCGAGACGCTGGGCGAAGAAACGCCCGAACCGGTACGCAACCTGCGCGAGGTGCTTTCCGGCATCACCCTGCGCAACCTTCAGGAATGCTACAACGACGCCATTTATTACCGGGACGAGATGCGGCAGCTCTTTTCCGCCGGACGGGTGAACCTGCGGCAGCGCACGCTCTCCGAGCGCTTCTTCTGGGCCATCATGCTGCGCATCGCTGAGGAAAAGCGCCGCCTCAAGACCGTGCCCCGCGATCTGCAGGACATCGACGCCAGTCTGGCGGACATCTATTACGGCAATTTCAGCGTGTTCCAGTCCCTGCCGGACTCCTGGGCCATAGATCAGCTCTTCCCCATCATGCCCATCCACCGGCTGAACGAGTTCCCCTCGCGTCAGGGCATCATCTCGGACATCACCTGCGACTCCGACGGCCGCATCGATCACTTCATCGATCCGCAGGGCCTCAAACATACCCTCGATCTGCACCCCTTGCGCGACGGCGAGGAATACTACCTCGGCGCTTTCCTCGTGGGGGCCTATCAGGAAACGCTGGGCGACCTGCATAACCTCATGGGCGATACCAACGTCGTCTCCATCCGCTGCGCCGACGACGGCAGCTACGAATACGTCCGCGAGATCCGCGGCGACTCCGTGGCCGATATCCTGAGCTACGTGGAATACGATCCCCGCCGCATCCTCGATGAGCTGCGCAGCACGGCCGAACGCGCCGTGCGCGAAAAGCGCATCTCCCCCAGCGACCGCTACGCCATCCTCCAATGCTTCGAGGACGGCCTGCGCGGCTATACCTATTTTGAAAGATAAAGGGTTTCGTGAGGGGGAAGGGGCCTTTGGGGTACAGATTGTCAAACGAAAGTTGGCACAAAGAATATCAGGTATTCCCTTATTTTTCATAGTTGTCTTGTTACTGAACTTTTTGCGCGGGCGGTGGCTTATGAGGGCCTCGCCCGCGCTATCTCTTGCTCCCGCAGCTCCAGAAGTTTCAGGCGGGGGGAAGTTGACGGAGCAGTCTATTCGTCTGCTCACTGAATCTAGGTTCCCCAGAGCGATTCGCATGATAAAAATAGTTTGCAGTTCAGAGATGCTTGTCTATCAGCTTGTAGTTGAAGAATTTTTTTCTGGTCATCGATGATGGTTTTGAAATCTTGTTGCACATGAGAAATCGGCCGTTCAATAGGCCAATCAAGAATAATTATTGAGAAACTAGTGCTGTATTAAGCTATGAGAGAGTCGATTTTTTGCTCAATATCAGTAAAGATATTGTCATTCTGTCGCTTTTTGCATATTGTTTTGTGTTTAAATATAAATAGCAGTATTTTTTTAGCTTGTGAAATTTACAAGGAAACGGTGTTGCCACTGGAAAGCGGGGGGCCCGGCAAGTCTGCCGTAGACGTCCAAGCTGGGTATATTACAATTGGGGGTGATGACGTTTTGCGCGTGGCTCATACGGCGATCCTCCCGGACGAGACGGTGTTATCGGCCGTGGAACCCCTCTGGTTAGCTCTTGCCTAGTATACGGCGCGCGGAATGAAGATCGAGCGAGTCCTTTGGATAATGGGACCTGCTACGCATCCCGCAAATTTCGTGAAGCATGTCGCGAGTTCGGTATCCAGCATAAGAGGACCCGCCCGTACCGACCACAAACCAATGTCAAGGTAGAACGATTTAGCCAGACGGCATTGAAAGAGTGGGCGTACGCGCAAACTACTCCCACTCACGGAAAAGGACAGCCTACTTGTCTGGACGTATCACTATAACTTCGTGCGTCTCCACTCGGCTCTTGGGAGAAAACCTCCAGCTTCATGCCTGGGCAGAGTGTGAACAACATGTTGACTCTCTACATCTAGTCCACGGGCATGTTGTCTTTCCGTCCGAGCGAGCGGGACGCGTGTCGCAAAAACGAAGAGAAAAAACGTCGTAGTCAGGCGTGGTGCGCCGTGTGGGAAAACAACTGGATGACCAGCACACCGGCGATGATCAGTCCCATGCCGACAAGGGCGGGGACATCCATTTTCTGTCCGAACCAGAGATAGCCCATGAGCGTCACGAGGATGATGCCCAGCGCGCACCAGATGGCGTAAGCGATGCCCACCGGCAGATAGCGGAGCACCTGGGCGAGGCAGGTGAAGGAGACACAGTAGCCCGCGATGCTGCCCAGCGTCGGCCAAAGGCGACTGAGCTGCTGGGAGGCGTTGAGGCAGGAGGTGGCGAAAGTCTCGGCGGTGATGGCCACGGCCAGCAGGCCGTAGGCGATGAGGGGGGCACCCATGGCGGCTCCTTTGGACGGAGGGAAAAGCTTCGCTGGCGGCCGGGGAAGCTGATCGGAAACACGGTGCGGAGAAAGCCCGGCACGAACGGTAACGAAAGAGGAAAGGCCTGGCGCTAGCCCGTATGGGACAACCTCCATCGCCTTCCCCGTCGGGGACGGTTGACCGTGTCCCCTGTGAAGATTCCTCGCGCTCTGGACGCGCGCGTGCGGAGAAAAATCGTCGTACGGGGGAGGGCGCGCGGGATCCGTCCACGCGCCCCCACCCGTTGTGATCGTCTGGAGCGTTCTCAGTTTGAAACGTTTTGCGTTTCAAACTTACGGCCTGTCGCTTCGCGGAAAAAAATGCGCTTCTTCCGCTTGGTTGAGGCCGGGCGGCGTTATGACGCCGCCTCGCGTCATGCCTTTTGCAAGGGCAAAACGTTCTAGCCCTGCTCGATGGCGTAGTATTCGGCCAGCATGGGGCCGAAGAATTCCGCGCCGTCGCCCAGTTCCTCTTCGATGCGGAGCAGCTGGTTGTATTTGGCCATGCGTTCGGAGCGGCAGAGCGAACCGGTCTTGATCTGACCGGCATTGACGCCCACGGCGAGGTCAGCGATGAAGCTGTCCTCGGTCTCGCCGGAACGGTGGGAGATGACCGTGGTGTACGCGGCTTCCTTGGCCATTTCGATGGTATCCAGCGTTTCAGTGACCGTGCCGATTTGATTGAGCTTGATGAGGATGGAGTTGGCCACGCCCTCAGCGATGCCCTCGGCCAGGATGGCCGGATTGGTCACGAAAACGTCGTCGCCCACCAGCTGGATGCGGTCACCGAGGCTGCCGGTGAGCATGGTCCAGCCGTCCCAGTCGCCTTCGGCCATGCCGTCTTCGATGGAGATGAGCGGGTACTTGCGGGTGAACTCTTCCAGCCACTGGGCCATTTCGGCATTGTTGAGGCTCAGGTTCTCGCCCTTGAGGACGTATTTGCCGTCCTTGTAGAATTCGGACGCGGCCGCGTCGATGGCCAGGGCCACTTCGCTGCCGGGATTGTAGCCCGCTTCCTCGATGGCCTTGATGAGGTAGGAGAAGGCTTCGTCATGGTTCTTGAAGTTGGGGGCAAAACCGCCTTCATCGCCCACGCCGGTGGAGTGTCCGTCCTTTTCCAGGATCTTCTTGAGCACATGGAAGATCTCCGCACCCATGCGCAGGGCGTCCCGGAAGCTCTGGGCACGCAGGGGCATGATCATGAATTCCTGGATGTCCAGATTGTTGGAAGCGTGCGCGCCGCCGTTGATGACGTTCATCATGGGCGCGGGCAGCACCTTGGCGTTGACGCCGCCCAGATATTTGTAGAGGGGCAGACCGAGGTATTCGGCAGCCACGCGGGCGCAGGCCATGGACACGCCGAGCATGGCGTTGGCGCCGAGGCGGCTCTTGTTGTCCGTGCCGTCCAGATCGATGAGGGTGTTGTCGATCTGCACCTGATGCAGCACGTCAAGGCCGAGCAGGGCATCAGCGATCTCGCCGTTGACGTTCTCCACGGCCTTGGTGACGCCCTTGCCGCCAAAGCGTTCCTTGTCGCCGTCGCGCATTTCGAGGGCTTCGCGGCTGCCGGTGGAAGCGCCGGAAGGCACGGCCGCCCGGGCGCTGTGGCCGGATTCGAGTGTGACTTCAACTTCCACAGTGGGATTGCCGCGCGAATCGAGGATCTCGCGACCGTAGACAGAGGCGATGCTGCTCATGGCTGCTCCTAGTGTTGGGCTCTCCCGGAGGAGGGCGGGTATGGCAAAAAGCCGTCGCGCGCCCATGCGCTGCGTGCGGCAAAAAACGGCGCTCCCTGGAGCATTTTCAGTCTGGAACACTTCGCATTCCAAACCATATGGCCTGCCGTTTCGCGGAAAAAAACGCGGTGTTCCGCTCATTGCTGGCCGGGCGGCGCTGTGCCGTTGCCTCGCGTCATGCCCTTTTCAAGGGCAAAACGTCCTACGCGGGACGGCATTCATAAAATAGACGGCGCAACCCTTCCAGCAGCAGGGAGGGCAGCACCTCGTCAAAAACCGGGCTCAGACGGGCGATGGACTGGGCAAAGCCGCCCGTGGCCAGGATGCGCGTCGTACCCGGGAGCTGGGGACGCAGGCGGGCCACAAGACCTTCCACCATGCCCACGAAACCGAAGACCAGGCCGTGCTGGATACTGGTGACCGTATCCCGTCCCACGGCGGGCACCAGAGCGTCCACTTCGAGGTCCACGCGCGTGAGCTGGGCGGCATGACGCGCCAGCGCGGCCAGCGCCGTCTTGGGGCCGGGAAAGATGAGGCCGCCTTCGTAGACATCCCGGGCGATACAGTCGAAGGTGACGGCGGTCCCGAAATCCACGACCATGAGCGACTCCGGTCCGGGATAGAGACGACGGGCCGCATACGCGCCCACCAGTCTGTCCGCCCCGACCTGCTCCGGACGCGCGTAGCGGTTCTCCAGCGGCAGGGGCACATCGGCGGGCACGAAAAAGACGGGCCGCCGGACATAGCGGGTCAGGGCCTCGCGCAGGATGGGGGTGAAGTCCGGCACCACGGAGGACACCATGCAGGCGCGCACGCTGGCCATGTCCAGACCGGCATGGCCGCAGAGGGCCAGCAGGCTCAGGCCCAGGCTGTCGGCGGTCTGTTCGGCATCGGTGCGCAGAGAATAGGTCGTCAGCACACGTTCCGCATCGGCCAGACCTATCTTGGTGGACGTGTTGCCGATGTCGAAAAGCAGAAGTTCCGCCCGCATTGCCGCTCCTTGCCGGACGTGGAAAAAGGCGCTGCCGCCGGGGGCCGTCCTCCGGAACCCATCCTCGCGCCGTTTGCCGCGGCAGTATGCCAGACTGCCCGCCGACACGCAAGCGCCGCCCTTGCCTGCCGCGGGTGACCCATGTAACATGGTCCGCCGGGATCGGAGATACGGTCCGCAAGGAGGAGTCATGCCGCCCATGCTGTTTTTTCTGCACATGCCGCGTACGGGCGGCACGACGCTCAATACCGTGCTCAAGGCCAATTTCGCGCCGGAGGAGATCCTGAGCATCTACCAGCGCGAGGACTACGAACGTTGCCGGGAGCTTGAACCCGCGCAGCTGGACGGCATCCGGCTCGTCATCGGCCACCTCATGCCCCAGTCCGTGGAGCCGCCGCGCTTCTATGACCGGGAGGTACGCATCTTCACCCTGCTGCGCGAACCGGTGGCGCGCATCATCTCCGAGTACCGCTTCCAGAAGAGCTGGCCGTCCAATCATTTGTATGCCCGCCTCAACGACGAGCAGATCAGCTTTCGAGACTACCTCACCAGCCGGGAAAAGGGCTTGCGCTATCGTGGACGCAACTTCATGACGCATACCCTGGCCCATTGCTTCCGTGAGGACATGCCGGGGGACGAGCTTCTGGATATGGCCCGGCACAATCTGGAGCATCTGTTCTTTTTCGGGGTGCAGGATCATTTTGACGCCTCCCTGCTCATGCTGGCCGACCGCATCGGTCTGGAGGAGATCTTCTACGAGAAGCAGAACATGCTCAATCCTTCGGGCTTTGCTCCCATCAGCGCGGAGGACAGGGAGCTTGCCGCCCAGTGCAATGCGCTGGACAGCGCCCTCTATGACTGGGCGCTGCGGCGCTTCGAGGAGCGCATGGCCGCCGCCGGACCGGCCTTTGCCGCGCGTCTCAAGACCTTTCAAGCCGTCAATGCCCGTTTTCACAAGGTCTGCCGCCTCATCAACCAGAAACTGGAACTGGAAGAGCGCGGCGCCATCATCAATCCCAAACGCTGATCCGCGATCGGCACAGACAAACAAGGAGCCTCCATGAATACGCAGGAATTGCTGGACATCATGCAGCGGCACAATATCCAGGGCGAAGCCGACAAGGACGGGGACATCCACTTCACTCACGAAGACATCTCCATGACCCTGCTGCACGATGACGACGACCCGGACTACATCTCTCTGGGCGCGGGCTTCGAGGATATCGACGAGGAGCTGCACGACGCCTGCTATGCGCTGGCCGCCGCCATCTCTCAGGCCTACAAGGTCGGCAAGGTCATCGTGTTCGACGATGAAGAAGGTTTTGCCCTGCGTTTTTCGGTGGAAGCGCTGGTCTCGCCGGAGACCTTCGAGCGCGATCTGCCCCGCTATCTGGATATCGTGACGGAGATGATCGCGGACTTTTTCGACGCGGCCTCGGGCGAGCAGGAAGATTAAGGCCTGTCGGCACGAATTTTAGAACCTATTGCTCTGGATAAGGTGTAGTGACCATACGCGTTCCGCCCCCATCTCCGGGGGCGGGCTTGTTTCGGGCCCCTGCCTCTCCCCAAAAAACAACGCATAGTCTCAACAGCTCCTGCTCGGTCCGCCAGCCGGGGCCTCAGCCCCCGTACCATGCGGGGCGGGCGTCGGGCACGTCGGCCCGGCAGCCCTGCCAGAGGCCGCGGGCGGCCAGTGCCCGCCGGATATCGGTGATGATGCCCCGTTTCTCGGCGGCCCAGGCCGGGGCCAGCAGTTCGCCCGGAGCCGGGTCGGCCTGGAGGCGGTGCAGGACGATGCGCGAGGGGATGCGGGGCAGGGCGGCGCAGACCATATCCACATATTCATCCCGGGCCAGCGGGCGATAGTCCCCGGCGGCGTACTGGGCGGCCAGCGCCGTGCCGTGCGGCACATAGACATTATGCAGTTTGAGGCCCGCTATGGGCAGGGCCAGCGCCCAGTCCAGCGAAGTGAGGAAATCCTGTTCGTCCTCTCCCGGCAGGCCGGCCATGAGATGCAGGCAGACCTGGAGCCCGGCCGCTGCCGCCTGCCTGACGGCCGTTGCCACACATGCGGCGTCATGCCCGCGGTTGAGGCGGGCCAGCGTGGCGTCCGAGGCGCTTTGCAGGCCGATCTCCAGCCAGATCTCCGGCAGCCCGCAACCGGCCAGCAGGGCCAGTTTTTCCGCATCCAGACAATCGGCCCGCGTGCCTACGGCTATGCCCATGCACCCCGGCAGGCGTGCCACCTCGTCGAGCAGACGGCGCAAACGGGACGCCGGGCCGTAAGTATTGGAATAGGCCTGCAAGTAGGCCATGAACAGCCGGTCGCTGTCCGTGGCGACATATTTGGCCTGCCAGCGCGCCCACTGTTCGGCCAGGGGGAGAGCGCCGAGACCTGAACCTGAACCGACCGCATTGCAGAAGGTGCAGCCCGCGCGGGAGAGCGTGCCGTCCCGGTTGGGACAGGAGGCGCGAGCGTCCAGTGGAATTTTTTGCACCCGGCTGCCGTAGCGGCGGCGGAACCATGTTGCCAAAGTATGCCAGAGAAGCATGTATTTCGCCTTTTTGGCGGGTTTCGCAGGTATGCGGAAGGTAGGGAAAATTTTTGTACCGACCTTTCCAAAGCTTGACTTGCGACCGGATTTAGTCGAACAAAAGCGGCTGAACCTCCGCGTATGGCGCGGGCGACTGCTGTTTCCCCTTCTTGTCCCATACGGCCTGTTGCCGTTTTTCAGGCAGCCGAAACCATACGCATACCTGCAAAGCGAGGCAAGCTTCATCCATGTCCAAGATTCTGGATTTCGCTCTGGGGATTTTCTCCAATGACCTGGCCATTGACCTCGGTACGGCCAATACCTGTGTCTATGTGAAGGGACAGGGCATCGTGCTGCGCGAGCCGTCGGTGGTGGCTGTAAAAAACGATTCGCGCGGCAACAAGGTCGTGCTCGCCGTGGGGCAGGACGCCAAGCGTATGCTGGGCCGCACCCCCGGCAATATCGAGGCCATCCGTCCCATGAAGGATGGCGTCATCGCGGATTTTGAAGTGACGGAAGCCATGCTGCGCCACTTCATCGCCAAGGTCCACAATTCCCGCCGTCTTGTGCGCCCGCGCATCATGATCTGCGTGCCTACCGGCATCACCCAGGTGGAGAAGCGTGCGGTGAAGGAATCCGCCCAGTCCGCCGGTGCGCGGGAAGTCTACCTCATCGAAGAGCCTATGGCCGCGGCCATCGGCGCGGATCTCCCCATCCAGGAGCCGACCTCCAACATGGTGGTGGACATCGGCGGCGGCACCACGGAAGTGGCGGTCATCTCGCTGGCGGGCATCGTCTATTCCCGCTCCGTGCGCGTGGGCGGAGACAAGATGGATGAAGCCATCATGACCCACGTCAAGCGCAAGTACAACATGCTCATCGGTGAATCCTCGGCCGAAGAGATCAAGATCAAGATCGCTTCCGCCTACCCGCTGGATCCCGAACAGCAGCTCGAGGTCAAGGGGCGCGATCTGGTGACGGGCATCCCGCAGAACATCATCATCACGTCCGAGGAAGTGCGCAAGGCCATCTCCGAGCAGGTGGACAGCATCGTGCAGGCGGTGCGCATCGCGCTGGAACAGACGCCTCCGGAACTGGCCGCCGACATCGTGGACCGCGGCATCGTGCTGACCGGGGGCGGCGCGCTGCTCAAGGGGCTCGACCAGCTCCTGCGCGAGGAGACCTCCCTGCCCATCACGGTGGTGGATGACCCGCTCTCCACTGTGGTGGTGGGGACCGGCAAGGCTCTGGACAACCTGAGCGTGCTCAAGGAAGTGTGCATCGACTAACCGGCAAGACAGGGCGACTGCCCGTACGCATATCCCGACGCGCGGACAGGCGGCAAGCCGTGGTCCTGCGTGGGGATGCCCTGCCCGGCTGATCCTTTTTTGCGGATGCCAGTGCCCTCCGTGCGACCGGTAACGGATACGCCGGAGGGTCTTGCGTCACGAAAAGGGGGAGACGCGGCAGGAAGGGGGTACGTCCGCCGCCCGCCGTACAACGGAACAGCCTGTGACCTTTCGCCGACTCCTTCTCATCGCGGGAACGCTGTTGATCCTGTTTCTGGGCATGTTCACCTGGAATCAGCGCACGCGCGCTCTGGACGATTTTGCCGGGATGCTGGGGCTGGAAGTCACGGGCACGGTGCTTTCCTTCGTCCATGCTGTGGAGAGCGGCATCAGCGAGACGTGGGATCACTATTTCGATCTGGTCGGCGTACGCGAGGAGAACCAGCGGCTCAAGGCCCGTCTGGAGGAGCTGGAGGCCCGCATGATGGCCGCCGGCGAGGATCTGGCCGAGCTGCGCCGCCTGCGCAAGCTGCTGGAGCTGCCCGTGGACGAGGCTTGGAAGCCCGTGGGCGCGCGGGTGCTGGCCGGGCGCATGGGCCCCAACGGCCTGCTGGACAGCATCACCATCAACCGGGGCTACAGCACCGGAGGGCGTCCGGGGACGCCGGTGGTGACCCAGCTCGGTCTGGTGGGCCGGGTGCTGCGCGCCAGTCCGCATTCAGCGACGGTGCTCCTGCTGACCGACCCCGGCAGCCGCATCGCCGTGTTTTCGCAGGAAGGCCGCGTCTCCGGCATCCTGTCCGGGCAGGGCGTGCACCAGCATCTCGAGGTGCGTTTCGCCCAGCTCGGCACGCCGGTCAGTCCGGGCGAGGTGCTGGTCACCTCCGGGCTGGACGGCAAGTATCCCAAGGGCATCCCCGTGGCCCGCGTCATCAGCGCCGAGCCTTCCAACTACAATCAGTTCCTGACCATCAAGGCGCAGCCGCTGGTGGATCTGCGCAATCTTGAGGAAGTGCTCCTGCTGGAATCCACGGGCATCGTCCGCCCCAACCTGCCCAGCGGGCCGCCACCGGAGTTCGTGGGGCCGCCGTTGCCCGCCACGGCCCAACCGCTGCCATGAACATGCTGCGTCATGTATGCTGGTGGGCGGTCTTCATCGTGGCCGGCATCGCCCTGCAATCCGTCGTGCCGGGGCTGGACGCCTTCGCCGTGGGCCTCATCCTGCTGCTGGAAGACCGGGACTACCGCAACCTGGCCTGGCTCCTGCCGGTGTTCATCATCCTGCAGGAGGGCATGGGCACCGGGTTGTTCGGCAGCAGCGTGGTCTGGTATACGGCTCTCGTGCTGCTCTACAAGCTGGGGCGCTGGCTGTTCGAGGTGAACAATTTTTTCTTTGTCCTCCTGCTCTCCACATGGTTCGGCGCCGCCTATTTCGGCATTGCCTGGCTGATGGCGCCCCTGCAGGACGTTCCCGGTTTCGATGCGCAGGGGACCTTGGACAAGAGTCTCATTCAGGCGCTCTATGTGCCCGTGGCCTGGTGGCTGCTGGCCGGTCTGCGCCGCTGGGTATTGCCGCGTGAAGCATAATCGTCCCGCCGATCCCTCCCTCAGTCCTTCGCTGCAGCAGCCGGAAAAGTCCCGGCGTCCCCGCTGGTTCGGGCCGCAGCAGGTGGACAATGAAGGATACCAGCCGCCCCGCACCGGGGCCCTGCTGTTGCAGGGGCTGGTGGCCATCTTTTTTTTCGTCTTCGTTTCCCGCTTCTGGTATCTCCAGATGCACAGAGGGGAGGAGTTCTCGCGTCAGGCCCAGGCCAACCGTCTGCGTGAGGAACGCATCTTCGCCCCCCGCGGGCGCATCCTGGACGACAGCGGCAAGGTGTTGGCCGACAACCGTACGGCCTGCGGCCTGGCGCTCATCCGGGAGGACTGCAACGACATCCCGGCGACGCTGGCCCAGATCAGCCAGTGGACCGGCATCCCGCTGGAGCAGGTCTGGGAGAAATATCAGGTCGACCGTTTCAAGGTGAAGTCCTTCGAGCCGTTGCTCATGGTCACGGACATGGATTTCGAGCTGGTGGCCCGCATCGAGGCCGAGCTCATCGACTGGCCGGGACTGGAGATCTCCGTGCACAGCAAGCGCAGCTATCCAGAGAAGGATCTTTTTGCCCATGTGCTTGGTTATGTGGCCGAAGCCAATGAAAAAGAGATGGAAAAGGATCCTGACCTGGCCATGGGCGATCTGGTGGGCAAGCAGGGGCTGGAATACAAGCTGGAGCAGCGTCTGCGCGGCCGCAAGGGCCTGTACGGCGTGGAGGTGGACGCACACGGGCGTATGCTGGGCAAGACCCTGCGCGAGGAGCCCCGCAGCGGCGAGGAGATCAGCCTCTCCCTCGACCGGGACCTGCAGGAGACCGCCTGGAACGCCCTGTCCGGCGAAGCGGGCTGCGTGGTGGTCATGGAGCCGGATACGGGCAAGCTGCGGGCGCTGGTGACCTCACCGGCCTATGACAACAATCTTTTTGCCGCGGGCATCTCCAAACGCGACTGGGACGCTCTGCGCACCAGCAACCGCTTCCCGCTGCAAAATCGCGTCATCCAGAGCGTCTATCCGCCGGGCTCGGTCTGGAAGCTGCTCATGGGCGTCTTTTTTCTGGAAAACGGCATCAGCCGTTATGAGACCGTCTTCTGTCCCGGTCAGGTCAAGCTGGGCAATCAGATCTTCCGTTGCTGGCGTCGCGGCGGTCACGGCAGCATGAACCTGGAGTCCGCCCTCATCAACTCCTGCGACGTCTATTTCTACATCATGGCCGAGCGGCTGGGCATAGACAAGCTGGAAGCTTTCGCCAAGGCCAGCGGTTTCGGCTCGCCCACGGGGATCGACCTGCCGCACGAGCGTTCCGGCCTCGTGCCCTCCCGCGAGTGGAAACGCCGACGCTTCAAGGCTCCCTGGGTCCGCGGCGAGACGTACAACGTCTCCATCGGACAGGGGTACACGCTGGTGACGCCGGTGCAGATGGCCGTGTACGTCTCGGCGCTGCTCAACGGCGGCAACCTGCTCAAGCCCCAGCTGCTCAACGACGCGCCGCGCGAGGTGCGCGGACGCATCCCCGGCAGGCTGGAGACCCTGCGCTTCATCGTGGAGTCCATGCGCAAGACCGCCAATGGCGGCACGGCCCGCGTGGTGGGCCGCAAGGACGCCGACATGGGCGGCAAGACCGGGACGGCGCAGGTGGTCAAGCTCAAGATGAGCGGCGA
>NZ_CALVHE010000046.1 GCF_944327235.1 uncultured Desulfovibrio sp.
CTCCCCCTCTCCCTTCCGAAAACTTTTGTCAGGGTCACAGACGGGATGACGCGGCACGACAGCCTCCCGCCGTCTCCTCCGTCCCCCGGCAGCATATCAGAAGGATACGCAGCACGACAGCAAAAAAATCCCCGCCCTCCGGTTGCGCCGGAGCGTTTTTTTACGAGGGGGAGAAGGAGCCCCTTTTGGAAAAGGGTCTCCCTCTCCCCCTCTCCCTTCCGAAAACTTTTGTCAGGGTCACAGACGGGATGACGCGGCACGACAGCCTCCCGCCGTCTCCCCCGTCCCCCGGTGACATGTCAGAGGGATATGCCGTAACGAGACGAACGCCTGTCCTCCGCGACATTCCCGCAAAAAATTGGGGGAAATATTTGACACAGGTTCTCCCTGGCAAAAGCGCGCTGGGGAAGGGATGGGGGGCTTGGGGGGAAGGGGAACCCCTCCCGCGCCGGCGGCGACCGAAAGGCGGCCGCAGGCCGTGTCCGTTAGGCGACGCAGGAGCCTTACGGACATCGACAGCAACGCGAGGGGTTCCCCTTCCCCCCAATTCATCTACATCTCTAATAAAAAGGCTCTACGCCTGCTCTCCAGCCAGGGCGGCGCGGATGCGGCAGACGCCGCAGGTATCGCCGGAGGAGGTGGGGTAACCGCAGCGGGTGCAGGGGGCGAGGGGGTCGCCGTGTTCGGCTTCGCGGTGAGCGAATACGGGACGTCCGCGCTGGAGGAAGCCCTGATAGAAGTCCAGCTTGCGGCCGGGCATGGCGGCTTCGAGGCGCTGCATGATGCCCTTGAGCACGGAGAAGCTGGCGCCGGGGCTGTAGGGGCAGGCGGCGACGTGGTGTTCGATGCCCATGAGGAAGGCGTAATTGGCGGTCTCGAACTCGGTGAGCCGCCAGAGGGGTTTGACCTTGCGGGCAAAGCCGTCCTCGCCGTCGAGGCGCGGGCCCTGATCCGAGAGGTAGGCCGTATCCCAGCGCAGGGTATTGCTGAACAGGCGCGCCACCTCGTCATCAAGGTTGTGGCCGGTGGCGAGGGCGTCAAAGCCGCCATCCAGCGCGGCCTTGTTGAAGAAGTGGCGCTTTATCTTGCCGCAGGCCGAGCAGACAGGGCGGTTGAGGCGTTCCTTGACCAGTGGGATGGGCAGCCCCTCGGCGGTCATGTCCTTGACCATGAGCCGCAGGCCGTGCCGCTCGCAGAAGCGTTCCACCACGGCGCGGGCGGCCTGTGAGGAACCGGGGATGCCGAGGTCGATGTGCAGGCCGGTCACGTCGTAACCCTGCCGGGAAAGTTCCAGCATGAGGGCCAGCGAATCCTTGCCGCCGGAAAGGGCCACGAGGATGCGCTCATCCCGGGTGAAGAGCTTTTGGCCTTCGATCCCTCTGGCGACCTGCCGGGAAAAGAAGTCGAGGTAGCAATCAGGACAGAAGGCGGCATTGTGGCTGCGCAGGGCCACCACGGCCTGCGCCTTGCAGATCTTACATTTCATGCGTTCTCGCGCGGACGCTTTTTCGTCCGTGGTTTGGAGGTGCGGGGCCGATCGGGAGCCGGAGAAGATGCCGGGGATGCCGTTTCGGAGGCGTCTCCGCTTGCGGGCGGGCGCTCGTTCGAGGATGTGGACGCGGGAGCGGTACCTTTTTGCGACGCGACGGCGTTTTCCGGCGGCACGGCAGCCGCATCTCCCTGCGAGGCGGCAAGGGCTTCGTGATCGGCGGCGTCAAGCCAGCCCCAGGCATTGGCCCATTGGGTATAGGTCTCGCGGAGATGTTCGGCCAGCGCCGCGCCATCGACAGCGGCGGCGGCCTGCCTGGCCTGCGCCGCAAGCCGGGCGCGGGCCTCCGCGTCACGCAGAGGGAGGCGCATGGCTTCCGCCAGTTTTTCCGGCGACATGGAGGACAGGGGCAGACAGGGGCGGTCATGCCCCAGGAATTCACGATGCAGATGGCTCAGGCTGTAGATGACGGGCAGTCCGGCCACGAACCCCGCCCAGAAGGTGGAAGGAGCTTCCGCATCGGCCTGTCCCGGAGCCAGCCACACGTCGCAACGCCGCAGGGCCTCGGCAAGGGGCTGCGGCCCCAGCAGGCACAGGCGGGACTCCACGCCGAGGGCCCGCGCTTCCTCCCAGATCTCGCCGCAGCGAGCGCCGTTGCCGAAGAGGCGCACTTCCCACGGCGGCAGATCGGTCTGCTGTTTGAGCAGGAGCATGGCCTGCAGCACGGGGAGCGCGCCGGACTGGGGCAGGAAGCTCTCGGTCATGGCAAAAATGAAGTTCGCCCCCTCACGCCGGGGCGTCGGCTCCGTCCGCAGGCGGTCGGCATCCACGCAGGGGAGGAAGCGTTCCAGCCGTTCGCCGGGCAGGCCGATGCGGGAGGAATCTTCGTTGCACCCGGCGTCGTGCAGACGTTCGCGAACGTGCTCGCTGCCGCAGAATATCTTTCGCGCGGCCAGCAGGTCGCGACTGCGTCGGGAACGGAGGAATTCGGCCGACGGTGGCCGCACGGGGAAGGCATGTGCCAGCAGCGTGGCCCGTTCCCCGAAAGGACGCCGCCAGGCGGCGAGGCGCGCGCCCCAGCCCACGGCGTCCACGCCCACCGTCTGGATGAGCAGATGCTTCTGCCGCCGATAGCGCCACCAGAGACGCAGACGGGCGAATGTCCCCGCCGCGCCGCCCTGCCCCAGCGTGACGCAGGGCAGGCCCAGTTCCCCCGCGCGCTCAGCCAGCCAGCTTTCCCGACGGCAGACGATGAGCGGCGCCCAACGCCCGGCATCGCGCATACCGCGCGCCAGCGCGAGCGCCTGTTCCTGCTCGGCCCGTGCCTCGCCGGGCAGCGATCCCTGCGACGCGGTCGGGGAAGAGGGGACAGGCTCCGGAACGCCGTCTCCGGCGCGGCTGGCCTCCGGGGACTGCAGGGCCACGATGAGGATGCGCATCAGAACGGCGTACCTGTGGCAAGCATGTGTTCGAGCAGGGCATCCTTGAGCCAGAGGGCCACGGGGCCGGGCCTGCCCGCCTGCTCGCCCTGCCCGATGGGCTTGCCGTCGAAATGCGTCACGGCCACGCAGAGCGTGGCGCTGGTGAAAAGCAGCATCTCGCGGGCCTCGACGATATCCTCATGCCGGATATCGCGCTGCGCCACGGGCAGACGCTGCGGCGCCACACGGAAGGCTGCCTGCATGGAGGTCCCGGCCAGGATGTGCCGCATGTCCGGCGCGACGAGCACGCCGTCCTTGTCCACGATGCCGATATTGGCGATGGCCGCCTCGCACATGCAGCCGTGTTCGTCAAAGGTGACGGCCACATCCATGCCCTTCTCGCGGGCTTCGCGGGCCATGAAGACATTGGGCAGATAATTGGTGCTCTTGATCTTGGCCAGATACTGCTGCTTGGGGGGCACGCCGCTGGTGAAAGCCGTCAGGCCCTTTTCGTAGACGCTCGCCTCGGGCAGACGGGAACGGATGGCCACGATGTAGAGCGTGGACTGCGGGCATTCTTCCGGGGAGATGCCGAAACCGCCCGGCCCGCGTCCCAGCAGGAGGCGGATGTCGCCGTGCGACTCGCCGGAGGCGCGCGCCACATCCAGGATGCGCTGACGCAGTTTTTCCCACGGGCAGGGAGGCGCGAGGCGGATGGCTTCCGTCCCGTTGCGCAGACGGGCCAGATGCTCGTCGAGGGCAAATATCCTGCCGTCGCGGAAGTTGATGCTCTCAAAGAGGCCGTCGCCCCGGTGGCAGAGGTGGTCATCCAGCGGCAGCAGCATGAGCCGGGCATCCCTGCAGATATGGCCTACGCGGTGATCATAGAAGGCCAGCACCTTGTCCACGCCGGGATGGGGCGCGTCCAGCAGGGCGCGCAAATAAACGTCGTAACCTACAGCTTCCATGATTGCCCCCTTGGAAAGGGCCGCCGCTCCCTCGCGGAACCCGGCGGCCCGTTGCTGTTCGTTGGCAG
The DNA here is from genome assembly GCF_944327235.1 of uncultured Desulfovibrio sp. Lineage (GTDB taxonomy): Bacteria > Desulfobacterota > Desulfovibrionia > Desulfovibrionales > Desulfovibrionaceae > Desulfovibrio. The sequence continues at coordinate 3,947 of NZ_CALVHE010000046.1, forward strand.
TCCCGGCGACCCGCCCGGAACGTTTTGCCATGGAAAAAGGCAGAACGCGGGGCGGCAGCACAGCGCCGCCCGGCCCAACGTGAGCGGAAAAACCACGTTTTCCCGCGAAACGACAGGCCGCATGGTTTGGAACACTTCGCGTCCCAAACGGAAAACGCTCTAGGACATGAAGACGTTGCGGTCCTTCACATGCACGAGATCGCGCCGCAGCAGCTCTTCCGCGATCTGCACGGCATTGAGCGCCGCGCCCTTGCGCACGTTATCGGCCACGATCCACATGTTGAGGCCGTTCTCGATGCTCTCATCCTCGCGGATGCGGCCCACATAGGTCTCGTCATCTCCGGCGATGTAGGCGGGCATGGGGTAGAGCTTTTCGCGCGGATTGTCGAACACCTTGACCCCCGGCGCCTGGGAAAGCAGGATGCGGCACTCCTTGGCGGTCATCTTTTTCACGGTCTCCACGTTGACGGATTCCGCATGACCGAAGAACACCGGCACGCGCACGCAGGTGGCTGTCACCTTGACCGAGGGATCGTTGAAGATCTTCACGGTCTCGTTGGTCATCTTCATTTCTTCCTTGGTGTAGTCGTTGTCAAGGAAGACGTCGATGTGCGGCAGCACGTTGAAGGCGATGCGGTAAGGATAGACCTTGCACTCGGGATCGCGCAGGTTGAAGAGATCGCGGGTCTGGCGTTCCAGCTCTTCGAGGCCCTTCTGCCCGGTGCCGGACACGGCCTGATAGGTGGACACCACCACGCGCCGGATGCCCACGGCGTCATAGATGGGCTTGAGGGCCACGAGCATCTGGATGGTGGAGCAGTTGGGATTGGCGATGATGCCGTTGTGTCCGGCCAGAGCGTCGGGATTCACTTCGGGCACCACCAGCGGACAGCGGTCGTCCATGCGCCACTGCGAGGAATTGTCCACCACCACGCAGCCCGCATGGGCCGCATGGGGCGCAAAGGTCTCGGACGTGCCGCCGCCGGCGGAAAAGATGGCGATGTCGATACCCTCGAACACGTCCTCCTTCAGCTCCTGCACGGTCAGTTCCGTGTCACCGAAGGGGACCTTGCTGCCCGCCGAACGCGCCGACGCGAACGCGCGCACTTCCGTGGCCGGGAACTGACGGTCATGCAGGGTCTTCAACATTTCACGACCCACGGCGCCGGTAGCGCCCACAACAGCCACGGTCAACTTTCTGCTCATGATGTCTCTCCTCACCGAGCGGATATAGGGGCGGCGCACAGCGCGCCTACCGGAACGGACTATCATATCCGGCAACGCCGCAAAAGGGAAGAGGCTCCGGCGGCCCTCCCGCCCGCCGCCGCACGACACGCCTCCCCGCTGACGCGGCGACATCCGCCTTTCGGGCAGTTGACCGGGAGCGGGCATCTTTTTTATAGTGCCCCCATGTCACAGCAAAGTTCCTGCCTCTTGACGGTGCTTGACCTTGTGCCCTTCGGGCAGACCGGTCAGGACAGCCGTTTCTTTGCCCTGCGCCTCACCCGCCCGGACTGGGACGGCTGGCGTCCGGGGCAGTTCGTCATGGTGCGCCCGGTATCCTTCGGTCTGGAGATCCCGTGGGCGCGTCCCTTCGGCATCTGTCACATGACCGCGCGTCATCTCATCTGCTTCTTTCAGGTGCAGGGCAAGGGGACGCAGCGCATGGCCGCTCTGCGCGAGGGGGACAAGGTGCGCGTCTGGGGGCCGCTGGGCAACGGCTTTGCCGTGGAGCCCGAGACGCCCACCCTGCTGCTGGCCGGCGGCATGGGCATCGCCCCCTTCGTGGGCTACGTCAACCAGCATCCCAAACCCTGGAACGTGGCCATGCTCTTCGGGCACCGCGAACCGTTGAGCTGCTACCCCGTGGACAGCATCAACGAACATGTGCCGCTGGACAGCCTGCGCGAGACCGAGCCCGGCGACCTGGACAACCTCATCTTCACCCTCCAGGAGCGCATCCGGGACAATGCCGAGCAGAAGGGGCTGGTGCTGGCCTGCGGGCCGCTGCCCTTCCTGAAGACCGTGCGGCGCTTCGCGCTGGAATACGGCGCGCGCTGCCAGCTCTCGCTGGAAAACCGCATGGCCTGCGGCGTGGGGGCCTGCCTCGGCTGCGTGACCCGCACCACGGAGACATGGCCCGTGCCCGCCAAGCGCGGCGGCCTTGTGCAGACCTGCAATCACGGTCCCATCTTCTGGGCCGATCAGATCGAACTTTAGACGTCGCCCGACGTCGCCCATCTTCTTCTGGGGGGGCAGCATGGATCTTTCCGTTACGCTTCGTGGGCGCAGGCATGAGCTGCGCCTGAAAAATCCCGTCATGACCGCCTCCGGCACCTTCGGCTACGGGACGGAATTCGCGCCCTACGGCGACCTGTCCCGGCTGGGCGGCATGGTGGTCAAGGGGCTTTCCCTGCAGCCGCGCGACGGCAACCCCTGCCCGCGCATCGTGGAGACCACGGCCGGTATGCTCAATGCCGTGGGCCTGCAAAATGACGGCGTGGACAGCTTCCTGCGGGACAAACTGCCGCGTCTGCCCTGGGAGCAGACCCCCGTGGTGGCCAATCTCTATGCCACCTCCGCCCCCGAATTCGCGGAGCTGGCCGCCCGGCTGGACGAGGCCGAAGGCGTGGCCGCGCTGGAGGTCAACATCTCCTGCCCCAACGTGAAACAGGGCGGCATCCTCTTCGGACAGGACCCGGCCCAGGCCGCGGCCGTCACCCGCGCCGTGGTGGACGCCGCGCCGCACAAGCCGGTCATCGTCAAGCTCTCGCCCAACGTGACCGACATCGCGGGCATGGCCCGCGCCGTGGCCGACGCCGGGGCGGACATGCTCTCCTGCATCAACACCCTTGCCGGCATGGCCGTGGATGTGGCCCGCCGCGCGCCGCGTCTGGCCAACGTCATCGGCGGCCTCTCCGGCCCGGCCATCAAACCCGTGGCCCTGCGCTGCGTCTGGCAGGTGGCGCGGGCCGTGGACATCCCGGTCATCGGCATCGGCGGCATCACCACGGCCGAGAATATTTTGGAGTTCATCCTCGTGGGAGCCTCCGCCGTGCAGATCGGCACGGCCAGCTTCATGCGGCCCGATGCGGCCTTTGCGCTGGTTGAGGACCTGCCGGAAGCCTGCCGCCGCCTGGATGTCGACAGTCTGGACGACCTGCGCGGCGCGCTGGTCACGGGGTAAGCCCATATCTGCAAGCAGCTCCCCCAAAGATACCCCATCTATCAGTTTTGACTTGTCTGCTTTTGCTGGATGTTTGTCACAAATCCCCGCCCTTCCCCGGTAAAAGCGCGCTGGGGAAGGGATGGGGGGCGTGGGGGGAAGGGAGCGACCGAAAGGCGGCCCGCAGGGCCGTGCCCGTTAGGCGACGCAGGAGCCCTACGGGCATCGACAGCAGAGCGAGGGGTTTCCCTTCCCCCCAAAACAGGCAACCAGTTCCAGGAGGAATCCGGCATGGCCGTTCCCGTCATTGAACGTGTGACCGATGAAGCCGCTTTGCGGCGTTTCGTCGAGCTTCCGGCAAGCCTGTATCCGGAGGGTTCGCTCTGGTCGCCGGGACTTTTCCGTGACGACATGAAGCTGCTCACCCCCGGCGCGCATCCCTTCTGGGACGACGCCCGGCGCGAGCTCTTCCTTGTCCGGCGGGACGGGGAAGATGTGGGGCGCATCGCGGCCATCGTGGACGAGAAATACAATGCCTACGCGGGGACGCGTTGCGGGGCCTTCGGCTTTTTTGAGTGCCGCGACGACCGCAAGGCCGCCCACGCCCTGCTGGCCGCCGCATACGACTGGCTGGCCGAACAGGGCATGAGCCATATGCGCGGCCCGCTCAATCCCTCCACCAACTATACCTGCGGCTTGCTGGTGGACGGCTTCGACCAGCCGCCCGCGCTCATGATGCCCTGGAACCCGCCCTATTACGCCGAGTTGCTGGAGAGCTGGCACCTGCGCAAGGAGCAGGATCTCTTTGCCTACCTCATCGAGCGCGAGACGCTGCGCCTGCCGGACTGGCTCACGACGGAGCTTGAGCGGCTCAAGGCGGAGAAACGCTTTACCTGGCGCACGGCGCGCCGCGCCACCCTTGCGTCGGACATCCGGGCCATGCTGGACATCTACCGTGAGTCCTGGGCCGAGAACTTCGCCTTCACCCCCCTTTCCCCAGCCGAGTCCGACGTGCTGGTCAAGGAATTGAAGCTCATCCTCGATCCGGAGTATTTCGTCCTCTTCTTCCATGACGAGCAGCCGGTGGCGGGCATGGTGGCCATGCCTGACCTGGCCCCGCTGCTGCGACGCCTGCGCGGCAGGCTGGGACTTTCCACCCTCTGGCACTGGTGGAAGAGCCGGGCCGAGATACGCGGCAGCTACCGGCTCATGCTCTTCGGCATCCGCCCGGCCTACCGTCTGCTGGGCCTGCCCCTGCTCCTGCTGGACTGCCTGCTGGAAAAGGCCCGCCGCCATCCTGAGTTCCGCCGACTTGAGGGCTCATGGGTGCTGGAGGACAATACGGCCATCAACGACCTTATCGAGGATTTTTCCGGGCGCATCACCAAACGTTACCGACTCTACCGACGGGAGATCGAGGCATGACAGCTGGAACGTCGCCCCTGCCTGACGTGCAGGCCCTGGGGCATCTGCGCGGCAAAAAGGTCGCCGTCACCGGCGGCACGGGCTTTCTGGGCCGCCATCTGCTGCCGCTGCTCGTGGCGGCCGGGGCGGACATCACCTGCCTCGTGCGGACCACCTCCCGCCGGGACGGTCTGCCGAGCGGCATACGGATGGCACAGGTAGACCTTTCGCGCGGGGACGGCCTTGTGGAGGCCCTGCGCGGGCAGGACATCCTCATCCACATGGCGGCTCTGCTCTTCGGGCTGGGCTGGCAGGACTACCTGCGCGCCAACAGTACCGCCGCCCAACAGCTTGCCGACGCGCTCACGCGCCTGCGGGCGGAAGGACAGCCCCTGCCGCGTGTGGTGCTGGTGTCCAGTCTGGCGGCCAGCGGCCCCTGCGCCGTGGCCCCGGGACGCGGCGACGACAGCCCCGGCGCGCCCGTCTCCGCCTACGGCTGGTCAAAATTGCTGGTGGAGCAGATCCTCGGCCGGGCCGTGGGCGACAGGCTCGTCATCCTGCGCCCGCCCATCATCTACGGCTCTGGGGACCGCGGCCTTTTGCCGGTCTTTCAGGGACTCAAGCGCGGCCTGGCCGCCCTGCCCGGCTGGAAGCGGGAATTCCCCGTCTCCGTCGTCCATGCGCGTGACGCCGCGCAGGCCCTGCTCCTGCTCTGCCGGGAGGACGCCCGCGGCGTCTACCATGTCAGCGACGGCGGCGTCCACACCATGCGCTCTTTTTACGAGGGCATGGCCCGCGCGCTGGGCCGCCCGGCGCACCTCATCCCCGTGCCCGTGCCCGTGCTCGGTCTGACCGCCTGCGCGGCCGGTCTCTGGGGCATGGCCTGCCGCCTCGTGCGCCCCGGCGGACGGGCCCCCAACTGGAATCTGGACAAATTCCGCGAAGCCCGCCATGAGGGCTGGCTTTGCGATGGCACTCGCATACAACAGGAACTGGGCTACGTCCCCGCCGTCACCCTGACGGAAGGACTGGCCGAGGCCGTGGCCGGGTATCAGGCCGAAGGACTTCTGTGAAAATCACCATCCAGGACCTGTCCAAGTCTTTTGGCGGACGGGACATCTTCACCAATTTCTCGCTGGAAGTGGATTCCGGCGTGCGGCTGTGCGTCTGCGGGCCCAACGGCACCGGCAAGTCCACCCTGCTCAAGCTGCTGGCCGGAGTGGAACCTGCCGACGGCGGGCGCGTCATCCTGCCACGGGGCTGCCGTCTGGGCTATGTGGAGCAGGAACTTTCCGAACAGGCGCTGGACACCCCCCTGCTGACCTATGTGCTGGACGTGCTGCACGACTGGAGCGACTTCTGGGGCCAGTGGGAAGATGCCGCCGCCGCGGGCGACGAGGCCCGCCTCAATGAGCTCATGCACCGGCAGGCCGAGCTGGAGGCCATCCACGGCTACAATCCCGAACAGCGCGCCAAGACCGTGCTCTCCGGTCTGGGCTTTGCCGAACGCAAGTGGCATCGCACCCTGCGCGAGCTTTCCGGCGGCTGGCGCGAACGCGCCAAGCTGGCCCGCGTGCTCACCGCCGGGGCCGACGTGCTCCTGCTGGACGAACCTACCAACCACCTCGACGTGGAAGCCGTGGAATGGCTGGAGGACTTCCTGCTCTCCTTCCAGGGAGCGCTGGTCTTCGTGGCGCACGACCGCGTGTTCATGGACAAGGTGGGCACCCATGTGCTCTATCTGGGCCTGTCCCGCCCGGTATTCCGCAAGGCCACCTATACGCAGTTCCTTTCCCTGCAGGAGGAATACAACGCCCAGCGCGAGCGCGAGGCCAAGGCCCTGCAGGACGAACTCAACCGCAAGATGGCCTTCGTGGAGCGCTTCCGGGCCAAGGCCACCAAGGCCCGTCAGGCCGGTTCCCGTCAGAAGATGGCCAAGAAGCTGGAAAAGGAACTGGAGGACTACCGGCCGGAGCCCAAGCGCAAGGAGCTGCATTTCACCTGGCCCGAAGCCCCGCATTCGGAGAAGGTCGTCCTCGCCACCGCCGATCTGGCTTTCCATTTCAGCGACGGCAAGCAGATGTGGCCGCCCCTGACCTTCACCCTCTACCGGGGACAGCGCGTGGCGCTGGTGGGGCACAACGGCTGCGGCAAGTCCACCCTGCTCAAGCTGCTGGCCGGGACGCTGGAGCGCTGCGGCGGCAATATCGTCACCGGCACGCAGGTGCGCCTGGGCTATTACACCCAGCACCAGATGGATACCCTGCGCCCGGACACCACCGTACTGGGCGAGATACGCCGCCTTTCCGACCCGCGCACCACGGAAGAGGAGCTCATGAGCGTGCTGGGGCTCTTCCTGCTGGGGCAGGAATATTTCGACCGGCAGGTCAGCGCCCTGTCCGGCGGCGAGAAAAGCCGTCTCGTGCTGGCGAGCCTCTTCCTCAAGCGCTGCAACTTCCTGCTGCTGGACGAACCCACCAACCATCTTGATCTGGAGAGCCGCGAAGCGCTGGCCGATGCCCTCCAACGCTTTGACGGCACCCTGCTCATGGTGGCCCATGACCGCTGGCTGCTCTCGGAAGTGGGGGCCGAGGCCTGGGCGCTGGACGACAAGGGCATCACCGTTTACCCCGACTTCGCCGCCTATGATGCGGCCCGCCGCGCCGCCCTCGAAGAGGCCAGGCCCGCAGGCAAGGCCGCGCCCGCTGCCGCCGCTCCCGGCGCAGCATCCGCCCCGGCGGCCGATGCCTCCCGCGCCGGCCTTTCCCGCGACGAGTTGAAGAAGCTCAAGCGCGAGGAGGCCGAACGCCGCAACGCCCTGCACAAGAAGCTCAAGCCCCTGCAACAGCGTTACGCCACGCTGGAGACGGAGCTTGCCGCCCGCATGGATGAGCAGGTCGAGGTGGAGCAGCTCCTTGCCGATCCCGAGGTCTACGCCGATGCCGCCCGGTCCACGGAGCTGCTCAAACGCTTCAACGACCTCAAGGACACGGTGGACCGCCTCATGGACGATATGTCCGCCGTGGAAGAGCAGATAGCGGAGATCGAAGCCGCCCACAGAGGCGACGACGCATGAGCGCCCTGCGTGACATCGACGTGGCGGCGGGCGTCATCTGGCAGGGCGGACGCTTTCTTGCCGCCCTGCGCCCGCCGGACAAGCCCCATGCCGGTTTCTGGGAATTCCCCGGCGGCAAGCTGGAACCCGGCGAGGACGCCGCGCAGGCCCTGGCCCGCGAGCTGGCCGAAGAGCTGGACATCCGCGTGCGCACGGCCGCCTTCTGGCGCTGCGCCGAGCACGACTATCCCGAGCGCGGCCTCCATGTGCGCCTGCACTTCTTCCATGTGACCGCCTTTGACGGGCGGCCTTCCAGCCGTGAAGGACAGACCCTGCGCTGGATCCTCCCGGAAGAGGCGTCTTCCCTGCCCTTCCTGCCCGCCGATGCGGCCATCGTCGCCGCGCTGAAGAACGAAGCCCATGGGCGAAGCTGACCCATCTTTTTTGGGGGAAGGGGAACCCCTCGCTCTGCTGTCGATGCCCGTAAGGCTCCTACGTCGCCTAGCGGGCACGGCCCTGCGGGCCGCCCGTCGGGTCGCTGCCTGCGCGGGAGGGCCCAGCCTTTTCGCAGCGAAGCGAGAAAAGGCGTTCTCGTCATCCTTCCCCCCAAGCCCCCCATCCCTTCCCCAGCTCGCTTTTACCGGGGAAGAGTCAAAGACACGAGGCACCCTCGTCCCAAAAGCAAGCGGTGTGCATACAGTCTGCTTGGCCTATCCATTGAAATTGTTTGCAAAATTTGTGTTGACAGGCCCTAAAAAAACGGGATGCCGCTTCGTCAGTCGAAGGGCATCCCGTTGTCCGTTATGCTGCAGGGGGCGGCGTTTACCAGTCCAGCGTCACCTTGAAGGCCGTGGCCAGTTCTTCCACGGGCACGGCGGCCAGGGTGGAGGAGCCGCTGCGCAGTTCGAGCGCCGGGCCGTCGGTCACCTCACCGATACGGCGGCAGATCTGCCACTCTCCGAGGGCGTCCATGAGCGCAGCGTGCTGCGGGGCCACGCTGACCAGCAGACGGCTGGCGGACTCGCTGTAGAGCAGTTCGCCGCGGCTCATGGCTTCCAGCGCGGGCACGGCGTCGAGATCGATACGCGCGCCGAGACGGCCGCCGATGCACATCTCGGCCAGCGCCACGGCCAGACCGCCGTCGGAGCAGTCATGGCAGGCCCTGATGGCCTTGCGACGCATGAGGCTGTGCACGGCGCGGTAACGCGGCAAGGCCGTGGCCACGTCCACCTGCGGCACGCGGCCGCCCACAAGGCCCAGCTCGGCGGCAGCCTCGCTGCCCGCCATTTCCCGCCAGGTGCCGCCCAGCACGTAGATGATGTGGCCGGGCTTCTTGAAGTCCGACGTCTGGGTCAGCGTCACATTGTCGATGACGCCCAGCACGGAAAAGAGCACCGTGGGCGGGATGGAGATCTTCTCGCCGCCGCCGGTGTAGTCGTTCTTCATGGAGTCCTTGCCGGAGATGCAGGGCACGCCGTAGGCCAGCGAGAACTGCCGCAGGGCCTTGCAGGCCCGCACGAGCTGGGCCAGCTTGTAGCGGCCGTCCGGGGTCTTTTCGCTCTGCACGGGGTCGCACCAGCAGAAATTGTCCACCCCGGCCAGCGCGTCGGGATCGGCGCCCACGGCCACGGCGTTGCGGATGGCCTCGTCCATGGCGTTGGCCATCATCCAGTAGGTGTCATAATCGCTGAACTTGGGGCAGATGCCGTGGGAAACGACGAGGCCCGCGTCCGACTCCAGGATGGGCCGCAGCACGCCCGCGTCGGCCGGAGCGTCGCGCTTCACGCCCACAAGAGGCTTGATGACGCTGCCGCCCCGCACTTCATGGTCATACTGGCGGATGATGTATTCCTTGGAGCAGATATTGAGCCGGGAGAGCATACGCTTGAGGAAAGCCCCCTCGTCGGCGTCGGCCACTTCCACGCGGATATCCTTGTGTTCCGGCGCTTTCCATTCGGCTTCGAGCTGGAGCTGCGGCACGCCGTCGTGCATGAAGTGCATGGGCAACGAGGCCACGATGCGCTCCCCGAAACGTACTTCAAAGAAGCCGGAATCCGTGAATTCGCCCAGCGCCGTGGCTTCCACGTCCATGCGGCGGGCAAGGGCAAGGAATTCCTCCAGCTTTGCCGGGGGTACGGCCAGGGTCATGCGCTCCTGCGCTTCGGAGAGGAGGATCTCCCACGGGCGCAGGCCGTCGTACTTGAGCGGCGCGCGGGAGACATCCAGACGGCAGCCGCCCGTATCCCCGGCCATCTCGCCCACGGAGGAGGAAAGGCCGCCCGCGCCGTTGTCGGTGATGGCGTTGTACAGGCCGAGGTCCCGCGCCCGCATGATGAAATCGTACATCTTGCGCTGCGTGATGGGGTCACCGATCTGCACGGCCGTGGCCGGAGAGCCTTCATGCAGCTCCTCGGACGAGAAGGTGGCCCCGTGGATGCCGTCCTTGCCGATGCGGCCGCCGGTCATGACGATGATGTCGCCCACCTGCGCCTGCTTTTCCCAGCCGGGGCGGCCGTTGATGTCCGTGGGGATGATGCCCACGGTGCCGCAGTAGACCAGCGGCTTGCCGAGGTAGCGCTCGTCAAAGACGAGAGAACCGTTGACCGTGGGGATGCCGGACTTGTTGCCGCCGTGTTCCACACCCTCGCGCACGCCTTCCAGCACGCGACGCGGATGGAGCAGGCGCGGCGGCAGAGGCTTGTCGTGGAAGGGCGAGGCGAAGCAGAACACGTCCGTATTGCAGACGAGTTCCGCGCCCATGCCCGTGCCCATGGGGTCACGGTTCACGCCCACGATGCCGGTGAGCGCGCCGCCGTAGGGGTCGAGAGCGGAGGGGCTGTTGTGCGTCTCCACCTTGATGCAGGCGTCGTATCCGTTGATGAAGGCGATGACCCCCGCATTATCCTTGAACACGGACTTGCAGTAGTCTTTTTCGCCCATGCGCTGGCGCAAAAGTGCCGTGGCGTCCCGGATGCAGGTCTTGTAGAGGTTGTCCACCACTTCGCTGCGTCCGCTTTCCGCATCGGTATAGCGGATGCGGGAGGCAAATATCTTGTGCTTGCAGTGCTCGGACCAGGTCTGCGCCAGCACTTCCATCTCCACGTCCGTGGGATCGGCGGGCAGATCGAGGCCCTTGCGGCGCGCCCTCTCCTCCGGCTGGGCGAACTGATCCCGGATACAATGCATCTCCGTGAGGGTGAGCGCCCAGGTGTTTTCCCGGCTGGCCTGCTGCAGGGCGGCGTCATCCATGCCGGACAGGGGGATGGTCTCCACCGTGTCGTTGGACCGGCCCGTCACCTGCGCGGCCTGGGGGGCGAAGCCCGGCTCCGCCTGCCATTCCTCGCGGCTTTTCACGCGGAAACGCTGGATGAGATCGTTGCAGAGCAGCGAACGCGTGAGCTGTTCCACCGCGTCGCGGTCGAGCGGCTTGTCCGGCAGGCAGGCGATCCGGTACTGTACCGCCGTGTAGACGCGCAGGCTCTCGCGATCCACGCCCAGCACCATGGCGGCCGTATCACGGGCGGTACGGGCCTCGTTGTCCGTCACGCCCGGCCGGAAGCCCACTTCCACGAACCAGTGCGGCAGCGGTTCCGCCGTCGGCAGCGGATCAAGAGAAGCCTCCTGCAGGATGGGATCGTGCCAGATGCCTTCGGCCACCAGACGCCGCACCTGCGCGTCATCGAGCCCGTCAACGGTATAGACCTTCACCTGCCGGATACCCGCCAGTTCCACATGCAGCGCCTTCAGGATGTGCAGGGCGGTCTTGCGCCCCTGCGTATCGGTAAGGTTGGGATGCAGGCCAGTTTCCACACGATAGAGCATAGAATCCTCGTTTATGCCGCCGGGATCCCCGGCAGGATGGCTATTTTTTCCGGTCGCGCACATATTCCGCCATCTGGCGCAGCACGTCCAGCTCCTTGCCTTCGGGCAGACGGTCCAGCGCCATGAGGGCCTTGTCCAGATAGGCGACGGCCTCCTCGCGGGCCGCGCGATCGAAGCCCTGCGCGCGCACCTCGGCGGCGATGCGCCGGGCGTCGTCCTCGGTCAGCAGGCCGCAGACGAAGGCCGTATCGAAGGTGGCGCGTTCCTCTTCGTTGAGCCATTGCCGGTAGAGCCGCAGGGGCGGGGTCAGCTTGCCCTCGCGTACGTCCCCGGCCGTGGGTTTGCCCGTCTCGCCGCTGTCAGCGAAGTCCAGCGCGTCGTCCACGAGCTGGAAGGCCATGCCGAGGTTTTCCCCGTATTCGGCCGCAGCCGCCACCTGCATGACGTTGCCGCCCGCGCGCAGCGCCCCCATCTCGCAGGAAGCGCGGATAAGCCAGGCCGTCTTGCCGCGGATGATGTCGGCATATGTCTCGGCGCTGACATCCACATGCCGCTGCGAGGCGATCTCCAGGATCTCCCCCGCCGCCGTGCGGCTGGTGGCCTGAGAAAAACAGCGGCACAGGGCCGGATCGTCATAGCGGGCCACGCAGGCGTTGGCCGAGGCCAGCAGCGCATCCCCGGCAAGGATGGTGACGGGCACGCCGAAGCGGACATGGGCGGCCTCCCGGCCGCGTCGGCTGTCGGCATTGTCCAGCACGTCGTCATGCAGGAGCGTCGCGGCGTGCAGCATCTCCATGCTGGCGGCCAGCGGGTAGATGTCCGGGGCGTCATGCCCCAGCAGGCGGGCCAGCAGGATGACCAGCAGCGGACGCAGACGTTTGCCGCCCGCATCAAGGATATGCTGGGCAACGGGCTGCACCGAGGGATGCAGCGCGTCCACGGCTTCCTGCAGGGCCTTGTTGATGGCGGGCAGTTCCCTGCCCAGTCGAGCTTTCAGCAATAGCATGTCGTTACACCAGATTGAGAGCGGGAAGGATGCGGCCAAGCTGCCGCAGCGCACCGGGGAAATCCTTTTCTTCGGCGGTGCGCGGCCCGACCTTGTTGGAAACGCTGCGGATCTCCAGACAGGGCAGTCCGGCCCGCGCGGCGGCGTAGGCCACGGCAAAGCCTTCCATGTTCTCCAGCGCCGCGCCGTACTGTTGCCGCAGGTGCTGGACGCGCAGCACGCTGGCGCTCACGCCCGCCACGGTGAGCGAGCGCACGCCCGCCTCTCCGATGGCGGCAGCCCCGGCTCCCCTGAGCGTCAATCCCAGTTCGGCAGGTCCTGCCAGCGTGAGTCTGTCGCGCACCTCCTGCTTGCCGTCGCTCCATTGCGGATAGCCGAAGGCCTGCGCCACAACCTGTCTGCCGTCATGCAGACCGTATTCCGGCCAGATCTCCTCACGTACCACATGCAGGCTGCCGAGCGGCCAGCGCCCCAGATCGAAGGAACCGGCAAGCCCCACGTTGATGACGGCCCGCAGCTGCTGACCGGCAGCCGCGCACTGGGCCAGAGCGATACCCATGCCGAGCGCGGCATTGATGGGGCCGACCCCGGTCACGCAGGCCACGCCGCCCTCCTTGCCCAGCCGGAGGGGCACCGGCTTGAGCAGGGGGAAATCCGCCTCGGTATAGGACAGCCCACCGGCAGGCACCGCAGCCAGCATTTCCGCCGCCGTCGCGGCACAGAGCAGTATCACGGGAATCTCCTCTCTTGTGATCGTCAGGAACGTCGCGGCATGTCCGCCGGCCGCCTCCAGAGCGTTACGCCGGAAAATCTGGAATGGGACGCCGCAGCCGCTTTTCATCCTTTACAAAACGCCCCGCGCCGGTCATCATTCCAGCATGAGAACCGCCCCGCAACTCATCTTTTGCGCCCTTGGTCTCTGCCTGGCACTTGAAGGAGCCCTCTGGGCGCTCTTTCCCGACATGATGCGCCGCGTCATGCGGGAGTTCGCCAGAAAAACGCCGGAGACCCTGCGCCATTACGGCCTGCTGGGGCTTGTCCTTGGCCTGCTGCTGGTCGCGCTGTTCCGCTGAGGCGTAGCGGAACGTATCTGCCGGAGGGGGAGAGCTCCTCGCCCTGCCGCCGGTGTCGCAACGTCCCGGACCGACCCCCAGGCATCGCCCGGCTGCCGCCGCCTTGCCGATGCGGCGGCCGTCGCCGCATGGCGCCGAAAATATGCCCATTCGATGTCCGTGAACGTCCCCAAAGCCTGCCAAGGTCCACTTTGGCGGGAAAGAGCCCCCTCTCCGCCAAGCCCCCCACTCTGGAGCATTTTCCGTTTGAAACGCTTCGCGTTCCAAACCATGCGGCCTGTCGTTTCGCGGAAAAACGCGATTTTTCCGCTTGGCTTGGGCCGGGCGGCGCTGGCCGCTCGTATTTTGCCTTTTTCAAAGGCAAAATGCTCTAGCGCGCTTTTGTCAGGGGCGGCCTTGCGCCATGCGGTCGGCGTTCACCGGAAGGCATGGCCACATGCGCAGCGTATGTATCCCGTCGATTTGAAATCATTTTCAAATCTACAGCAAAAACCCTAGGACGCGGCCTTTTCCCCCACATGCAGGCAGACGATGCCGGAAGTCAGACGTCTGTGCCAGGCCTGCGCGAACCCCGCCTGACGCATCTCTTCCTCCAGCTCCTGAGCGCCGGGAAAGTCATGTATGGTCTGGGAGAGGTACTTGTAGGCAGCGGCATCGCCCGAGCACAAACGCCCCATGAGCGGCAGCAGGCAGCGCAGATACCAGTTGTAAAGCCCTCCCCAGATACGCTCGCGGCCGGAGCCGAACTCCAGAATGCAGGCCCGGCCTCCGGGCACGAGCACCCGCAGCATCTCGCTGAAGGCTTCGCTCCTCGGCGTGATGTTGCGGATACCGAAAGCCATGGTCACGCAGTCCACGGACGCATCCGGCAGGGGCAGACGCTTGGCGTCCGCCGCCACGGGGAAGATGAGCCGCTCCGCGCGCCGTGCCAGCTTGGGCAGCCCCCGGCGCAGCATGGGCGGACAGAAGTCCAGCGCCGGGACCGTGGCTTCCGGCCAGCGACGACGCACCGCCAGCGCCACATCCAGCGTGCCCGCAGCCAGATCGAGCACCCGCCGGGTCGGCCCGAGGCGTACCGTATCCGCGAGCACCCGCCGCCAGTAGATGTCGATGCCGCAGCTCAAGATGCGGTTGCCGGCGTCGTACATGCCCGCGATACGGCCGAACATCCCGGCCACAGCGGCGTCATGGGCGGACACGCTCACGCGCGTTCCTCCTCGCGGGAGGGACAATGGCGGATAGTCTCATGCACCACGCGAAAAACAGCCGGGAAGATCTCCGCGAAGTTCCCGGGCGACACCGTGCGCGTCTCGATGAATTTTGCCGTCAGCTCCTTGGCAACCTGCAGGGCTTCCTTGCTGTCCTTGTCCATAGCTCCCTCAAAAAAGCAAAACCCGTCCCTGGGGAATGGCCGAGACCCACAGCAGGTTCGTACCGGACGGGAAAGGAACGGAAACGGCCAGCCCCCGCCCCTTTTTGAAAGATCCCCTTGCGGGACAGGCGGTCCGTCCCGCGTCAGCCGCGCGTAAATATGTTATGCGCTCCGCTCGCGATTGGCAAGGAACAATGCGCCCGCGCATTTCGCTGATCCCAAAAAAGGGAGCGCCCGAAGGCGCCCCCGTATCGACAGAGAATAAGGATCGTTCTGCCGCTGTTTGCACTGCGTGGCGGCCGGCGGCATGATCCGCCGCTACCCCTGCAGCAGCCGGGCGATCTCCTCGCGCAGGATACGGGCCGCCGCCGATGCGGCAGCCTTTTCAATGCGTTCGTTGAATGCCGGCGTCAGTTCGTCCAGACGGTTTTCCAGCGCGTCCAGACGGACGGAAACGCTGCGTGCCTGCGTTTCCAGCTTTTCCAGACGCTCCACAAGTTCCCCGGCGTTTTGCGCGGCCGTCGCCGCCGCTTCCGCGGCGTCCACGCGACCGGCAAGCTCGTCCAGACGGCTCTGCACCGCGCTCTGCGCGGCTTCCACCTGCTCCAGACGTTCCGTCCCGGCTCCGGCCTCCTGCGCGGCCGTCGCCGCCGCTTCCGCGGCGTCCACGCGACCGGCAAGCTCGTCCAGACGGCTCTGCACCGCGCTCTGCGCGGCTTCCACCTGCTCCAGACGTTCCGTCCCGGCTCCGGCCTCCTGCGCGGCCGTCGCCGCCGCTTCCGCGGCGTCCACGCGACCGGCAAGCTCGTCCAGACGGCTCTGCACCGCGCTCTGCGCGGCTTCCACCTGCTCCAGACGTTCCGTCCCGGCTCCGGCTTCCTGTGCGGCCGTCGCCGCCGCTTCCGCGGCTTCTATGCGATCGACCAGCTCCTGACTGCCCGCCGACAGACCGTCTTCCAGACTGCCGAGCCGTTCCCGCGTTTCATTGACAAAGGCTTCAAGCACTTCCAGACGATCCACCAGCTGCGCCGCAGCGACAGGCGGCACAGAGGCATCATCTTGCGCAGCTTCCGCATCGCCGGATTCCGGCATATCGGTGACAAAAATGGTTTCCGCCATTCCCTCAGGTTCGATAACTTCGGCATCCTCCACCGGCACCGCAGCATCAACAAGCGCGTTTTCCGCAGCCGGAGCCTCTTCTGCCTTGTCATCCAGATCGGCCAGCATATCATCCGCAGACGACGCGGGGGACGCGGGAGCTTCGGCAGCCGCAGGCGCGGCTTCCTCGGCGGGCGCGGCGGGCGTTTCGCCCAGCGCGGCGTCCAGATCAGCCAGCATGTCATCCGCAGACGACGCGGAGGGCGCGGGAGCTTCGGCAGCCGCAGGCGCGGCTTCCTCGGCGGGCGCGGCGGGCGTTTCGCCCAGCGCGGCGTCCAGAT
>NZ_CALVHE010000047.1 GCF_944327235.1 uncultured Desulfovibrio sp.
GCCGCGCTTGCGGCCCACGGCGTCAATTTCGTCAATAAAGATCAGACAGGGCGCGTTCTTCTTGCCCTGCACGAAAAGATCGCGCACGCGGGAAGCGCCCACGCCCACGAACATCTCCACAAAGTCCGAGCCGGAGATGGAAAAGAAGGGGACCCCGGCCTCGCCCGCGACGGCGCGTGCCAGCAGGGTCTTGCCCGTCCCGGGCGGGCCCACCAGCAGCACCCCCTTGGGGATGCGCCCGCCAAGGCGGGTGAACTTCTTGGGATTGGAAAGGAATTCCACCACTTCGGAAAGCTCTTCCTTGGCTTCGTCCACTCCCGCCACATCGTCGAAGGTGACGCGCACGCTCTCCTCGTTGAGCATACGCGCCCGCGAACGGCCGAAGCTCATGGCCTTGCCAGCCCCACCGCCCTGCATCTGACGGATGACGAAGATCCACACGCCGATGAGCAGCAGCAGCGGCAGCCAGTTGAGCAGCAGGCTCATGTACCAGGAAGGCTCTTCCGGCGGCTCCGCCTGGACCTCGACCTTCTTGCCCATGAGCTGGGAGACGAGATTGGCGTCGTTCGGGGCATAGGCCTGCACTTCCGAACCCTTTTCACTCCCGCGGCCTGTCAGGACATTGCCCTGGATGGTGACGGACTGGATCTGTCCGGCGTCCACCCGGCTCATGAAATCGGAATAACTTATGCGCGTGGCCGGTGATTGCGGTTGCTGGAACATGTTGAAGAGCATCACCATGGCCAGGCCGATGGCGACCCACAGCAACAGGTTGCGGCTGACTTGATTCAACTTGCGACCTCCAGATTAGACGCCCCGTCGGGGCGATGCACGACTTGGTCATTCCTTCTGCGCAGGCCGTCGTGCTGCCTGCGTGGGAAATATGACGTAACAGCCGAGACAGACTTGCGGCAGCCCGTGGCCCGCGCCTGTGCCCGACCGGCAAAAGTCATCTGAAAAATGAACTCTGGCACCGTATCCTGCGGCGCAGAAGGTGTCAAACCCCCTGAGCGCATATATTTTCGTAAGAGTAAGTCCTTTCTTCGCCCTGGCAAGGGGACCTCTTGCCTCCTGACGGCATTTCCCCTACCATGCGTGACGGAGGCGTTTCGTCACCGGTGTGGCGCCCGGTCTTCAAAACCGGTGGTGGGCTTGATCGTCCACGGTAGGTTCGACTCCTATGCGCCTCCGCCAGCAAGCATCCGTGCCGACACCCTTGAAGGAGACTTCAAGGGTGTTTTTGCCCTTTTTCCCGGTCGTACCTTTTCCACCTCACACGAGGCCACCCATGAAGATCGCTCTTCTCCTGCTGCTGCTCGTCTGTCTTGCGGGCCTGCTCCTTGCCTGTGACCAGCTCCCGCTGCGCGGCCTGACCGGCGACGAGGAACACCCCGTCCTGCTTTCGCGGGCCCGCCCCTCGGTCCTTTTCGCCCCCGCCGCCGACATGCCCGCGGAGAGTGCGGGCTGGCGCAGCCTGTCCCCAAAGACGCAGGACTCGCTGCTTGGCTCGGCGCGCGTCTGGTTCGTGGTGTACGAAAAAATGACCGAGAACGGCCCCGCCAAACTGGTCACGGCCCTGGCCGAAGCCGAGGACCCGTGGCTCTGGGAAGACGCCCGGCACGCCCCATTCCCCGTCCTGCACCAGTTGCAGTACGAACACAAGGGGGAGCAGCTCTTTGAGAGCCTCTATGTCATGGAGCCGGAAGACAATCCCTTCTACGGCGCGGGCATGACCGATCCCTGTCTGGTCTACCGCGCCAAGTTCCTGCTCGATTTCCGCCAGATGCAGGTCCTCGTGGAATACTACGAACCCGTGGATAGCGACATCGCCCGGGACGCGGCCCACGACGAAGCCCGCCTCAACGCCCTCCGCGACCGGGGCCGCAAAGCCTGCCTGGTGGTCTTTCCCGACAAGGCGGAACAGGAACGCCTCAAGAAAGACTTCCGCAAGATGAGCACCGCGGACATGGACTTCTTCCGCAATCGCCTTTCCCGCTGGGTGGGCGACATGGAGCGCAACTCCCACAACTAGCGCCTGTCAGCACTATTTGCTGTCTGTTTGGTGGGAAGGGGCCGCCATCCCTCCCCAGCGCGCTTTTACCGAGGGGAGAGGCGGGGACTCGAGGCAAGCCCTCCCCCACAGGCAAGCGGAGCATATACGATCAATCTGCCTTATATATCAAAGGCTCTTAGAGCGGATTCGCATTGAAATTGTGCCAATTTCAATGCTGACGCTGCCCTCACACTACGGAAAAAGCGTGGTTTTTCCGTGTGTTCGGTTGCGGGTAGTCGCTCTCGCGACTACCAGAGCGACCCACATTTTCAATGTGGAATTGCTCTAATTCTATCCAAGACGCCGTTCCCCTGCGAAACGGCGTCTTGTTTTACGCCGCATCCCGCTACTTCTGTTCCAGATAGGCCTGGATGCGGTCGGAAAGCACTTCCACCAGCGGCGAGGCCTGCCTGTCCTTGTGTTCCACACGATAAAAAGTGCGGGTAAAGCGGATGTCCGCCAGCGGCACTTCCCAGAGTTCGCCGGCCTCCAGCTCGCGGCGTACGATATGCCGCGAGACGCAGGCCAGCGTGCCGGGCTTGTGCAACAGGATCTTGATGGGGTCGTAGTGGTTGAACTCCAGAAAGTCCGTGGGGCGCAGTCCCAGAGGCGTGATGGCCGCGAGGAAGGCCTCGCGCGCGCCTGACCCCTGTTCGCGCAAGAGCCAGCGCCGCCGCATGAGCTCATGGATGGAGACCGGCGGCCCGGCGGCGCTCTCCCTGTCGCCGGACACCACGAGCAGCGTCTCCTCGGCCAGCGCCCGCACGTTGAGCGCCAGACTTTGCACCTGCCCCTCCACAAAGCCCACATCCAGCACCCCGACCTCCACGCCGTGCAGGATGTCGTGCGTATTGCCGGACTCGCAGCTGATATGCACATTGGGATGGCTGCTGTGGAAATCGTACAGGATGACCGGCAGCACGAAGTCCGCCAGCGTGGTGGACGCCCCGATCTTGAGGCTTCCCGCCAGCGTGGCGTAAGTGGTCAGATCCAGCACGCCCTTGAGCTCGGCATAGAGGGGCGCAAGACGCTTCTCCAGCAGCTTGCCCTTCTCGTTGAGCACCAGCCCCCGCCCCACCCGCACGAAAAGACGGCTGCCCAGCTCGTCCTCGAAGCCGCGCAGCGCCGAGGAGACCGCCGCCTGCGAGACGCAGAGCAGTTCGGCCACCTCCCGCATGTTGGGATTGCGCGCCAGCGCCAGGAACACCTCGATATGCCGCAGGGTCATGCTGTTTTCCCGATCAATAAGAAAAAGTTGTCGAACCGAAAAATTTAATCCGTTTGTGCCCGCTACGCCCCGGTGCTACCACAAGGCCATGTCATTCACCAACAGGCCCAAAGGGGTAGATACCATGAAATTCGTCGTACAGGCTTTCCGCAATGACCGCAATGTGCAACTGCTCAACGGACTGGTTTTTGTGGCGCTCTTTGCCAGCGTTGCCTTCCATCTCGTGGATCTGCCCTTCCTCACCGCGCTCGGCATCAGTCCGCTCATCGTCGGCATCGTGGTCGGCATGTGTTACGGCAACACCCTGCATGTGCACATGCCCGTCTACCTCAAGCCGGGCATCCTCTTTTCCTCCAAGTCGCTGCTGCGGCTGGCCATCGTCCTCTACGGCTTCCGCCTGACCTTCCAGGATCTGGCGCAGGTGGGCTTCAAGGGCGTGGCGCTGGCGGCCTTCATGCTGGGGACGACCTTCCTCATGGGATCGTGGCTGGGCATCAAGGTCTTCCGCCTGCCCCGCCGTCTGGCGCTGCTCACCGCCGCGGGCAGCTCCGTCTGCGGCGCGGCCGCCGTGCTGGCCGTCGAACCCGTGGTCAAGGCCGAAAATCACGAGAGCAGCATCGCCGTGGGCACGGTGGTCGTTTTCGGGACGCTGGCCATGCTCCTCTACCCCCTGCTCTACAGCCACGGCCTGCTGCCCATGTCCGCCGATGTCTACGGCGCCTTCGCCGGCGCTACCCTGCATGAGGTCGCCCACGCCGTGGCCGCCGGTCAGGCCATCTCCCCCGAAGCGGGCAATACGGCGGTCATCGTGAAAATGATGCGCGTCATCATGCTGGCCCCCCTGCTCGTCGCTCTCGGCTTCTGGCTGCGCCGCGCCGCCACGCGCAACGGCGAACAGGCCGCGGACGGCAACGCCTCCCACATGAAGAGCTTCCCCTGGTTCGCCGTGCTCTTCGTGGCGACCATCGGCATCAACTCGCTGGGCATCATCCCCGCCGGCATGGTCAACGCCATCAACGCCTTCGACGTCTTCCTCCTGACCATGGCCATGTGCGCCCTCGGCATGGAGACCAGTCTGGAAAAAGTGCGCAAGGTCGGTCCCAAGCCCTTCCTGCTGGCCGGTATCCTCGCTGTCTGGTTGGCGGTGGGAGGCTACTTCGCCGCCAACTTCTTCATCGGATGAGGCTAACGACTCCCTCACTCCCCAGAAAGGACGCCGCCTCCCGGCGTCCTTTCCTTTTTTCCCTCCTCCGGCCGCCGTTTCGGGAGGTTCGCCGGAAGAGGCCGCAGACGCCAGACTTGAAGGAGCAACTCCCCGGCGTTATGCTGCCGTATCCGGGGACAACGCCCCACTGCGCCCAAAGTGAACCTGCTCTAAAGGAGACGCCACATGCGCAACGTCCTGCAACATATCCACGTCGTGCAGGGAGACATCACCCGCGAAGCCGTCGACGCCATCGTCAATGCCGCCAACAACAGCCTGCTGGGCGGGGGCGGCGTGGACGGGGCCATCCATGCCGCCGCCGGGCCGGAACTGCTCGAAGCCTGCCGCCCGCTGGGCGGCTGCCCCACGGGCGGGGCCTGCATCACCCCCGGCTTCCGCCTGCCCGCACGCTACGTCATCCATACGGTGGGGCCGGTCTGGCACGGCGGCTTTGAAGGCGAACCGCAACTCCTCGCCTCCGCCTACCGCTCGTCCCTGCTGCTGGCGGCGGACAACGCCTGCCGTATGGTGGCCTTCCCGGCCATCTCCACGGGCGTATACGGCTACCCCGCCGACATGGCGGCCACTGTGGCGGTACGGACCATTGCCGAATTCCTTGCCGAACGCCCGGAAGACAGCTTGCCGCAAGAAATACGGCTCGTCTGCTTTTCCGACGCCTCCCGTCAGGCCCACGAAAACGCCCTGCAACGCCTGCGCGAAAAGCTGGCGGCACAGAGCGACACGGAAAACTAGGAGCCGTTGACGCTAGCCATTCTTTGGGGGGAAGGGGAACCCCTCGCTCTGCTGTCGATGCCTGTAAGGCTCCCTGTTAACACTACTCATTACTTGTTTGGGGGGAAGGGGAACCCCTCCGCCAGCGCGGGAGGGGGTCCCCTTCCCCCCAAGCCCCCCATCCCCTCCCCAGCGCGCTTTTACCGGGGAAATGGCCATAGCGCGAAAATACGCCATACGCATACAAAACCATGCAGCCATGTGTGGTCCGTATGCCTTATCCATAGTCCCTTCCCCTCTAAAGGGCTGTGCCATATCGGAATGACACAGCAAGTACTGTCAGATGACCAAAGCTCCTCCTTTGCTCCCGTCTTTCAAGCCCCCGGCGATGTGGAGCCGTGGGAAAACGGCAGCCCCCTCCATCATATCGCGTCCCCCAGATGAAAGCGCGCTGGGGGAAGGGTGGGGGGCCTGGGGGGAGGGGAACCCCCTCCCGCGCGAGGCGAGGGGGTTCCCCTCCCCCCGGATAGCCGCTCACAAGGGCAACTCCCTGCCTGCCTGCTCTCCCGCCCCAGACGATGCCGTCCATATCGCAGCCTGCCCGCTGCCCGCGACGGACAGCGATTGCCGGGAACTGGCGGCCGTACTGTCGTCAGCCCTTGCCCCGCTGTTGTCGCCCTCGCAGCGGGCGCACCTCACCGCCTTCCGGCAGACGCGCGCCGCCTGCTCGCGCTGGCTGTCGCGGCTGGCGCTGGCGGCCTGCCTGGACGCCGCCGGAGCCGCGCCGGACATCTGGCTGCCCCTTCTGGGGCACCGGCCCGGAGGGGCACCCTTCCTGCCGGACTGGGCTCTCTCCTTCAGCCATAGCGGCAAGGCGGCCTTTGCGGCCCTGCTGCCTGCCACGGAAGGAAACGCATGTATCGGGCTGGATGCCGAATGCCTCACCAACCCGCCGCCGCACATCGACGCCTTTGCCCCTGACGAACTGCGGCGCCCTGTTCCTCTGTCCGACGGGGAACGCCTGCGGCGCTGGACGCTCAAGGAAAGCCTCGTCAAGGCTGCGGGAACGGGACTGACCTGCCCGCCCGCCCAGATCCCCGCTGGACGCCACGGACAGCGTCGAGGCCGTCTGGACTGGCAGGGAAAGACGTTTTTCTGGCAGACGCTTGCCTTGCCCGGGCACTGGCTTGCCCTGACGGCCGCGCGGCCGCTGCGGCCCGTATGCCGCCTCCTGTCGCCGGAAAGCCTTTCGCAGCATCCACGCACGGCAACGTCTTTTTGAGCGCCCGGCCCCTTGCCAGCGGGGCGTATTTGCGGCACTCTGCGCCCATGCCGCGCTTCCACCTTGTCACGCTCTTTCCCGAATTTTTCCGTTCGCCGCTGGAGACCGGCCTTATGGGCCGCGCCCGGCAGACGGGACTGGTGACCTGCACCCTGCATGATCCGCGTGCCTTCAGCACGGACAAGCATCGCCATGTGGACGACCGACCTTATGGCGGCGGTCCCGGCATGGTCATGCAGGGCGAGCCTGTGGCCGCGGCGCTGCGTTCCATCCCCTCGCCGGGACGTATGCTGCTCATGTCGCCGGGCGGGCGGCCCCTTACGCAGGCGCTGGCGCGGGAGCTGGCGAAAGAAGAAGACATCACGCTCATCTGCGGTCGCTATGAGGGACTGGACGCCCGCCTGAACGACCTGTTCCCCCTTGAGCCGGTCTGTGTGGGCGAGGCAGTGCTCAACGGCGGCGAATGCGCGGCCCTGGCCGTGCTGGAGGCTGTAGCCCGCCTCATGCCCGGTTATATGGGCAAGGAGGAGTCCGGCGAGGATGAGAGCTTTTCCTGCGGATTGCTGGAATACCCGCATTACACCCGGCCGGACGTGCTGGAGGGACTGCCCGTGCCGGACGTGCTGCGCAGCGGGGATCACCTCCGCATCGCCCGCTGGCGGCGCGAGGAATCCCTGAAGGCCACCCTGCTCCGGCGTCCCGACCTGCTGGCGGAAGCGCCGCTGACCCGCGAGGATGCGACCTTTCTGGGCAGCCTGCCGCGAGAGCGGGTCGGACGCAATCTTTCCTTTTGCCTGCTGCATCATCCGGTCATGCTGGACGCGAAAAATTCCGGCACTTCTTCTTTGACAAATCTGGACATTCACGATATAGCCCGGATTTCGCGCAGCTATGCAATGGGACCGTTTTTTGCGGTCACGCCGCTGGATGACCAGCGGGAGCTGCTGCGGGCCATCCTGCGCCACTGGACGGACGAACAGGGGCGCAAGAGCCACAGCGACAGGGCACGCGCTCTGGACATGGTGCGGCCTGCCGCCTCGCTGGACGAGGCGTTGCGGCAACGGGAAGAGGAATGCGGAGTGCGGCCTTTGCTGCTGACCAGTTCGGCAGCCTGGCCGGACAAAAAGAGCCGCCTCCCCCTGCTGACCCCGCGTCAGGTGCGGGAAGCGTGCCGTCAGGGTCCGGTCATGCTCTGCCTGGGGACGGCGCGCGGTCTGGCTCCCGAAGTGCTGGCCCGCAGTGACGGCATGGTGCGCCCCGTGCGTTTTTTGAGCGACAACCACCTTTCGGTGCGAAGCGCGGCCGCCATACTGGCCGACAGGATTCTGGGCGACTACGACTAGCCCTCAGTTTTTTACCGGCGGCCGGCGCGGCTGCGGATATCTAAGGAGTAGAGGCATGGATATCATCAAGAAGATCGAACAGGAAAATATGCGCATGGATATGCCCGCGTTTCGCTCCGGCGATACGGTCAAGGTGCACCTGCGTATCGTCGAAGGCGAAAAGGAACGCATCCAGGTGTTCCAGGGCAATGTGATCCGTCTGCAGCGCGGCACCACCGGCGCGACCTTCACGGTGCGCAAAGTGTCTGACGGCGTGGGCGTGGAACGCATCTTCCCCCTGCACTCCCCCTTCATCGACCATGTGGAAGTGGTCACGCAGGGCCGCGTGCGCCGCAGCCGCCTGTACTACCTGCGCGCCCTCAAGGGCAAGGCGGCCCGCATCAAGCCCCGCGGCCGCTTCTGATCGCGGACGCATCCCGTTTCGGGAGATGCCGGCATTTCCACCTCACCCGGACTTCCGCCTCGGAAGACCGGGTGAGGTTCTCGTGTTTATGCCGAAGGGAAGGACACGCCGTCCCATCGGCATTTCCCGGGCATCGTGTCCGGCTGCCGGGTCGTTGCGCTCTCGTGTTGCCGTCATGATGCGCACGGCCTGCCGCACATCCGCGTCTTTTCCGTTCCGACAGGGAGGATGGCCCATGCCCCGCACTGATGCCGCAGTCTCCGCCCGCTCCACGATGTCCGCCGCCTCCGCCGGCCTGACGGGATGTCAGGATCTTTTGCCGGGCCTTGCCGCCCTCCCGGAGGCAGCCGCCACCGCCGGGGTGGATGAGGCCGGGCGCGGCTGTCTGGCCGGACCTGTGGTGGCGGCCGCCGTCATCCTGCCGGAGGACGCCTCCCTGCCGGGGCTGGCTGATTCCAAGATCCTCAGCGAACGGCAGCGTGACGCGCTGGCCCCCCTCATCCGCCGCACCGCGCTTGCCTGGGGGCTGGGTATGGTCTGGCCGCGCCGCATCGAGACCATCAATATCCTCCAGGCCACCTTCGAGGCCATGTCTCGCGCCGTCTCCTGTCTGGGGCGTCATGGTCCCTTGCCGGAACTGCTGCTCATCGACGGCAACAAGACGCTCCCCCCAGAGCAACTCCGCAGCGCCCTCGCACGGGCAGGACACACGCCGCCCCACCTGCCCCGACAGCGGGCCGTCGTGCACGGCGACGCCACGGAAGCGGCCATTTCCGCGGCCTCCATCCTGGCCAAGACCCAGCGGGACAAACTCATGACCGCGCTGGACCGGCGCTGGCCGGTCTACGGTTTTGCCCGACACAAGGGCTACGGCACGGCCGACCATTATGCCGCCCTGCGGGCGCACGGTCCCTGCCCGCTGCACCGGCTGACCTTTCGCGGTGTCCTGCCGGAAGCGCCCGCCGCGCAAACGGAGCGGACGGCTGTACAGGGGAGTCTGCTGTGAAGCCCGGGGCACCGCGTCCCGGCGGCATTTTCGGCGGGCTGGGCCGCCTGCTGCGACGCCCTCGCGCCGTGCCGCGTCCTCGCCTCTCCCATGAATTTTCGGACAGCGAATTCACGGAAAACGAATTTGCTTTTGACGGACGCGATCCGCTCCCTCCCTGGGACGGCGTGGCCGTACCGCTGGAAGAGCTGCTGGATGCCTGTGAAGCGCGCATGGCGGCCCGACGTGCGGCGGCAGCCGGAGGCGATCCCGCCGACGCCCTCTCTACAGGCGATCCTGAAAAAACGACGAACGCCGATCGGGAGCCTGAGCGCACATGATCGCCCGGCTTCGGCAGCTGTGCCGCCGTTTTGCCGCCGCCGACCCGGCAACGGTTGTCGCCCCGCCTGACCGGGCGGGGAGCGATGCCGCCGCCGAACGCGCCCGGCTGGGACGGCAGGGCGAGGAAGCCGCCGCCCGGCTGCTGGCCGACAAGGGCTTTGCCATCCTGGCGCGTAACTGGCGTCAGGGGAAGCTTGAACTGGACATCGTTTGCCGGGACGCGGAGACGCTGGTATTCGTTGAGGTCAAAAGCCGTCGCGGCGACAGCCTGGCCCGGCCCGACGAAGCCATGACGCCGCGCAAGCGCCGTACGCTTGTGCGCGCCGCGCAGGCCTGGCTGGCGACGACGGAGACCTGGTCCAGCCCCTGCCGTTTTGACGTGGTGACCGTGACGGCATACGGTCCGAACTCTCTGCATCTGGAGCATATCCCTCATGCCTTTGCCCTCGACGACGCCGGGGCGGCTGTGGATCGTGGCCACGCCCCTTGGCAACCCTGGTGACTTTTCCCCCCGTGCGCGGGAGATCGTGCAGCGCGCGGACGCCGTGCTCTGCGAGGACACGCGCCGTACGGGCCTGCTGTTCAGCCAGTGCGGCCTGACAGCCCCGCGACTGGTCAGCTTCCACGACCGCAATGAGGAGACACGGCTGGAGGAAGCCCTGCGCCGACTGCGTGAAGGGGCGGAACTGGCGCTGGTCTCCGACGCGGGCACGCCGCTGGTGGCCGACCCCGGCTACCGGCTGGTGCGGGCCTGCCGGGCGGAAGGCATCGCCGTCTCTCCCGTGCCGGGCCCGTCCGCGCCGGTGGCGGCCCTGAGCGCGGCGGGTCTGCCGCCCCTGCCCTATACGTTTTTGGGCTTCCTACCGCGTGATGACGCGGGCCGACGCCAGACGCTGTCCGCCTTTGCCCGCACGCCCGGCTCACTGGTCTTTTTCGAGCGCAAGGACAGGCTGCGGGCCAGTCTCGCCGTGGCCGCCGCCCTGCTGGGGCCGCGCGAAGCGGCCATTTGCCGGGAATTGACCAAGACGCACGAGGAATTTATACTTTTTCGACTGGAAGATTTCGACGAGCTCTCGTCCGAGCTGCTGGGAGAAGTGACGGTCATCCTCGGCCCGCCGGAGGAGGAGTTGCGCGCCGACGTGGCGGAAGCCCGCGCCTGCCTGCGCCGTCTGGCGGCCTCGTCCGGACAGCGGCTTCGGCCGAAGGAACTGGCCCGGCAGGCCCATGCCCTGCTGCCGGGCTGGAGCATCAAGGAACTTTACGAGCTGCTGACGGACGACGAGGACGGAACCAGCTGACGCCCCGGGGGACATCGTCCCCCGCCTGTCGCCACCTGCCGCCGCACCCGTGCGGAAGGCGGCGTCGGCCGCCGGAGAACCTATGTTACCCAGACGAACCGCCCTTAACTGCCTTGCCCGGACCCTGCTCGTCAATGCGGGCGTCACGGCTCGCGGTATGCAGCTTGTGGGGCAGCTCTATGTGCTGGAACCCGCCCTGCGCCATCTCTATCCCGATCAGGAAAAGCGCGCCGAGGCCATGTCCCGTTATCTCGTGCACAGCAATACCCATCCCTACATGCTGCCGTTCTATGTCGGGACCGTGCTTTCGCTGGAGAATCTCATCGCGGCCGGTTCCCTGCCCGGCTCCACCGTGCCCGTGGTACGGCAGACGCTGGGCAGCACCCTCTCGGCCATCGGGGACGGTTTTTTCGAGGGCGCGCTCTTGCCCTGCTGGTCTCTGATCTGCGTGGCCCTGCTGGCGAGCGAATGCGTCGGTCTGGCTCTGCTGGTCACCGGACTGCTCTTCCTGGCCCTGCTCGCCTTCCGCTGCTGTTCCTTCTTCTATGCGCTCAATCACGGCATGGCGGGTCTTGCGGGACTCAAGCGGCTCGACCTCATCAACTGGGCGGGGCGCATCAAGTTCTGCAATGCGGCCCTCATCGCGGTCATCCTCTGGCAGCTCGCGCCGAGGGAAGCGCCGCTCTCACCGTGGGATTTCGGCATCCTGAGCGTGGCGGCCGTCCTTGCGGCCGCGTGGATCGTGGGTCGCTGGCGATTGCCGCGCATCATCCTTTGGCTGGCGTTGCTCTGCACGCTGATTTTCATGGACGAACGCCTTTTGGGCGTATAAGATACGGTTGCCCCTCCTGCGAGGAGGACGCCACAGGACGGTGACACCATGAGCATGAGCATCGAGGAAACCCCGGAAGGTCTTGCCCTTCCCCTTACCCTGCGCCTGAGGGGAGGGCTACATGCCCGGCCGGCGGCCCGGCTGGCGCAGGAGGCCCAGCGCTTCACGGCCGACATCAGCCTGCGCAGCGACGACGCCAGTGCCGATGCCAAAAGTATGCTGGACATCCTTTCTCTGGCCCTGCCGGAAGAATCCCGCATCACCCTGCTGGCCAGCGGCGAGGACGCCAGGCAGGCGCTGGAAGCCCTGGCAAACTGCCTTGACAGCCTGCGAGACTGACCATGCCGCGCGCGCTCCTTTTCGGAACCCCGGTCTCTCCCGGCATCGCCATCGGTGAATTGCGCTTCAAGCACAATACCCGTCTCATCGAACATCGCCGCATCAGCCCGCGCGAGATCGCCAAGGAACAGTCCATGCTGCGCGATGCGGCTTCCAGTGTGCGCGAGGCCCTGCGCGAGGCTATGGACAAGGTCCCTGACGACATGGCCGAATACCGGGAGGTCATCGCCGCCCAGATCGAGCTTGCCCGCGATCCCAAACTGCTGGACAAGGCGAGCAAGGCCATTGAAAAGGATCTGATCTGCGCCTCCTGGGCGCTGGAGAATACGGTGGAAGAGTTGTGCGACATCTTCCGCCGGATGGACAATCCCTACCTGCGGGATCGCGCTCAGGACATCCGGGCTGTGGGCCTGCGCCTGCGGGCCTGCCTTGCCGGGACGGAGACCGAGGAGATGGAGGCCGCCATCCTGGCCGCCGAAGACCTTTCTCCGGCCGATGTCATGGAGATGGACTTCAAGGGCATACAGGCCGTGGTCACGGCCGAGGGCGGTCCCACCTCCCATACGGCCATCCTTTCGCGGGGGCTGCACATCCCGGCCCTGGTGGGCGTGACCGGTCTGCTCAATACGGCCCTGCACGGGGACCGGGTCATCGTGGACGGCCTCAAGGGCTGCATCCTGCTCGATCCCGACGAGAAGGACATAAAACACTACGAAAGCCGTCGTGCGGAATACCGGGCCTGGGAAGACCGCACCCGCAAGGAAGCCCGCTGGCCCGCCGAGATGACCGACGGCGTGCGCGCCGCCGTGCAGGCCAATCTGGAACGCCCGGAAGAAGTGGACGAGCTGGCGGCCACCGGAGCGGACGGCGTGGGCCTTTACCGCACCGAATTCTCCTTCCTGCGGGAGGACCTGCCCGACGAGGAAGCCCTTTTTGCGGAATACGCGGGCGTAGCGCGCAAGATCGCGCCCGAACGCGTGGTCTTTCGCACGCTGGACTGCGGCGCGGACAAGATGCTGCCCGCCCAGGAGGCCCTGCGCGAACCCAATCCCGCTCTGGGGCTGCGCGGCATCCGTTTCTGCCTGCGGCATCAGGGCATCTTCCGCACCCAGCTGCGGGCGCTCATGCGGGCGGGTGTGACGGGCAACATCGCCATCATGCTGCCCATGATCTCCAGTCGGGAAGAGATCCTTGCCGTGCGCCGCATCATGCAGGAGCTGCATCAGCAGTTGCAGGCCGAAGGGCGGCCCCACGCGGACAAATTGCCGCTGGGCATCATGGTGGAAACGCCGTCCGCGGTGCTCATTGCGGACACGCTGGCCAGAGAGTGCGACTTTTTCAGCATCGGCACCAACGACCTTATCCACTATCTCATCGCCATCGACCGCAACAACGCCCATGTGGCCCACCTGGCCGAGGCCCTGCACCCGGCCGTGGTCCGCTCCCTCAAGCGCGTCATCGACGCCGCCCACCGTGAGGGCATCGGCGTTTCCGTCTGCGGCGAACTGGCGGCCGACCCCTACGGTCTGGCCATCCTGCTGGGCATGGGTGTGGATTCGGTCTCCGCATCGCCGCGCTTCATCTCCGGCATGAAACACATGATCCGTCGTCTGGACGCCCGCTTCTGCGACGAACTGGCGCACAGCGTCCTCATGAGCACGGATGTCTCCGTTTCGCAGCGCATCCTGCGCGAACGCCTGCAGGCTGTCCTCGGCCCGGAACTCTCCTTCCATACCACTAGCATCCTTACCGAGAGCCGCCCATGAGCAAGAAGACCTCCCCCGCCTCCATCGCCGTCAACAAGAAGGCGCGGCACCTTTACGAACTCTCCGACTTCCTGGAAGTGGGACTCAGCCTCACCGGACCGGAGGTCAAGAGTTTGCGCGCGGGGCGCGTGAACTTTCTTGATAGTTATGTGGATTTCCGCAATGGCGAGGCCTTCGTGCTCTCTCTGCACATCGCCCCCTACGCCAATGCGGGCTATGTGCAGCAGGACCCGGACCGGCCGCGCCGTCTGCTCATGCACAGCGCCGAGATCCGGCAGTATGCCGCGCGCGTGGAACAGAAGGGCCTCACGGTGGTGCCGGTGAGCCTCTATTTCAAACGCGGCAAGGTCAAGATGGAGATCGCGCTGGGCCGCGGCAAGAAACTCTTTGACCATCGGGAAAGCCTCAAGCGCCGCGCCGAAGAGCGGGACGCCGCCCGCGAACTTGCCTGACCGCCATGCGCCGTCCGCCGCTGCCGGCGCCCACCGTTCGTCAGCTCTACGCGCTCTGCTGGCTGCTGGGTCTGCTGGCAGGGGCATGGCTTCCGGCCTGTCTGCTTCTGCTTGCGGTCCTCCTCGTCCTTGACCCGCGACTTTTCCCGTGGCGGCATCCGGCCCGCAGTCTGCTTGTCCTCCTGCTCTTCGCCGCGGGCTTCCTGCCTGTCCGACACCTTCTGACGCCGCCGTCCGCGCCCGGATGGACGACCGCTCTGATCGAGGCTCCGGCACGGGAACGGCCTCGCCTGTGCGGACATATCCGCAGCGTGAGCGGCCTGCCGGATGACCGCCTGCGTATGCTCCTCGACGGCGTGCGCCCGGAAGACGTCCCCGACGCCGCGCCCCTGCCGGGACTCGTGGCCTGGACATGGGACGCTCCCGCCCGGCGTCCCCTTGTCGGACAAACGGTCTGCCTGCGTGCGCCCCTGCGCCCGGTGCACGGCCTGCGGAACGAAGGGATGCAGGACTGGAGCCTCTGGTGGCGCGCTCAGGGCGTGCACTGGCGTCTGTGGAGCCGTGGCGAGCGGGCCGCTGTCGTGCTTGAGGGCGAGGGTTCCTTGTCCGGACGCTGGCGGCAGGCGGCCCTGGACGATTTTTGGCTGGCGCTGCTGCCGCCGTCGCTCCGTCCGGCCGATGTGGAGGAGCGGAGGCGCTGGCTGACCGACCATCAGGCACAGGCCGCCCTGCCGGCTCTGCTGTTCGGCGATCGCCAGTTCCTCAGCCGTGACACGCTCGATGACCTTGCCGCAGCCAGTCTGCTGCACAGTCTGGCCCTTTCCGGACAGCATCTGGCGTTGGCCGGACTGCTGGGACTCGCACTCGTGCTGGCCGCGGCCCGTCTCAAGCCCTCCCTCTATCTGCTGCGCCCCAGGCTCAGTCTGTCCCTGCTGGCCTCCTGTCCGCCCGCCCTGCTCTACCTCTGGCTGGGCAATGCGCCGCCCTCCCTCGTACGGGCCGCCTGTATGCTCTTCTGTCTGACCCTGAGCCTCCTGTTCATCACCGGGCGCACGACCGGCCCCCTTGCCCGGCTGGCTCCCTATCTGCCACGCACCACCACGGACTGTCTGCTGGTGGCCCTTGTGGGCATATGTCTCGTCTCCCCCACCGCCGTACTGGATACGGGCCTGCAACTCTCCGCCCTCTGCCTGCTGGCCATCGGCCTTGCCCTGCCGGTCCTGCGGCGTCTCTTGCCCGCGCCGTACGAGACGGATGACCTGCCGCCTTCCCGTACGCCGGCGGCCCGCTGCCGCGCCTTCGTCCGGCGGCTGCTCCACCGGGCGGCGCATCTCCTTTTCATCTCCCTTGCCATCCAGCTTGCGCTGCTGCCGCTCAATATCCTGCTGTTCGGCAATGCCGGACACTGGTTCTTTCTCAATCTGCTCTGGCTGCCGGTGCTGGGTTGCTTCGTCCTGCCCGCCGCGGCCTGCGGCCTTGCGCTCGCCTTGTGCGGACTGACCGATACGGCGCACGCCCTGCTCTCTCTGGCCGCCCTGCCGGTCCAATGGCTGCTGGACGGTCTGCACTGGCTGGCGGCAGAGGGACTGTTGGCCACGCCCCTTCTGCCGCGTCCGCACTGGATGGCCATTCCGGGCTGTCTGCTCTGCATGGCGGCTCTGGCCCGACGGCTTTCCCTGCCGCACGGCGAGTCCCGGCCACACGGTGCACGACGCCTGCTGGCGGCCGGACTCTTCCTGCTGGCAGGCAGTCTGCTGCCGCCACTGACGGCGCGTCTCTTCTCGGAAGTCCGTCTGGACGTGCTGGATGTGGGACAGGCGCAGGCCGTCGTGTTGCGCGTTCCGGGGACGCACGCCGGAGACGCGCCCTTGCGTCTGCTCATCGACGGCGCCGGCTCCTTTTCCAGCCATTTCGATGCCGGGAAACAGCTTGTGGCGCCCATCCTGCTGTATGCGTCCCTGCCCCGTCTGCACGCCGTCATCAACAGCCATCCCGATCTTGACCACATGGGCGGTCTGCCCTTCATCCTGCGCCACTTCCGCGTGGAGCACGTCTACGACAACGGCCGCCCCGCCAGGGGCAAGCAGGCCGACAAATGGAATGAGTTGCGACAGGAGCTCCCCGCCCGGCCTCTTGCCCGTGGCGACCGGCTGCCGCTGGGCGATCCCGCGGACGGCCTGGTGCTGGAGGTCCTGCATCCGCCGCGCACGGAGACCGAACGCTGGACAGGCAACGACGCCTCTCTGGTACTGCGCCTTTCCCGACACGGGCACGGGCTCCTGCTCCTGCCCGGCGATGCGGAAAAGCCCGCTCTGCGTGAACTGCTGGCCAGCGGACAGGATCTGCGGGCCGAGGTGCTCGTCGCGCCGCATCACGGCTCCGCCGGGAGTTTCCTGCCCGCCTTCTACGAAGCGGTGCAGCCGCGCGAAGTGCTGGTGAGCTGCGGCTTCATGAACCGTTTCCGCTACCCCGCCCGAAAACTCCGGGAATGGCTGGCCGAGCGCCGCATCCCGCTGCGCCGCACCGATACGGAAGGACAACTGACCGTCCGCTGGCCTGTCCGCTAGGGGCCGTCAACACTATTCGCTGTCTGTTTGGGGGGAAGGGGGACCCCTCCGCCATCGCGCGGAAGGGGGACCCCTTCCGCCCAAGCCCCCCATCCCCTCCCCAGCGCGCTTTTACCGGGGGAAGAGTCAAAGCCACGAGGCACTGCAAGCGTTGTGCATACAGCATTCTCTGCTTATCTATTGAAATTGTTTTATAAAATTTATATTAACAGGCCCAGGGACATTTTCAGTTTGGAATGCTTTGCACTTCAAACCCTACGGCCAAAAGTGAACGGAAAATGCTCATGCCGCCCCCGCTTGTCCTTTGCTCCTCTTGAGTATAGGCTGACGGTCTGTCATTTCTCCAACCCGGGAGATTCCCATGCACGCAGCCCTGCTCATCATCGACATGCAGAATGACTTCGTCCTGCCCGGCGCGCCTCTCTGCGTACGCGGCGCGGCTCCCAGCGTCCCTGTCATCCGCCGTTTGCTGCTGCAGGCACGGGCGCAGAGACTGCCCGTCATCCACATCATCCGCCAGCACAACCGCGACGGCAGCGACGTGGAGAAGCCACGGCAGGAACTTTTTCAGGAAGGCCCCGGCATCTGTGTGCCCGGTACGGAAGGAGCGCGCATCGTGGCGGCCCTGACGCCGGAAGAGGGTGAATACATCGTCTGCAAACGCCGCTTCAGCGCCTTTTTCCAGACGGAGCTCGACATGCTGCTGCGGCGGCTGGGCGTGGACACCCTGCTCGTGACCGGCACCCAGTACCCCAACTGCGTGCGCGGCACCGCTGTGGACGGCATGAGTCTGGACTATGACGTCATCGTGGTGACCGACGCCTGTTCGGCCCAGACGCCCGACGTGGAACAGGCCAATATCCGCGACATGCGCAACATGGGCATTCGCTGTCTGACCTCGAACGAACTCCCGGCGCTGTCGGAACTGCCGCTTTTCGGAGGGATCTAGCGGTGGACGATCCCGTGGCGCGGCAGTCGCCGCCCCCGACCTGTCCCCCTGACGTCTCTCCGTCCTGTCCGCTTGCGGCTCTCCTGCAAACCTGCGAACAGGCCGGTTTTGACGTACGGCCCGCAAATGGAGGCGGCCTCCTGTGCGCCAGCGCCGCCTTCCACCAGCGTGGGGAAGGCTATTTCCTCTCGAAACGGGCGCCGCTCTGGGCGGCGGAAAGCCACGAACATCTTTTTATCTACAGGACGGCACGGCTGACGCCGCCGCAATGGTCGGACATCCGGCAGGATGCGCTGGAGCGCGGCATGGAGCGCATTCGCCCGCATGACGAGCATATGGTCTCCTATGTGAGCGCCCTTGTCCTGTGTGACGAGCTGGACGCGGAGGCCGCCGAAGCCGTACGGCGCACCCGCTACAGCAAAAGTTTCTGGTGGGGCCTGCGCGGCTGGATGCGACTGCGTGCGCTTGCGCTGCGCGTCCCGTCCTCACGGCCGGACGGAGATCCGGTACTGTATGCCGGCAATGCGGCGGCGCGCGGCGCGCTGCTTTCCCTTGTGCAAAAGGCCCTGCATCCTCTTTTTGCCTTGTCGGAGTATCCCAAATGAACGCGCTTTATCTGCTGTTCGGCGGTTTTGCCCTGCTCGCGGCCGGATACTGTCTTTACGGGAAGTGGCTGGAAAAGGTCTGGGGCATCGATCCCTCCCGCCGTACCCCGGCCCACGAGCTGCGCGACGGCATCGACTACGTGCCGTCCAAAACGCCGGTGGTGCTGGGGCATCATTTTTCCTCCATCGCCGGAGCCGGACCCATCAACGGCCCCATCCAGGCGGCGATCTTCGGCTGGCTGCCCTGCTTTCTCTGGGTCGTCATCGGGGGCATCTTCTTCGGCGCGGTGCATGACTTCGGCGCGCTCTTCGCCTCGCTGCGCAACAGGGGCCGCTCCATCGGTGAGGTCATCGCCGGCAGCATCGGCCTGCGCGCCAAACGGCTGTTCGTCATCTTCTCCTTTCTGACCCTCATCCTCGTGGTCGGGGCCTTCGCCTCCATCGTGGCCGGGACCTTCAACGGCTTTACCCCCGGCCCTGCCGGCATCGTGGCGCATAACGACGTCAACGGCTCCACGGCCGCCATCTCTCTGCTGTTCATGGTGCTGGCCATCCTGTTCGGCCTGGTCGTCTACCGCTGGGAAATGCCGCTGGGACGGGCCACAGTGCTGGGTATCGTCGGCATCGTGGTCGTCATTGCCCTTGGCCTGCGCTTCCCCCTCTACCTGCGGTATGACGACTGGATGGTCCTCATCGGCGTCTACATCCTGCTGGCCTCGGTGGCGCCGGTCTGGATACTGCTCCAGCCGCGCGACTATCTCAGTTCCTTCCTGCTCTACGCCATGATGCTGGCGGCCGTCGTCGGCATCGTGGCCGCACAGCCCGTCATCGAACTGCCCGCGTTCACAGGCTTTGAGGTCAACGGACAATATCTCTTCCCCGTGCTCTTCGTCACCGTGGCCTGCGGCGCCATTTCCGGCTTCCATTCGCTGGTGGCCTCCGGCACCACCTCCAAACAGCTCGACAATGAACGCGACGCCCGGCCCGTGGGCTTCGGCTCCATGCTCATCGAAAGCGCGCTGGGCATCGCCTCGCTCATCGCCGTGGGCTACATCTTCACCCGGAACGGCAACAGCTTCACCAGCCAGACGCCGACCCAGGTCCTGGCCGACGGCCTGTCCCAGATGCTGGCCCACATCGGTCTGGACAGCGCCGAAGCCCGGCGCACCACTTACGGGCTGATCATCCTTGCGGTGTCCACCTTCTGCATGACCTCCCTGGATACGGCCACCCGGCTGGGACGCTACATGTTCCAGGAACTCTGGCTCGCACCGGGCCAGAGCATCAAGGACGTACGCGGCTGGCGCGCCGTCCTCACCAACAAATATGTGGCCACGCTCATCACCGTGGTGCTGGGCATGAGCCTCGGTTTCGGCGGCTACGCAAAGATATGGCCCCTCTTCGGCGCGGCCAATCAGCTGCTGGCCGCACTGGCCCTGCTGGCCGTGGCCTGCTGGTTGCACGATCTTTCCCGTCGCAACGGCATGTTCCTTCTGCCCATGGCATTCATGCTGCTGGTGACGCTCACCTCGCTGGTGCTGACCATCCGGGAACAGGGCGGGAAGCTGCTGGCGGGCACTGGGGACTTTGTGGCGGGTATGCAGACCGCCATCGCCGTCCTGCTGCTCCTGCTCTCCCTTGTGCTGGTGTGCGAAGGCTGGCAGGCCCTGCGCGGACGGCGGCCCTCCGCTCGTGCTCGGGACTAGGTGTAGAGTGTCAATACGTTGTTCACCCTCTGCTCAGACATGAAGCTGGAGGTTTTCTGCCAAGAGCCGAATG
>NZ_CALVHE010000048.1 GCF_944327235.1 uncultured Desulfovibrio sp.
TCAGTGGCCACGGCTTCCTGAGCCTGACGCTTGGTGCCGATGAAGAGCACCTTGCCGCCCTTGGCCACGGTGTCCACGACCTTGTCGTAGGCCACGCGGAAGAGCTTCACGGTCTGCTGCAGGTCGATGATATGGATGCCGTTGCGGGCGCCGAAGATGTAGGGACGCATCTTGGGGTTCCAGCGACGGGTCTGATGCCCGAAATGCACGCCGGTCTCCAGCATCTGCTTCATGCTGACATAAGCCATTGTTCGATCCTCCAAAGGGTTGTTGTCTTCCACCCCGGCCCTGACCCTGCAACCCGCCGCGCGGCGATGCGCCGCCCCGGCAGGCACCCCGGGCCGCTGCCGGAGTGTGCTTGATGAACGCGGCAATCTAGCCCGGATGCGGAAAAATGGCAAGAGGCAGGTCGATGTCCTGACTGCTTTCTCCGCACAGTCCAGGTCCTCCCCAAACAAACGGCAAATGGCGTCAACAGGGCTTGCGGGAATGGCATATGAAGGGACCGGCGCGGACGGCAGGTCGTCTTTTGGAGGATCGGCCCGCAAGTCCGGCGGACAAGGACGACAAAAGGCTCCCTTAGACAAGGGAGCCTTGGCCTGCGACCGGAGAGCGGGCGCCTCACAGCGCAAGGGAGGATGCGCCCCGCATGGCCGCCTCTGGCGGCGGCCGGAGTGCGGTGGGGACTGCGCTATCCCCGAGGGGCGGTCTGTCGGGGGCCGTTGCCGGGCCCGGAACCGTCGCACGGCCCGTAGCCGCCCGCGCCATTATTCCGGGACCGGAAATTGCCGCCGCCCTGTCCGCGGCCCTGCCCGCGGCCGCGTCCGTCGCGCGGGCCGTTGCCGGGGCCGCTGCCGTCGCACTCCCGACCGGAACGGGGACCGTTGCCGTCAGGGCCGGTACCGTCGCCGTTACGGGCCTCCGCCGTGCCGGGGAGCGTTTGCATGAGCGCCAGACCGGCGCAGGAAAGGCCAAGGGCGGCAAAAAACTGTCTGCGTGTCATGGGGGACCTCCTCTACCCACGGGAGAAAATGTTGCTCCGGCACATGCATCGGCGTGCCAGCCGAAAAGCGGGGCAAAAAGGGGGAATATCCGTCGTCGCCTGTATAAAAAATGGACAGATGCGCCGTTCCGGGCTGTCACCTGTCCAGAAAATGGGCAGGGGGCGGGCGTTGCAAAGCGCGGCACAATCCGTATACTGCCTCCACTTGACATTACGCGATATCCCCATCCGCAGGATGGGACGCGCACAGCCCACAGGACGACACATGAAGACACACGGCTTTGAGCTCCTCACCGAACGCGCCATGCAGGAAGTCCACGGTACGGCACGCCTTTGGCGGCATGTCGTGACCGGAGCGCAACTGCTTTCCATCAGCAATGACGACGAAAACAAATGCTTCGGCGTGAGTTTCCGCACGCCGCCGGCCGACTCCACGGGGGTCGCCCATATCCTGGAGCATTCCGTGCTCTGCGGTTCGGACAAATACCCGGTCAAGGAACCGTTCGTGGAGCTGCTCAAGGGCTCGCTGCAGACCTTCCTCAATGCCTTCACCTTCCCGGACAAGACCTGCTATCCCGTGGCCAGCGCCAATCTGCAGGACTTCTACAATCTTATGGATGTCTATATGGATGCGGTGTTCCATCCCCGCATCAGCGAGGACATCTTCCGGCAGGAAGGCTGGCACATCGAGGCCGAGTCCCCCGACGAGCCGTGGTCGTACAAGGGCGTCGTCTATAATGAGATGAAGGGGGCCTATTCCTCGCCGGACTCCGTGCTGGCGGAACAGAGCCAGCAGGCCGTCTTTCCGGACACGCTCTACAGTCTGGACTCCGGCGGCAATCCCGAAGTGATTCCGGACTTGACCTACGAGGCTTTCCGGGATTTCCACAGCCGCTACTATCATCCCTCCAACGCCCGGTTCTTCTTCTGGGGGGACGACCCCGAAGAAGAACGCCTGCGCCGTGTGGCCGGGGTGCTGGACGGTTATGCCGCCCGGCCGGTGGATTCGGCCGTGCCCCTGCAGCCGCGCCGCGAGACGCCCCGTCATATCGAGGTGCCCTATGCCGCGGCCGAAGGCGAGAAGCGCGCCCTGTTCACGATCAACTGGCTGCTTGGGGAACGCGGCGACGTCTATCAGGCTTTGCTCATGGAGATGCTCGAGCATATCCTGGAAGGGCTGCCCGGCTCTCCGCTGCGGCGGACGCTCATCGCCTCCGGTCTGGGCGAGGACACCACCGGCTGCGGTCTGGAGACGGACCTGCGGCAGATGTACTACTCCACGGGCCTCAAGGGCGTGGATCCGCGCAAGGTGCCGGAGGCCGAACTGCTCATTTTTGAAACGCTGGCCACCCTCGTGGAGGAGGGCATCCCCGCCGCCGCTGTGGAGGCCGCCGTCAACAGTGTGGAATTCGCCTACCGCGAGAACAATTCCGGCCGCTTCCCGCGCGGTCTGGCGGCCATGATACAGGCGCTGTCCACCTGGCTGTATGACGGCGATCCGCTGGCCGCGCTGGCCTGGGAAGCGCCGCTGGCGACCATCAAGGAGCGCCTTGCCGCCGGTGAGAAGCTGTTCGAGGAGGCCATCCGCACGCATTTTCTGGATAACGCGCACCGCGCCACCGTGGTGCTGTTGCCGGATCACGGACTGGAAAAGGCCCGGCTGGAGGCCGAAGCCGCCCGGCTGCGGGCGGCGCAGGAGGCTTGCGATGCGCAGGCCCGGCAGCGGCTGGTCAGCGAGACGACCCGGCTGCAGGCGGCGCAGGAGGCCCCCGACAGCCCCGAGGCGCTGGCCACCATCCCCAACCTGCATGTGGCGGACATGCCGCTGCGCAATACGCCCCTGCCCTGCGCCGACCGGAGCCTGCCTTCGGGCAACACCCTGCTTTGTCATGAGCTGCCGACGCAGGGCATCGCCTATGTGGGCCTGCTGCTGCCGCTGGATACGGTACCGCACGCTCTGCAACCGCTTGTGCCTCTCTTTGCCCGTTGCCTGACCGAGGCCGGGACGGCTCGGCGTAACTTTACGGAGCTGGGCGCGCACATGGCCGCCAAGACCGGCGGCGTGGGCGCGGACATGGTGCTGACCACGCATCGGGAAGACCGGAAGGCCGTGCGCTATCTGGGCGTCATGGGCAAGGCCGTGCAGGAGAAGATCCCCGATCTGTTCGACATCTTCCGGGAGATCCTGCTGGAGCCCCTGCGGGACGACGGCGTGCTGCTGGAACGCATGGGGCAGATGCTGCTGGAAGACAAGGCCCGGCTGGAACATGGCCTCGTGGCTGCGGGCCATGCGGCTGTGGGGCTGCGCCTGCGGGCCCATTTCACCGAACTGGGACGCCTGGCCGAGCGTACGTCCGGCCTGAGCTATCTGCAGGAGGTGCGCCGTCTCCTTGAGCGGCTGGAGCGGGATCCGCAGGGCGTGCTGGCCGATCTGGAAAGTCTGCGGCAACATGTGGTGGCCCGACCGGGCGCGTTGCTCGACGTGACCGGCGAGAGCGCCGCCCTGAGCCGTGTGGAGGAAGAAGGTTCCCGGCTTTTGCGCAGCCTGCCGGACGCCCGGACGGGCGATCCCGTGCTCGTACAGCCGCTGGATCTGCCCGATGCCGAAGCCTTCTTTGCGCCCGCGCAGGTCAACTATGTGGGCAAGGCGGCCAATCTCATCGATCTGGGCTATCCGTACCGCGGCTCCATGAGCGTGGTGCTGCGTTCCCTGCGCATGGGCTATCTCTGGGAGCGGGTGCGGGTACGCGGCGGCGCGTACGGGGCCATGTGCACGCTGGACCGTCTGGGCGGGAACCTCGTGCTGGCCTCCTATCGCGATCCCAATGTGGAAGAGACCCTGCGCGCCTATGACGAGCTGCCTGCCTTCCTGCGGGCCAACGCTCCCGATGCCGACCAGCTTGAGCGGGCCATCGTGGGCGCCATAGGGGATCTGGATACCTACCTCCTGCCGGATGCGCGCGGCGCGCAGGCCCTGTCCCGTCGCCTGTCCGGCGACACGGAGGAATCGCGCCAGCGGATGCGTGACGAGATCCTGTCCACCACGGCCAGAGATTTCCTCGATATGGCGGACGTGCTGGAGGAAGTGGCCAAGGCCGGCGTGATCTGCGTACTGGGCGGCGCTGCGGCCCGTGCCGCCGCTCAGGAACATGGCTGGAGCGGTCAGGAGATCATGGCCTGATGACGCCGCAGGAAAAACGCCATCTCACGCTGGTGCTGGGTATGCATCGCAGCGGCACCAGCGTGCTGGCCAGAGCTTTGCCCGTGCTGGGCATAAGCCTGGGGGAACGCCTGCTCCCGGCCCACCCCTGCAATCCCAAGGGCTTTTTCGAGGATGCCGACATCAATGCGGGCAACCGGGTCCTGTTGAAGGAGTTGGGCGCAAGCTGGGAAAGCCCGGTGAGCTTCCGTGACATGCAGGGGCGCTTGCGGGGGCTGGCTACCTCG
This sequence comes from uncultured Desulfovibrio sp., assembly GCF_944327235.1. Classification (GTDB taxonomy): domain Bacteria; phylum Desulfobacterota; class Desulfovibrionia; order Desulfovibrionales; family Desulfovibrionaceae; genus Desulfovibrio. The sequence goes on from NZ_CALVHE010000048.1 coordinate 4,451, forward strand.
GAATACGGGCAGGCGGCGCTGGCGCTCGTCCGTGAGCGCGGCGAGGCTGCCGACAGGCAGGCGGCGGAGGAAGGCGCGGCCCTGCCCGCGCCGCTGGCTTTCAAGGAACCGCGCATGAGTCGGCTGCTGACCTTCTGGCGGCCCATCTTCCTGGCCGCGGGCTGTTCGTTGCACGTCTGCCTTGCCCTGCGCCATCCGGCCCACGTCGCCGCGTCGCTCACGTCGCGCAACGGGTTCCCGGCGGCCCAGAGCTGGCGGCTCTGGCTCTACCATACGCTGGATGCTCTGGAAGGCAGTACGGGGCTGCCTCTTTTCGTGGTGGACTACGACACCCTGCTGTGTGCGCCGGAAGCGCAGCTCCGGCGGCTGGCTCGGCATCTGGGCCGCCCGGTACGGGAAGACGCCCTGCGTGTTTTTCGCGACAGCTTCCTGGACGCGAGCCTGCGGCATCATGCCGCCGCGCCCGCCGTCCGAGCTGAGGAGGGAGGCGCTTCCCCCGCAGGCGCTCCGACAGCCGGTGAGATGCCCGGAGAGGCGGAGATCCTGCTGGCTGAGGACATGTACGCCACCCTGCGCGCCGCGGCGCACGACAAATACGATATGGCCGCACCGGCGCTTGCCCGCCGCCTGCTGCGCTGGCGCAACGCGCTGGAGGCCCTGCCCCCCGCCCCCTGCATGGCGGCGGTCAGCGACGTGGGAGGAGGAAGATGAGTACGGAACAGGACGCCCTCCCCCCCCTGCCGTCTTCGCCCGCGCCGGTAGCCGCGCCGTCCTTCGTCATGCCGGACGATATCGCCGGGAACGTCCGTTTCCTGGCCGGTCGGGTGGAAGAGGTGGCGCTCTGCTTTTTCGAGAATGCCGCCTGCCTGGCCTATACGGAAAAGGACTTGCCGCCGGATCTGCGGGAGTTGCCGCTGCGCTGGCATGTGCATTTGCCCTTTGATCTGCCGTGGCCGGAAACGACCTCGGCGGCCGCCTGCCGTCCCGCGCTGGGCTGTGTGCAGCGCCTTCTGGACAAGATCGTCTGCCTTTCGCCGCGCTGCGCCGTACTCCATGCCCCCAACGCTCCGACGGAGGTGCGGCAGGAGCTGCTGCGCCACGCTTCCCGTTTCTGGCATGAATATCACGATATGCCGCTTTTGCTGGAAAATACCTATAATTGCGATGTGCTGGAGCTGGGCGAAGGCTTTCTGGATGAGGTGGGGCTGGGCTTCTGTCTGGACGTCGGGCATCTTCTGGGCTATGCTCAACATGCCTTGCGGACAAGCGCCCTGCCGTCGCGTGCGGCCCTGCTGCACTGGAGCGCGCCTTGTGGGCGGGATGCCCATGCCGCGCTGACCCGCCTCACGGACGAGGAACATGTCCTGCTGCGGGAACTGATGCCGCGCCTGTCCGCACAGGCTGTCCACTTGCTGGAGATTTTCCGCTGGCGGGCGCTGGAAGAATCCCTGCCCGTGCTGGCCCGGCTGCGTGCTTGCATAGCGTAGCCCTCCCGTCACGAGCAAAGCAGAGCAGGAGCGTCGCATGAGCGCCACATCGCCGCTTGTCGCAGCCATGCGTCAATGGCGGCACACCCTGAGCAAGGAAGAACGCTGGTGCATCCTCATCGTGGCCGATCCGGATGCGCTGGCGGCGGCAATGGCCCTCAAGCGCATCATGCAGCACCGGGTCAAGGCCGTGGACATCATGCGCGTCAACGAGGTCACGCGGCCTGACAACCTGGCCATGATCCGCTACCTCCACATCCCGGTGAAGGCGTGGCAGCCCGAAAAGGCCGCCTCCTACGATCGCTTTGCCGTGGTGGACTCCCAGCCGCATCATCACGTCAGCCTCAAGGACATCCCCTTCAGTCTGGTCATCGACCACCATCCCCTGCCGCCGGAGCCTTACGAGGGCGCGCAGCTTTACGACGTGCGCCCCGATGTGGGCGCGACCTGCAGCATGATGACCCGCTACCTGCAGGGCCTGCGCATCACGCCCGCTCCCCTGCTGGCCACGGCCATGCTCTACGGCATCCGTACCGATACCGCCGCCTTCGAGCGTAGCGGCGGCGAGGATGATTTCCGCGCGTATCAGTGGCTTTCCCGCTATGCGGATACCGCTATCCTGCGGCGCATCCTGCGCAGTGAATACCTGCGGGAGTGGCTGCCGCTCTTCAGTCGCGCCTTCCGTTCGCTGGTGGACTGCCGAGGGGCCGGGGCGCAGGCCTGGCTGAATGATGTGAGCAGCTCCGATCTGCTTGTGGCCGTGGCGGACTTCTTCACCCGCGTGCATGGTCTGCGCTGGATAGCCGTCAGCGGTATCGTGGCAAAGAATACGGTGGTGGTCATCTTTCGTGGTGACGGCAGCCGTGATATCGGCCGCATGGCTGACGCCTGCTTCTATGACGTAGGATCAGCCGGAGGTCACCGGCGCCTGGCGCGGGCCGAGTTCCCGCTCTCCGCCGTGCCGGAGGGGATGAAGCCGCAGGAATTCGTGCTGCGGCGTCTGCAGACGCGCAAGCTGCGCGCCATCACCGCACGTCCGGCCGCGTCCGAATCCGGCACAGAGGCCGCGGCGGAAAAAGCCGCCCCTGCCGCCGCTCCGTCCGCGGCGACGGCGGACGCTGTGGCCGAAAAGGCCGCCGACAGCAAGACGGCCCGCAAGGCCGCACCTGCCCGCCGCCTGCGCGAACGCCCCCGCCGCAGCACGCCCGCGCCGGACAGTCACGGCGGCCGCAGCGGCGCGGACGAGGAAAGCGAACGCGAGAACGATTAGGGCCTGTTGATACTATTCGTTGTTTGTTTGGGGGGAAGGGGAACCCCTCGCTCTGCTGTCGATGCCTGTAAGGCTCCTGCGTCGCCTAACAGGCACGGCCCTGCGGGCCGCCTTTCGGTCGCGCTCTGCTGTCGATGCCCGTAAGGCTCCTGCGTCGCCTAACGGGCACGGCCTGCGGCCGCCTTTCGGTCGCCGCCTGCGCGGGAGGCCCAGCCTTTTCGCAGCGAAGCGAGAAAAGGCGTTATCGTCATCCTTCCCCCCAAGCCCCCCATCCCCTCCCCAGCGCGCTTTTATCTTGGGCCAGCATCTCGCACGTCCGGGAAAAGGCGTGATCCACGCAAAGCTGACCCTTCGACATCGGACAAGCTCCGCTCGCTTTTTTCCGGCAAGTCTGGCAGGATCGACGTATGTCATCCGTGAGGAGGTCCTGCCATGTCCCATGCCCTATCGCCGTCTGATCCCCGTGTATCCACTCCGCAAACAGTCGTCGGCCATCTGCCGCCTCCGCATGGTGGGCGGGGCCTGAGAGCCTGTCAGGCCTCTCCGGAAGAAGCGGCGGAACTGCTGGCCCGCGTCCCTTCGCTGACGCGCATCGAAGTCAGTTCCCGCGCCGAGGGGGATATCCTCATGCTGGGCAACGGGGCCTTTTCGCCCCTGTGCGGCTTCATGGGGCGGGAGGACTGGCAAAGCGTCTGCCGGGACATGACGCTGGCGGATGGGACCTTCTGGCCCGTTCCCATCACGTTGGACGTGGCGGAAGAGGTCGCGACCTCTCTGCGTCCCGGTCAAGAAGCGGCTCTCTGGCGCGAGGGGCGTTGTCTGGCCGTCCTGAGTGTGGCGGAAGTCTGGCCGCTGACGGCCGAGGACCGCCGCCGGGAATGCGAGCAGGTATTCCGGGGACACGGCCCGGCCTCGGAACGTTTCTGGGAGACGGCCCCAGCCGACCATCCCGGCGTGAAGATGGTGCTGGCGCAACAGCCGTACAATGTGGCCGGGACGTTGCGCGTGCTGGCCCGCAGCCGCATGGCGGAGCGGTTCCCGGATCTGATCCTTGATCCGCAGCCCCTGCGCGAGGCGCTGCAAGCGCGCGGCTGGCGCGACGTGGCGGCCCTGCAATTGCGCAACCCCATGCATCGCTCGCACGAATACCTTGCCAAGATCGCGCTGGAAATCTGCGACGGCGTGGTCATCCATTCGCTGGTGGGTGCGGTGAAGCCCGGCGATATCCCGGCGGACGTACGCTTGCGCTGCATCGACGTGCTGGTGCGGAAGTATTTCGTGCCGGAACACGTCATCCAGGCGGGCTACCCGCTGGACATGCGCTACGCCGGTCCGCGCGAGGCCCTGCTGCACGCGCTTTTTCGCCAGAACTACGGCATTTCCCGCCTCATCGTGGGACGGGATCACGCGGGCGTGGGCGACTATTACGGTCTGTTCGAGGCGCAGGAGATCTTCCGGCATATCCCGCAGTCGTCCGACCCGGCCAAGCGCCTGCACACGCAGGCCCTGCCGCTGGACTGGACCTTCTACTGCACGGCCTGTGACGGCATGGCCAGTCTGCGAACCTGCCCGCACGGACCGGAAGAGCGGGTCATCCTCTCCGGTACTCGCCTGCGCAAGCTGCTTTCGGAAGGCCAGCCCGTGCCCGACCACTTCGGCCGTCCTGAAGTGCTGGAAATACTGCGCGGATACTACGCCGGACTGAGCGATGCCGAACGGCCCGTCATCCGCCTGCAACAAGCCTCGACACAGCCGGGAGCGTCGAGACCGTGAGCCCGTCGGTGCGGGAGATGGTACGTGGGGAGCGGGATCCCGCCCGACTTGCCCCGCTATGGAAGCCATGCTAGACATGGGGCAACTCAGGGCGGGGTGCAAGTCCCCACCGGCGGTGATGGGTGTGGTCGTGTGGGCCGCGCCACAAGCCCGCGAGCGCCTCGCACGAGGGTCAGCAGAACCGGTGAGAATCCGGTGCCGACGGTAACAGTCCGGATGAAAGAGTTTTTCCGGCAGCGGACACGCGTGCCGTGTCTGGCTGCGCGCCCTGATGTCGTACATCAAACCGTGGAGTTTGGTTTATGCATCAGCTTTCCCCATTTCCCCTTGCCGATCCCCTTTCCGCCACAGGGCAGGCGTCGCCGGACGCTGCCGCCGATTTCCTGGTCCGTTCTCCCGAACAGCGACTGCAGGCCGCGCTTGACTCCCTGCGCGCCGGTGAAGGCGTGCTGGTCCTCGACGATGAAGACCGGGAAAACGAGGCGGACATCATCTATGCCGCCGAATCCTGCACCGAGGCGCAAATGGCCCGGCTCATCCGGGACGGCAGTGGCATCGTCTGCCTCTGCCTGACGGCGGAGGCCTGCGCGCGTCTGGATCTGCCGCCCATGTGCGCGCGGAATACCAATCGCCAGCAGACCGCGTTCACCGTGAGCATCGAGGCCGCCGAAGGCGTGACCACCGGCGTTTCCGCCGCCGACAGGCTGCGTACGGTACAGGCGGCCATCCATCCGCAGGCCCGCCCCGCCGACCTGCGTCGCCCCGGCCATGTATTCCCTCTGCGGGCCAGGCCCGGCGGCGTGCTGGAGCGGCGCGGACACACGGAGGCCGTCATCGATCTCATGTTGCTTGCGGGGTTGCGTCCTTGCGGATTGCTTTGTGAGCTGACCCTGCCCGACGGCCGTATGGCCCGGCGGGACGAGGCGGCTGCCTATGCCCGGCGGCACGGCCTGCCGCTCTGTACGGTGGAGGACATCGCCCGCCACCGTGCGCATCATGACGCACAGCGGCAAGCGGCCGAACGATAGAGCGTTTCACACCATACGGCGGCCTGTCGTTTCGCGGAAAAGCGCGATTTCCATTCACATTTGGCCGGGCGGCCTTGTGCTGCCGCCTCGCGTCATGTTTTTTCAAGGGCAAAACGCCTGAACAGGAAAACGAAAGGCCCCGCGCTTCACAGCGCGGGGCCTGATTTCCGATATATTCGGCAGCGGACGTCACGCCGTCCGCTCCGTGTCCTGTGGGAGCCCCCGATGCGGAGGCGGCATCTGCTCTGGTCGCATCCGGATGTTGTGGGGATCTGGAGCATTTTCAGTTTGAAACGCTTCGCGCCTCACATCATGCGCTCTGCCGCTTCGTGGAAAAAAGCGGCTCTTCCGTTCACTGTGGAGCAGACGCGCGGCGCTGCCCCAGGCGTCATGTCTTTTTCAATGATAAAGTGCTCTATCCCACGATCATGGCGGAACCGGAAACGGACACCATCAGCATCCCCTTACCCGAAGTAGCCTCGGTAAGACTGATCCGTACGCCATACACAGCATTTGCCCCGCGCTGCAAGGCTTCATATTTCATCATTGCCAATGCGGTTCTTTCCGCTTCCTTGGCTTTTTCTGAATATGCGTTGGACCTCATGCCCAAAAGATCCGTTATGGATGACAGCAAGGAAGAAATGGGGCCGGTACCCAAAATGCAATAACCAGAGACAAACCCGCAATCCTTCTCCGTCCCGCGCGGCTGCAAGGTTGTAATGAACATGTTGTCAATGTTTACTTCCGACGTGAAAGCTTGTGACATATCCCTCTTTCCTGTGTGATAAGGCATCCGACCGCATTGCCCGAACCAGGTTACAAAAAAAGGGACTTCCAGCTTTATAGCTGCAACTCCCTGAAATCTCTGGCGCGCCCGACAGGATTCGAACCTGTGGCCTTTGGCTCCGGAGGCCAACGCTCTATCCAACTGAGCTACGGGCGCGCAGGGCATTACAATGCCTTCCCCGGCAGGTCTTGTCAACGAAAAAATCTTGCGCCGCAGGCTGTCAAGACAAGGCGTTCTCCCCTATACTATCAGCATGACGGTTCGCAAAACCCTTCTTCTCGGCGTCAGCGGCGCCAGCGGTATGCCGCTGGCTCTACGCTTCCTGGGGCTGTGCCGGGCGCTGCCCGGTCTGGAATTGCACCTTATCGTCTCGCCGGGGGCGGAGGCCGTCCTCAGGGCGGAAGGTGGGCCGCAGCCCGACGAGCTTATCCGGCTGGCGCATGTCGTGCACGCGGCGGATGACATGGCCGCGCCCCCGGCCAGCGGTTCCTGGCGGCACGACGGCATGATCATCGCGCCCTGCTCCATGAATACGCTGGGCGCGCTGGCGGCCGGGGTCACGGGTAATCTGCTGCAACGGGCGGCGGACGTCTGCCTCAAGGAACGGCGTCCGCTCGTGCTGGTGACGCGGGAAAGCCCGCTCTCCCGCATCCATCTGCGCAATATGCTGACCCTGCAGGAGGCCGGAGCCGTCATCATGCCCTTTTCGCCGGGCTTCTACCTGCATCCCCGTACGCTGGACGAGATGCTCGAGCAGTTTTGCGGCCGCATCCTCGATCAGCTATCCATCGACCATCCCCTCGGACGCTGGGGCAGCGTCTCTGTCCCGCAAACGACCGCACACAAGGAGCAATCATGAGCAGCATCACCTGGTACGGCCATTCGGCCTTCGTCATCAGCAGCGAGGTGGACGGCGAACGCCGCAGCCTCTGTGTCGATCCCTTCCTGACGCCCGCCTCCGGCACGGATGCGGACGGCCTGGGGCCGCTGGACATCGTGCTGGTGACGCACGATCACGCGGATCATGTGGGCAGCGCCGTACACCTCTGCCGCAAGACCGGGGCCATGCTGGGGGCCATCGTGGGTACGGCGGAAAAACTGGTCGCACAGGGCGTGCCGCAGGAGCAGCTGCTCAACGGCATCGGCTTCAACATGGGCGGCACGGTGGAGCACGCCGGTTTTGCCGTGACCATGATCCCGGCCTTCCATTCCAGCGAATCCGGCTGCCCGGCGGGCTACATCATCCGCACGCCCGACGGGCTCACGGTCTACCATGCCGGGGATACCTGTCTGTTCAGCGGTATGGCCCTCTGGGGGCAGCTCTATCCGCTGGACGTGGCGCTCCTGCCCGTGGGCGGCGTCTTTACCATGGACGCCCGGCAGGCCGCGCAGGCCTGTGCGCTGCTCGGCTGCAAGAGCGTCATCCCCATGCATTGGGGCACCTTCCCGGTACTGGCGCAAAGTACGGACGAATTCAAGCGGGAACTGGCCCTGCGCGCCCCGGATTGTCGCTGCATCGACATGACGCCCGGCAAGACCGTAAGCTTCGCCTGAGCGGTTCCGTAACGTCGGGCTGTGGCCCGCCGGGCGGAAGCCTTCATGCGGGTGACATCTCTTCGTACAGGGGAACATCTGAAAACATCACGGGGGACGTTATCGCGCCAGTGCGGACGTCCCCCGTTTGTGTCGTATGCCTGAGCCGCTGCCGGGACTGCCGCGCCGTGCCGCCCACCAGGCATGGTCGCCAGAGCGCTTTGCCGATGCAAAAGGCAAAATACGAGGCGCGGCGCAGCGCCGCCGACCCAAACCAAGCGGAAGACCGCGCTTTTTCGCGAAACGACAGGCCATAAGATCGGGGCGCAAAGCGTTTCACACGGAAAAGGCGTTAGAGTGTTTCACCTTTGAAAAAGGTGAAACGCGAGGCGGCGGCACCGCGCCGCCCGGCCCAAAGTGAGCGGAAAAACCGCGCTTTTTCCGCGAAACGACAGGCCGTATGGTTTGAAACGCAACGCGTTTCAAACCGAAATTGCTCTAAAAAGAGACCTGCCAGCGATCCCAGGAAAAACTGCTCAGGAATTCGGGTGTTATTCGCGGTCCGAAAGGAGGATGGATGAGGCCGCACTTTCCCGACACCTTATGCACGGCTCCCCAATACTTTTCTTCCGCATCATTCGTGAGGACAAGATATCCCTCGATGATATAGGCATCCGGCGTTTCCGCAACGATGTCTCCCACGCGGAAGGAGAGATGCTCCTCACTGATCTCCTGCAAAAATCGCGAAAACCGTTTCCGGATGCACTCCCTGGCTTGTGCTGCCGTGATGGTCGCTTCCCCGGCCTGTGTCATAGACCTAGCCTGTTCAGCCTGGGGCGGCATATTTTTTGTGCCGTCAGCGTGTCCTTCGGCGTGTACAAAGGGGCCGCCAGCAGCAGAGGAAGGGCAAAAAGACAGGACTTGCACATATGTTCCCCGCATAGCCAGGATATGCTCCCGTTGGGAAAGTTCCCGTCCATCGGTAAAAGCGCGCTGGGGAAGGGGGGCTTGGGGAAGGGGAATCCCGCCAGCGTCGGCGGGGTTCCCCTCCCCACAGCAGACAGTGAATGGTGTCAGCAGCCCCTACCGATTGTAGAAGTTGATCAGGCAGCCATCGAGGATGATCTGCCGTTCATCGTCCGTCAGATCACCGAGGCGGAAGGTGCAGGGCCGGGCCGGGCCGCCGTCGGCGGGCAGTATCCAGCCGGCGATCTCCGCGGCCCCGGCTTCCACGGCTTCGCGCACGGCGGGCAGCAGGATGCAGTCATTGACGGCAAGGCTCTCCGCCAGCTCCGCCCCGCCCAGCAGGGGCAGCATACCCCAGTTGATGAGGTTGGAGCGGTACCGCTTGGTGGCGTACTCCACGGCGATGTTGGCCCAGCCGCCCAGCACCTTCTGGCAGGAGGCCGCCTGTTCGCGGGCCGAGCCGTCGCCGGGCTTGCGGGCAAAGACCACGGAACCGACGCCGATGCGGGACAGGTCGGCCAGCATGGCTTCACAGAGGGCGGGCTCGATCTCACGGAAGGGAGCGCACCAGGTCTCCAGCGCAGCGCGGACGGTAGCCTCGTCCTGAGCGAGGCGGGCCGTCTCCACGGCCTGCGTTTCCCTGGCGCGTCCCACATAGGCCGGGTCCTTGCGCGACAGGGTGAACTCCGCCAGCTTGAGCGGATTGGAGCGCAGGGAGGAAGTCTCCCCGGAGGGGATGAGCTCATCGGTGGTGGTGACCGGGTCCGTGATGACCGAGGCTACGCGCAGCAGCAGATGCGGCGGCAGGGCGCTCATGGCCGGCCAGTCCGCGATATTGGGGCCGCGCTTGAGTTCGGCGTCCGGTTCGGGGTGATCGAAACCGTTGTAGACGCGGCGGCCGTAGACCAGCGGATCGAAACGGTAGCTCAGATCTATGTTCTTGAGGCGCGGGCTGTCCCAGTCCAGTTCCGTGGCCGGGGTGAGGCGGCCGCCGTTGGCCGCTGTAGCGGCGATGGAGCGCGCATCCATGAGGGCCACGCCGGACACCTGCCCGTTGCCGGGCTTGGAGCCTTCGCGGTTGGGGAAGTTGCGCGTGGAGTGCCGGATGGAGAGGGCCCCGTGGGCGGGCGTATCGCCCGCGCCGAAGCAGGGGCCGCAGAAGGCGTTCTTGATGACCGCGCCCGCTTCCATGAGCTTGGCGATGGCCCCGTTACGCACCAGCGCCAGCGCCTGCGGTTCGCTGGCCGGATAGACGGAGAGCGAGAATTCGCCGTTGCCCGTGCTCTGTCCGTCCAGGATGGCCGCCGCCATGCAGCAGTTCTCAAAGGAGCCGCCCGCGCAACCGGCGATGATGCCCTGATCCGTCCACAGGCCGCCGTCATGGAATTTTTCGCGCAGCCTGAGGCCCTCGCCCGCCGCGCCGAACTGCTTCGCGGCCTCGGCTTCCACGGCGGCGAGCAGTTCCTCGCCGTGGCGGGCCACTTCAGCCACGGGGTAGACGTTGCTCGGATGGAAGGGCAGGGCCATCATGGGCGGCACGGCGGCCAGATCGACCCGCACGAGGCGATCATAGCAGGCCGGGCCTTCGGGGCGCAGGGGCGCGTAGTCGCTCTCGCGGCCATGCAGAGCGAGGTAATCGCGCACCTTGTCGTCCGTCACCCAGATGGAGGAAAGACAGGTGGTCTCCGTGGTCATGACGTCGATGCCGCAGCGGTATTCCACGGACAGGCCCGCCACGCCCGGCCCGGCAAACTCCATGATCCGATTTTTCACAAAGCCGTCGGCAAAGACCGCGCCGATGATGGCCAGCGCCACGTCCTGCGGGCCGACGCCGGGCTGCGGCGCATTTTCCAGCCAGATGAGCACCACTTCCGGGGCGGGCACGTCATAGGTCTTGCCGAGCAGCTGTTTGACCAGCTCCGGCCCCCCCTCGCCGATGGCCATCGTGCCCAGCGCGCCGTAGCGGGTGTGACTGTCCGACCCGAGGATCATCCTGCCGCAACCGGCCATCATCTCGCGGGCATATTGATGGATGACCGCCAGATGCGGCGGCACGAAAATGCCGCCGTACTTGCGGGCCGCCGTCAGGCCGAAAAGATGGTCGTCCTCGTTGATGGTGCCGCCCACGGCGCACAGGCTGTTGTGGCAGTTGGTCAGGGCGTAGGGGACGGGAAAGCGCTTGAGGCCGCTGGCCCGCGCCGTCTGGATGATGCCCACATAGGTGATGTCGTGGGAAGCCAGGGCGTCGAAGCGCAGACGGAGGGTCGTATCCCCTTCCGGGGCGGTATTGTGGGCCGAGAGGATGCGATGGGCCAGCGTGGCCCCGCGGGCGGCCGCGCAGTCGATGCCGCGGGCGGCGGCTTCCTCTTCGGAGAGCAGGTGTCCGTCATCGACGACGACGGGAGAATCTTGCAAGCTGATCATGGCGTTCCCTGTGGTGAAAGGTCTCTGGATACGAAACCGTTCCGCCGGAAGCCGTGTGCGGGTATCGCATGTCCCGGAAAGACGGGCTGGGCAGACGGTTTTCCGCTGAATCTGCGCCGTGCGGCACGCGGCGCAGTATGCCACAGGGGCGCATGCCTTGCAATGCGGGCAGGTTGCGTGGACGTTTTTCCTGACGGGAAGCAGGCCCACACCAGCCGAAAAACAAACTTGAGAAAAAAAGAACTTTCCCCTTGCCGACGGCTGCCGTTTTCGGCACACTCCCCCCGAATGCTGCGGAGGTGCACGGATATGGGTTTCTTTTTCGGATTGTTTTCGTCAGCGACCTTCGGCCTCATCCCCTTTTTCAGCATCCCCCTCATGAAGGGAGGCATGAGCGCCGAATGTGCCCTGTTCTATCGGTTCCTCATCGCGTCCGTGACGCTCGGTCTTATCCTGCGTCTGCGCGGCGAACGTTTCAGCGCGCCGCTGCCCATGCTGGGCGGGCTTTGTCTGTCGAGCCTCTTCTACCTGCTGGCCGCGCTGCTCCTGTTCTGGAGCTTCCGCCACATGCCCAGCGGCATGGCCTCCACCATCCAGTTCCTCTATCCCGTACAGGTCATGCTGATCATGGTCATCTTCTTCCATGAGCGCTTCTCGTGGATCACCGCCATTTCCATCGCCCTGGCCGTGGCCGGGGTCTATATGCTCGGCGGGGACAGCACCAGCGGCGAGATCTCCCTGCTGGGCTTTGTCATGGCGCTGCTGTCGAGCCTCTGCAACGCCCTGTACATCATCGGCCTGCACGTCACCCGCAGGCCCGGCCCGAGCGGGTTGGTGGTCACTTTCTGGGTGCTGGCCTTCGGGGCCGTCATGTCCTTTTTCAGCGCCCTGCTGACCGACAGTTTCCGTCTGCTCGTCTCCTGGGATGAGCTCCTCCATGTGCTGGGGCTGGCCATCATCACGGCTCTGCTCAGCAATCTGACGCTGGTGCTGGCCGTGCAGCGCATCGGCTCCACCCTGGCCTCGGTGCTCGGCGTCATGGAGCCGCTCACGGCCGTGGGGGTCGGTATCCTCGTCTTTCATGAGCCCTGTACGGCGGCGGTCTTTTCCGGCGTGGGGCTCATCTGCGGCTCCGTGCTGCTGGTCATGCTGGCTCCCCAGCTGCTGGCCCTGGCCAGACGGCAGGGGCGGACGCCAGGACGGACGAAGGGCAGCGGACAGCAAGCCTGAGTATCTCCGCACGAAGACCATCCGCAAGCCGGGTGGTTTTTTTGTCCCGGCGGGACGACAGCCCGGCGGCAGGACATGAAAAAGGGAGGCCCCGCAGGGCCTCCCGCTTGAGGAGCGGCGGCATGCCGCCGATGGCTGTCCGGCTATGCGGCGTCCTTCTTGAAGAAGACCGGCAGATCCCGGCTGCCGAGCACGCGTTCGCGCATCTCTTCTTCGGGGATCTTGCTCCATTCGGCCCGCTTGGTGAAATAGAAGATCACGCCAAGGGTGATCCAGGCCAGCATGATCCAGCGCGGGGCCGCGCCGATGAGCGCGGGCGAGCCGGGCGTCAGCAGGAGCAGGATGCAGATGATGGAGACGGCCGCGCCGATGATGCAGATCACCGGCTTGCTGCCGCGCTGTTCCGCCGGCTGGCTGCTGGTCAGGCGGTAGCCGGCAAGGCAGGTGTACAGGTAGGCGATGGCCGTCCCCACGGCGGACATGTCCACGATCCAGCCCACAACGGCGCGGCCGCACCAGGGCGTCAGCAGCACGATGCAGATGGTGAAGACGATGGACTTGTAAGGCGAGTGGAAGCGGGGATGGATGTCCGCGAACCACTGAGGGATGATGCCGCCGCGGGCCATGCTGAGCAGCAGGCGGGTGGTGGCCACATAGAAGCCGTTGATGCCGGTGCAAACAGCGCCCAGCACGGCCGTGGCCAGCACCACGGCGCCGAACTTGCCGTAGGCCATCTCGCAGACCACGCCCGTGGCCCAGGCCGTTTCGCCCTTGGCCTTGAGGGCGGCCATGTTGGCCAGCATCTCAGGATAGGGGATGGCGATGGCCACGGCAAAGGTCACCATGGCATAGAGCAGCCCGCCCCAGATGATGGCCGCCAGCATGATGTTGCGGGCCTTCTTGGGCGAGAAGGAGAATTCCTCGGCCACCTGCGGCACGGTGTCGAAGCCCACATAGAGGAAGGGGGAGATGGCCACGATGGCCAGGATGGAGGTCATGGGCGAACGCCCTTCGGCGAAGACAGGGTTCAGGTTGCTGAGCTGAGCGGTCTCCAGCGACGTGGAGCCGAAGAAGAGCAGCAGGATGCCGACGCTGAGGGCAAAGGCGAGGATGACCTGGAGCGTGCCGGCGATGCTGATGCCCCGGTAATTCATAATGCCGAAGAACAGCGTGGCCGCGCACATGAGCAGCACTTCGCCGGTATAGACCTTCCAGCCGGCGATGGTGTAGAGCTCCCCGAAGTCGAAGACCCCCGGCAGCAGGAAGCGCACCAGCAGGCCGAGGGCCGAGATGTTGATGCAGATGATGACCGCATAGCCCAGCACCAGGGCCCAGCCGCAGATGAAGGCGGCCGTCGGCCCGTAGCCGATGTAGGCATAGGCGTATTCGCCGCCGGCCACGGGACAGTATTCGATCATGTAACTGTAGACCACGGCCACGAAGCAGAGCAGCAGCGCGCCCACGCCAAAGGCGATGAGCGTGGCCAGCGGGCCGGAATTGGGCAGGAAGGAGTCGCCGGGCAGCACGAAGCAGCCCCAGCCGACGATGCAACCAAGGGCCAGCGCCCAGACCTGTGAGGGCTTGAGCGTCTTTTCAAGGCGTTGCGAGGGGTGGGTATTCGCCATGAGCATCCTCCAGAGAGAACGGGTTGATGTGGCGCGGCCGCATGAATCGGTCCTGGCCGGCGTCATTGCGTCGGGATGCGTATCCTGAAACCGGGGGCGAGTCTCCTCCAGCGGCAACGCGCCTTATGGGCTGTATCAGAGCGGATACGGGCGGGGAGGACGGGCCTCCCCGCCCCTCGTAAGCACGATGTGCGGAGCCTGTCCGCGTAGCGGGCGTCACGCCGGCGGCATCACGTCCCGAGGACAGGCCCGGCCGCTAGGAGGCCACGCAGGAACGAACCGAAGCGGACTTGGGCGCATCCTGTCCCTTTTGGCCCCTGGGATCATAGGTACGCACCGTGGTGATTTTGTTCTGGGTGAAGAAGTCCAGGCCGCCCTTGCCCTGCACCTTGTCCGTACCGAGCAGCGAACCCTTGATGCCGCCGAAAGGCACATAGGGATGCGGCGCGCAGATACCCACGTTGACGCCTACCATGCCCACCTCGGCCTCACGGGAGAAGAGCTCGGCATAGTGCATGTTCTGGGTGAAGATGCAGGCGCCGTTGCCGTATTCGGAGGCGTTGATGACGTCAAGGGCGTCGTGGATGTCCGCCACCTTGATGGTGGCCACCAGCGGCCCGAAGACTTCCGTGGTGAACAGCGGATTGCAGGGCGTCACATCGCGGATGATGGTGGGGCCGACAAAGAAGCCGTTCCTGTTCTTTTCCGGCAGTTCGACGTTGAGACGATTGAGCACCATCTTGCAGCCCTGACCGTGCCTGAGGGCCACGTCCGCGTAATGATGCACATTTTCCACGGCCTTGCGGGAAATCAGCGGTCCCATGTAGACGTCGGGATCAAAGGCGTCGCCCACCTTGACGGTCTTGGAGGCTTCCACCATGCGCTCGATGACTTCCTCGTAGACTTCCGGCACCGCGGCGATGATGGAACCGGCAAGACAGCGCTGTCCGGCCGAGCCGTAGCAGGAGTTGAGGAAGTTGCTGATGAAGACGTCCATATCACTGTCTTCCATGACGAGCAGCACGTTTTTGGCCCCGCCCAGCAGCATGGAGCGCTTGGCGCCCCTGGCGCAGCCCGCGGCCATGGCCTTGGCCGTGGGCGTGGAACCCACAAGGCAGACGCCCGCCATGCGCGAATCTTCATACCAGGAGCCGGGGATGTCACGGTTGCCGTGCACCACGTTGACCACACCCGCCGGGAGGCCGATTTCCATGAAGATTTCGCACATGAGCTGCATGAAGTAGGGCGACTGGGTGGACGGTTTGAAAATGAAGGTATTGCCCGCCACAATGGCATAGGGGATGAACCAGCCGAACACCAGTGCCGGGAAGTTGAAGGGCGCCACCCCGCCGAAAACGCCCAGCGGCTGACGGACGACCCGGGCGGAAATGTTGGTGGAGACGTAATCCAGCACATCGCCCTGAATCATGGACGGCGCGGACGCGGCGGATTCGATGATTTCAATGACGCGCTGCACTTCGCCGCGCGCTTCGGAGATGTGCTTGGCCTGGTCAAGGGCGATGCCGTGCGCCAGCTTTTC
>NZ_CALVHE010000049.1 GCF_944327235.1 uncultured Desulfovibrio sp.
GCCCCCATTCGGCTCTTGGCAGAAAACCTCCAGCTTCATGTCTGAGCAGAGGGTGAACAACGTATTGACACTCTACATCTAGAGCGGATTCGCATTGAAATTGTGTCCAATTTCCATGCTGACGCTGCCCTCACACTACGGAAAAAGCGTGGTTTTTCCGTGTGTTCGGTTGCTGGTAGTCGCTCTCGCGACTACCAGAGCAATCCACATTTTCAATGTGGATTGCTCTAACACTGTCTGCCGCTTAGAGCGTTTTGCCTTTGAAAAGGCAAAACGCGAGGCAGGGGGCACAGCGCCGTCCGGCCCACAGTGAACGGAAAAACTGTGTTTTTCCCGCGAACCGCCAGGCCGTATGGTTTGGACCGCCAAGCGTTTCAAACGGAAAAAGCTCTAAAACTGGCCCCTACAGGCTGTGTTCTTCCAGTCCGCCGGGCACGGCGCCGCTTTTCCCGGCTGCGGGCGGTTCCGTGACCTGTTGCAGGCCGGGTACGGTGTCTTGAACTGGTGTGGCGGGCTCGCCGCTGTCGTTGCCTTCGCCGCGCAGGACAAGCGCATGGTTGACGTACATGGTGCAGGCCAGTCCGTAGCATTCGTACAGGGCGGCGACGCTTGCCTTGAGCGTCTGCCCCTGACGCGATGGCGGCGGCACCAGAAGATAGTAGGTGCGGACGCGTGAACCTCTCAGAGGTTCCACCCGACAGGACACGAGCCATTCGTCCGTGCCGTTGTCGTCCCAATCCAGCTCGCCCAGCATGGATACGCTCACGATCTGAGTGGGGTGGCGGAGGATGAATCCGTTTTGCCGGATGCTTATCCGACTGGAGGGCGTACGCGTGGTCCGGAACGTCTCACCGAGATAGACATGCCCGCCGGTGTCATCAAAAAGGAAGTCCGGCGACAGGGTATTGTAGAGTATGTCGCCGTAAGGGCGGGACGCCGCAGGGCGGGAATAATAGTCCCCTTCCTGCGTCAGTAGTTTGCGGGCGCGCATTTCGTCGGGCATACGGCGGCTCATCTCCGCAAATCCCTTGTCGTCGATGACGGCTACCGTGCGGGCTCCGCAGCCCGCCAGCAGGAAGACACAGCACAGGAGTGCGGCGAAACGTGCAGGCATGGAATTCTCCCAGTAAAAAATTGGCCGGTCCGGCCGGGAAAGGCTTCTTGTAAGCAGCCTTGTGCCTGTTGTAAAGTGAAGACATGACGGGGCGCGGACCACGTGCCCCGCATCCAAACCGCGAACGTTCGTCAGCAAGTGACGGGAGGTAGCATGTCCGAACCTATGTATCTGGAAATGCCGTCGGGCGAGGCCCCCAAGGAGCCGCCCCGGTCGGGAGCGGAAGAGAGCGGACGCCTTGCGCGTTGCCGGAAATGGCTGCGCTGGCTGCCCTTGACGGTGGTGCTGGCCGCTTTGCTGCTCGTTCTGGCGCTCTGGTGGCTTTCCGACGGTGGGCGTGAAAGTCGCTGGGCCGTACTGGATGCCAATATGGTCCCCGTCATGCCGGAATATAGTGCTCCTTTGCGGCAGGTCATGACGCAACCCGGTATGCATGTGGACGCCAATCAGGTGGTGGCACGGCTGGACGTGAGCGACTACGCGCGGCAGCTCGCCCGCGCCGGTCAGGATCTGGCCGGTCTTGCGCCTGGTCTGGAAGATGCGGCCCAGCGTATGCAGCAGGCCCAGGCGGCCGAACTGGACATGGTCACCCGTCTGGCCAAGGCCCGCAACGAGGAGGCCGTGAGCCTTGAGGAGCGGGATCGCAGCGTCACCGCGCATGTGCAGGCGCAGATAGCCCTGCGCGGCATACAACCGTATCAGGGCAAGGCGGCCTACGAAAAGGCTCGGCAGGCGGAAGCCGCCGCCCGCGCGCGTATGGAGCAGGCCCGCGAAGCCTACGAGAAGGCCAGCCGGTCGCGGGCGGCCCTTGATCAGGAATTGCAGCGCATCCGTACCGAGGTGCAGCTTGCCCGCGCCCGTCAGGGGCAGCCTCCCGTACGGGCGAATCAGCCGGTGCAGTTGCCGCCGCCGGATGAGAATCTTTATGCCCCGGTGAGCGGAACGGTGACGCAAGTCATGGGGGCGGCCGGGCAGACCCTGCAGCCGGGGAATCCTGTGCTGATGATCGCGCCGGATGATACGTCCGCCTGGTGGGTGATGGCCTATTACCCCGTGGAGGAGGCCGAAGGCATCAGCGCCGGTCAGCTCGTCCGCATCAGCCTTGGGCAGGGCGCTACGGCCGCCGCCGCGCCGCGTGTGGGCGCGGGGACGGTCTGGAAGGGCAAGGTGGAGGAAGTTTACCCGCCGCAGCTCATGACCTTGCCCGGTGCGAACGGCGCCGCTGGCGAGGGGGGGAACGCTTCTCTTGTGGCGGTGCGCATCTCCCTCGATGACGGCGCGGCGCTGGCGCAGGCCGCTTCCGCAGGTGCCCGCCTGAACTGTGACATCCGTACCCGCAGCCTGCTGGGCTTTACGGGCCTGTAAGCTCGACCTTACGCTTTTGAGGGGGAAGAAAACTCCTTACTGCGTTGACGATGCCCGTAAGGTTCCTTTGTCACCTCGCGGGCACAGCCCTTTGGCCGCCCGTCGGTACGCTGTCAGCGCTGGAGGGGTTCTCCTTCCCCCATCCCTTCCCCTCCGCGCTTTTATAGGAGAAGAGACAGGGATGCGAGGCGACTCCGCCCCAAAGGCAAGCGAAGCGTGTATGGATATTTTTTATCTGAAATAGTTTGTAGAAGTTGTGTTAACACGTTCAGGAGGAATCTTGTGTAGGTAATTATGTGCTTGGCAACTCCTCGATGGAACTCTTCCTCCTCGCTGCGGCGTCGGCGGACGGACGCCTCAGCCCCGGTTACGGAAAGAGTTTGCCGAACTGGGCGGCAAATGCCGCCTGCCCCGCACGGGCAAAGGCAAGGGCTCGATCGGACGCTTGCTGCCAGCAGGCGGCATTGCTGGTGAGCAGCTTGAGCAGGCTCATTGCTTCGGTGAGGTTCTTGGTCTCAAAGACGCCCTGCTCGGGGCGCAGCCCGTCCGGCGCTCGGCCGACGCAGACCGCGGGCGTGCCGCCAGCCAGCGACAGGAAGAACTCCGGCCCGGGGCGGCGGCCGCAGGAAAGTGAAACCTGAAAGAGTTGACGCAGGCTGAAGCAGCGCCACTGGCTGTAAAAGAAGATCCCCGTTTTCTGCAAGAGCGCATTGGTCGGCGTCCCCTCATCCGTACCGAAAAAGAGATTCACATGCCGGGCGTGTAGCTGGGAGGCGACATAGGAGGAAGCGACTTCTTCCATCAAGGCAGAGGGGAGGAGAGACGCCATGATGTTGCCGCGCAATACGAACGGCAAGGGCCGGGCCGGTACGCTGAAGGGGAGGGGCAGTACTGTGGCGGGAACGCCGGTACGGGCGGGCGCTCCGATCAGCGCGATGGGCAGGGCGTACAGGCGCTGCAGCAACGGGCCGTCCGGCAATCCGCGACAATCCGCGACCACGCGATACAGGCGATGACTGGCGCACAGCAGGGTGAACAGATCCTGACTGTTATAGCAGTCCACCGGTTGCACATACAAAATATCGTTCTTCTGCGGCTCCCGCATGAGGAATTCTTGCGGCGTGAGGGTACGGACCGCCCTGCCCATCTGCTGGAACGCGAACAGGGCGTCGTGGGCAAGGCTGCCGAGCAGCGCGGGATGGGCCACGCAGAAGATATTGCCTTCCGTGTCCGTACGTTTTCCATGAGGGGCGGAGTTTTTCCAGATCTCGGAGACCGGGAGATCCTCTTCCGTCAGCCGGGGCGTCTGTGGGAGGAAAAGTTTGGCGACAAGCGCGCTGTCGAAATGTTGCTCCAGGAAGGCATACGGGTTGCCGATGATAGTCATGGGGCCTGCCGCCGCCAGACTTTCGATGGAACTCATGAAGGTCTGCGACTTGACGTCGACGACGGCGATCCGCTCTTCTTCATGGCGCAGCTGATAAAAGTACAGATCCTGCCCGCAGTGAGCCCGGAGACGCTGGAACATGGCATTGTCCAGACAGGATTCCAGACCGTCGGGCCAGAGCCGCCAATTCAGACGCTCGATATACCGACGGTGCAGGAAACGTCCGGCTCCGGGCACATCCTTTTCGCGGGGAGCCCTGTAGCCTTTCCAGTCGAACATGCGCCCCGTGAACTGGTCGAAGAAATACATGCCGTCCACGCCAAGCAGATCCCTGCCGTGGGAAAGTTCCTCCAGAAGGCGCAGGAAATAGGTCTCATTGGGCAGGTCATCGGAACCGAAAATGCAGACCCCGTCCACATCCTGTTCCCGCAGGAGCGCAAGGGAGGCGTTCCATTTGTTGCTCAGCGGCGAATTGGGGGCCTCCGCGTACAGGAAGCCGTTCCTCTCGGCAATGGCCCGGCTGACATCGCCTTCGGATCCCGCCACGGCCGGGATGAGCTCAAGCTTGTCGGCCAGTTTCTCTTTCAGGAAAGCGACATGCGAAAACACCATGTCCGTCAGTTCGGGACGTTTCCACATGGCCGTTACGTATCCGATCCTGGGCTTGGTCATGTTCGTTCTCCTGCTGGAAATCCTCAGGCGAGGCCGGATCTCCGTGTCGAATGTTTCATGCTGCCGCACTGTGCGGCTGTGGCGTGCCTGCCGGACATGGCAGTGCAGTCTGCGCGGCGGTCCGACCGCGTGCGGGCTGACCGGCGGGATCAGCCTTCTTCGCCGTCGTCGAGCAGCTCGTCCAGATGCCGCCGGGCAAAGTCCAGCGAATCGTCCAGTTCCAGCGCTGCTTCCAGATAATGCCGGGCTTCGTCCCGCCGGCCGAGGAGCTTGCAGCAGACCCCGAGATTGGCCATATCCATGACCGAGCCCTTGTCCACACGCAGCACGGCCCGGAAGGCCTCGGCGGCCTCGGCATAGCGGCCTGTCCTGAAATTGGCCACGCCCAGCAGGTTGCCGTATTCCTTCATGTCCGGACAGAGGGCGCAGGCTTCGGCCAGCGGCGCGCGGGCGGCTTCCCAGTCGTCGCAGAGGGTGGCGGCGTACCCGGCATAGAAATGGGCCAGGGCGGTGGCGTCGGCGTCCGGCTGGCAGTCGGCGGCTTCGCTGAAGCACTGGCGGGCTTCTTCATGTCTGTCGGCGCGCAGGGCCAGCATCCCCCGGAAAAAGGGCAGGAAGTGCGCGCCGGGGTAGTGGCGCTCCAGCACATCCAGACCGGCGAGGGCCTCCGCCTCCCCGGCTTCTTCGGCCAGCTTGCGCCCCACAAAGAGACCAAGGCTCTGGTTGCGGTCGCGTTCGCGGAAGGCAAGGCCCGGCGCCATGCTGTAATGCGCCGGGATGCGCAGGGCGGGGTGGCTCACGTCCACGGCATAGACGTTGAACGGAGCCAGACCGCGGATGGCGGCCAGCAGCTCGTCGCGGATGTCGGGGGCCTCCACGCCGGGCAGACTGCCCAGCGGGACGACAGGCCCCTCAAGCAGCCACTCGATGTCCTCCAGTCGCTCGAACTTGCTCAGGCCGGAGGCCTCGTAGCAGGCATTGGTGCAGAAATCTCCCGCCAGCTGCGCCACTTCGGTCACGGCGCGGATGGCCGCCTTGGCCGGACTGGAGGCTGTCCCGGCCGTGAAGACGATCTCCGAGCGTTCCGGGAAGGTCGCCGGGTCCCAGGCCAGCGCGGCCACGGTAGGCAGCGGCATACCCAGCGAAAAGTCCTTGAGCACGAGACGGATGCCCTGCGCCGCGAAACGGCGGCAGAGGTCGTCCAGCACCGGATCGTCCAGCCGGGCCGTGTCGATGGTGGGCGTGGTCGGGCGTTCTCGGTCGATACGGCAGCAGACATGCCGTTCGATCAGCTCGCTCAGTCCCTGCAGGAGGGATTCCTCCGCACTGTTGCCGGCCGAGGTCCCGTTGAACTCGCCCAGCAGCTTGAACCAGTCCAGCGGCGTCCAGACCGTTTTGCCGTCCGCAAGGCGCGTGGCCGGATAAAAGGACCAGCGCACGGTGGACAACACGTCACGGGCGGCTTCCGGCGCAAGACTGTCGTCCACAGAGCGCAGGATCTCCTCCACCGGCATGAGCTCGCTGCCGAAGCGTCGTTCCGCCTCCTGCCAGGTGGCCGTCACCATCTGGGGCCTGGCCTCCCAGAAACTGAAGAAGGCATAGCGCTCCATGAGTTCCATGAGCGCCGAGGCCTGCGCCTGCTCGGCGGAGGATCCCTTGCCCATCTGTTTGCGCGTGGGCATGATGCGTCGGGCATCCCGGCCGCAGACGCTCAGGTAGACCGGTATGCCGAGCCGTCCCGTGTCCACGCGGCGGGTCTCGGCCAGCACGTCCAGTCCGGAATCGGCCAGCGTCTGCCGGACGCGCTCGATGGTCTGCCTGGGGCTGACGCACTTGTCCAGATCGCGGGTATAGGCCTTGGGGCAGGGATGGAGCTGGATGGGCGTGTTCATGCGCGCTCCACCACCAGCAGGGAATAGGCCCGGCGCTGTTCCTTGCCGTCCTCGTCATGGCTGGTCAGGCCGATGCGGCGTTCGTCCACGCGGAAGCTCTTGGCGGCCAGCTTGGCAAAATGCGGCTTGGCGCGCGCCAGATCCGTGGCGAAGAGCGCCTTGCCCCCCGGCGCCAGATGGCGGCCGAGGAATTTGAGCAGCGGACGATGCAGCTCATCCAGATAGAGGATCTCCGAGGCGGCCACGAGATCGAAGCCCTCCGCGAAGCGGGGATCCTTGCCGGGACGTGTGACATCCAGATGCGCGACGCTGATGATGTTTTCCAGACCGTTGCGCAGCACATTGGCTTCGGTGAACAGCAGAGCGTCGGGCACGATGTCGGTGCAGACGATGCGGGCAAAACCGTAATGGGCCGCCACGAGACTCAAGGTGCCGCAGCCCGCGCCCAGCTCCAGCAAACGCTTGCCCTGCGGCTCGAAGTGGCGCAGATAGCGCCCCAGTACGAAAGAGGCGGGCCAGACCTTGGCCCAGAGCGGCAGGTCTTTCAGCGGGTTGCGGATGGCCTTGCGGGCCAGCATCCCGTCCAGATAGGGCTGCATATTGCGGATGGACAGGACATCGAACGACAGATCATCGATGACCAGCGGCTCGAAATCCACATCGAAGGTGGCGCGGATCCGGGCAAGCAGGTCGTCCAGCGCGGGCGGAGGCGTCGTCCCGGCCGGGGATGGGGTGGCGGTCTGGCTCATACTGACTCCCTTGACATGATTCCCTGCCGTCTTATCCGCAATCCGGGCGCAAGGCAAGACGGCCCTCCCCGCCTTGACAGGGAGCGGGCCGCGGTCTAAGCAGGGGCCATGAACAAGGAATTGTATCGTCTCGAAGTGACTGTGCCGGAAGAGGATTATGACCGCCTTTCCGGCCTGCTCACGCTGGAAGTGGCCTTCGGCTGGGAAGAGGAGAGCCTTCCCTCAGGAGAAACGCGTTTTCGTATCCATTGCGAGCAGGAGGATTTCCTCCGGACGCTGCTGGAACGCATCCGGGAAGCCCTCCCTCAGGCCGTCAGCGTCTGCGCGCCCATTGAGAACAAGGACTGGCTCGGCGCCTGGCGGGAGTTTTTCACGCCGGTCCCCTGCGGGACGCGCTTCGTCGTACTGCCGCCGTGGCTGGCCGGGCAGGCCGTCACGGATTTCCCCGGCCGCACGCCTATCATCATCGAACCCAAAAGCGCTTTCGGGACCGGGCATCATGCCACCACGGCCCTTTGTCTGCGGGTGATCAGCGATCTGCTGGACGAGGGACGGCTTGCCGCGGGGCAGCGTTTCCTCGATCTCGGCACCGGTACCGGCGTGCTGGGCATCGGCTGTTGCCTGTTCGGGCTGCGCGGGCGAGGGCTGGATATCGATCCGCTGGCCGTGGACAATGCGCTGGAGAACCTCGCGCTCAACCATATCGAGGATGGGGCCTTCCCGGTGGCGCAGGGCAGCATCGACGCCGTGCGGGAGCAATACGACGTGGTGCTGGCCAATATCCTTGCCCGTCCGCTTACGGAAATGGCCCCGGACATCGTGCGGGCCTGTGCGGCCGGCAGCTGTCTGGTGCTCTCCGGTCTGCTGGAGATCCAGGCTGACGGCGTGGAGCAGGCGTACCGCGCGTGCGGCTTGCCTGCGGCCCGTCGGTTGATCGACGGCGAGTGGTGCGCCCTCATCTGGGAAGACGTCCCACGTTAACAGGAATTGTTCTTGACAAGTGCCGCTCGCTTCCGTAGCCTCAATAAAAATATGTGGAGACAAGCAATGAATACTGTGACGTTTCAGGGAAATCCCCTGCATCTTGAAGGCAGCCTGCCGGTCGTGGGCGAAAAGGCTCCGGACTTCGTCCTGGCGGCCAATGATCTCAGCCCCCGCAGTCTGAAGGACTATGCCGGCAAGGTGCTGGTGCTGGTGTGCGTGCCTTCGCTGGATACGCCTGTGTGCGATATGGAAGTGCGTCGCTTCAACACGGAAGCCGCGTCGCTTTCCGATAAGGTGAAGATCGTGGCCGCCAGCTGCGACCTGCCTTTTGCGCAGGCCCGCTGGTGCGGCGCGGCGGGCGTGACCGCCGTGGAAAGCGCGTCGGATTACAAAGACGTGAGCCTCGGCCGGAATTACGGCGTGCTCATCCAGGAGCTGCGTCTGCTGGCGCGGGCCGTTTTCGTCATCGCGCCGGACGGCAAACTGGCCTACAGCCAGCTGGTGCCCGAAGTGACCCACGAGCCGGATTATGCGGCCGTGCTGGACGCCATCAAGAAGCTGATCTAGTTTCTTCTCGTTCCTTGCAAAAATAGGCGGGCCGCACGGCGGTCCATCCCCGGCGGCAGGACCGGCAGACCGTCACAGCACAAGCCAGGCAATGACGAGATAGCGGCCCAGTTTGGCCAGTGTGACCAGCAGCAGAAAGGGGAGGAGCGGCTCCCGCAGCAGACCGGCGGCCAGCGTCAGGGGGTCACCGATGACGGGAGCCCAGCTGAGCAGGAGCGACCAGCGTCCATAGCGGTGATACCAGATCTCCGCCTTGCGCAAGGCGTCGTCTTTCAGGGGGAACCAGCGCCGTTCGCCCAGCCGGTGCGCCCAGCGGCCCAGCAGCCAGTTCACCAGTGAGCCCAGCGTATTGCCCAGCGTGGCGACCCCGATGAGGAGAGCGGGAGGCGCGACCCCCCCGGCCAGCATCCCGGCCAGGGCCAGCTCGGACTGGGCCGGAAAAAGAGTCGCGGCCAGAAAGGAAGAAAGAAAGAGACCTGTCAGAGCCCAGAACGCCGTCATCATCTTCCGAGGGTAAAAACGATTTGTTCGTGTGGCTGCAGGCAGCGGAGGCGCGCGGCCACGAGATATGCGACCGTGGGGCCATGCGGGCAGCCGTGCGGATGGTAGCTTCTGCTCCGGCTTCCGTAAAGCCTTGGCCCGTGCTGGGGAGCGGTTATTTAGGCAAGGAAAACGCTTGACGGCTTTATTGAGAATTGTTATCAATAACTCACGGCGACAACAACAGCGGGAAGAACCGCAGGAGGAAAAATATGAAATCTCTGAAAGGTACGCAGACCGAAAAAAATATCCTTACCGCCTTTGCCGGTGAATCTCAGGCCCGTAACCGCTATGACTTCTTTGCCGGTGCCGCCAAGAAGGACGGCTACGCGCTGGTGAGCGACATCTTTACGGAAACCGCCCTGCAGGAAAAGGAACACGCCAAGCGTCTCTTCAAATTCCTTGAAGGCGGCGAAGTCGAGATCGCGGCGGCTTTCCCGGCCGGTATCATCGCGGACAGCCACAGCAACCTCATCGCTTCGGCGGCTGGCGAGAACCACGAGCACACCGAAATGTATCCCTCCTTTGCGGCCACGGCCGAAAAGGAAGGCTTTGCCGAGATCGCTGCCGTCATGCGTAATATCGCCGTGGCGGAAGCCTATCACGAGCGGCGTTTCCTGGCGCTGGCCAAGGACATCAAGGAAGGCCGCATGTTCCTGCGGGAAAAGCCGGTGGTCTGGCGCTGCCGCAACTGCGGTTGCCTGGTGGAAGGGGCCCACGCTCCGGAGATGTGCCCGGCCTGCGCGCATCCCAAGGCCTACTTCGAGGAACTGAACTACAGCTTCTAGAGCTTTTCGCGCCGAAACACCGCTGCCGCCTGCTCACGCAGGCGGCAGCCGCGAAGGCATAAGCGCGATACGTTGGCGCTGATACATGCCGGAGCGGTCGCATTTTCCAGCTTTGAAGCCGTAGAGCGTTTGGCCTTTGAAAAAGGCAAAACGCTCTGAAAAGTCAAAGCGACCATGCACCGGGATCGAACGTACGCGCGCTGACCACATGGCGAGGGCGCCGTGGCGGTATCCCTCCCCCGCGCGCATCCACAGAAAACTCCTTATGCCCGCCCCGACGCGAGACCGACCCGGTCGCGTCGGGGTTTTTCTTTGTCGCGGGCGGGTGTGCCGAGCAGACCCGGGACCGGCGCGGGCGCACATCCGCAAATGCCGGCAGTGTGGGGAGCGCTTTGAAAACGGAACGGGAAAGACAAGAATGGCGGACCTCCGCAGAGGTCCGCCACGGACAGATGCAAAAGAGCGGGGCTTGGAGCATTTTCCGTTTGAAACGCTTGGCGTTGAAACCATACGGCCTGGCGTTTCGCGGAAAAGCGCGGTCATTCCGCGTGGTTTGGGCCGGGCTGCGCTGTGCCGCCGCCTCGCATGTTGCCTTTTTCAAAGGCAACATGCTCTATTTGAGCTGGGAGAGCAGGGTCTCCTTGATGGCGTCGATGCTGCCGGAACCGTCCAGCTCGATGTAGGTCGTCAGCCCCTGATCGGCCAGTTTCTTGAAATAGTGGGCAGCGGCCAGCGTACCGTCCACGTCATTATAATAGATGTCGTGACGCTTGTTGATGGCGGCCTCGTCCTGATCGTCGCTGCGCACGGTCAGTTCACCGCCGCAGACGCGGCAGACGTCACCGTTGGGCTTGATGGCGTCGATAAAGATGTTGTTGGGGTGATTGTTGTTGTTCTTGCAGAGACGGCGACCCATGATGCGGTTCTTGGCCGTTTCGCGGGCAAGCTGGATCTCGATGACGTAATCCAGCTTCAGGCCTTCCTTCTGCAGGGCTTCCCAGAGTTTTTCGGCCTGCACCATGTTGCGGGGAAAGCCGTCCAGCAGCCAGCCGTCCTTGCCGCGGGTCTTGAGGGTCTCCAGCACCATGGGGATGGTGATGTCGTCCGGCACAAGGTCGCCGCGGTCGATATAGGCCTTGGCCTTCTTGCCCAGCTCGGTACCGCCGCCGATATGCTCCCGGAAGATGGCCCCGGACTCGATGTGGGCAAGATGATATTTCTGCTTCACGAGATCGCCCTGCGTGCCCTTGCCGCTGCCGTTGGGGCCGAAAATAAGAATGTTCATCATATCCTCCTTGCGGCGCGACGTGCGCTCGGTTGATGTAGGGTGTTTCCCGGAGTACCGCGTGCGGCGCGGCCTGTCAACGTCCGTCCCGCGGGCCGGACATCCGCGCTTCGACTCCGGGTCGCGCTTCGTCAGCGGGAAAGCGGCGCAAGGCCGCAGCGTGTGATGAGATCCCGGCCTTCCGGGCCGAGCAGCCAGTCCCGCAAGGCGCGCGTCTCGGCGCTCGACGAGCGGCGGGTCAGCAGAACGTAGGTGAGGGAGAACGGCCAGGAACCTTCACGGATGTTTTCGTCGGTGGGAGTTGACCCGTCGACAGTCAGCAGGCGCACCTCATCGGGCGAAAAACGCAGTCGCAGGCGCGTGAGGAAGTCGAAGCCGAGGGAAGAAGGCAGATTACGGTAGTCCGCGACCTGCATCCGGGAGCCCTGCGGAAAGGTCTCCTCACGCAAAGGGGGCAGCGGGGAGAGTCCGTTCAGGATGTGTTCCCGCAGGAACGTCTGTGCCGCGTCGTCGGCAGCGTGCTGGAAAGGGAGGATATCCGCGTCCGGGCCGCCGATTTCACACCAGCGTGTGATCTTCCCGCTGTAGATGTCCCGCAACTGTGCAAGCGTCAGGCCGGACAGGGGATTGTCCCGGTGGACGACAACGACCAGCGCGGCGCGGGCCAGCGGCGTCACCTCGAGAGGGCTGCCCGGCGCGCTCAATGTCCGCAGGGTCTCGGCGTCGGGTTCCGGACAGAAGACCATGTCCTCTTCTCCGTCGGCCAAAGCGGAAATGGCCTGATCCGCATTTTCGTAGCAGGATATGAACTCCTCCATCAGCAACGGATCGAATTCCACATAAACGGCTTGCGCCAGAGCGGCATAGAGCAGCCGGATGTCCTCTGTGCCGGTCAACCGGGGATGGTTGGCGGCAATACGCAGAGAAGGCGGTGTGGCGGGCCGCGGGAGGCGGTTGCCCTCGGAAAAGGGGGCGAGATCATCCCAGGTGTCGGACCTGTCGGTATGCGCATCGGTATAGAAGGTGCGGCTGATGACGGCGTGCAGGTTCAGGCCCGTGAGCAGACCGAAGACACTGACGACGAGCAGCAGCCGGGCCAGCCCGGCACCCCGTCGAAGGGCGGCCTCTCGCTTGCGCAGCCCCAGAGCCACACCGAGGAAGAAGCCGAGATAGCCCGCTCCGCCCGGCAGGCCGAACAACATGACAAGGACGGATGCGCCCCCGCCCCAACATGCCTCGTCGGGGTCGGCGCGGTAGTGCCAGCTCAACGCCAGAGCGGCAAGGAGCGGCGGCAGGACAAGCGGCAGCCAGCGGACAAGGAAGCTCTCCGGCAGGCGCGAACGCGCCGCCCACAGCCAGCCCGCCGCCAGAGGCGGCAGAAAAGGAACGACGACCAGGGCGATCGGAGCGGTATGGCCCGCGAGGCCGAGCAGCGCAGACACTGACGCAATGCCGAACATGCCCGCTGCGCTCAGGGCAGGAACGGTAAGGCTGAGGAGGAGGGCGCACAAACAGGGGCGGGGCATGGGCACCTCGGGGGAGGTATTGGAGGATGGGAATGATGTCGGCAGGCCCTAGGGGCTGTTATCACAAATTTTGCAAACAATTTCAATGGATAGAATAAATCCACTGTACACACGCCACTTGTCTCTGGAGCGGGGGCGACTCGCGTATTCCTGGCTCTTCTCCCGGTAAACGCGCGCTGGGGAAGGGATGGAGGGCTTCTTCCCCCCAAACAAACTGCAAATAGTGTTAACAGGACCTAGCGGAACAGGCCCAGCGCGCCGTCCAGCAGGCCGCCCACCAGACCGGTGAGGCCCTGCGCTATGCCGCTGAGGGCATAGAGCAGCACGGTCCCCGCGCTGATGCTTGTCTTGACGTCATGCAGGCTGCCGTACACGCGCACAGGGATATTGTCCATGGTCGGGGTATCCACACGCAGGGAGCATTCCAGCGTCTCGTTGACGAGATTGATCCAGCCGCCGCCCGTGACGTTCATGTCCTCGCTGCGCAGGGAAAGGTCGCCGCTGCGGGCGACGCCCTGACGGATATCGCCGGAGGCGCTGAGACGGGTGAAACGGGTAGGCTTGCCCTTTTCCCGTCCCTGCTTGTCCAGCGGCTGATGCGAACCGTTCTGGACGAGCAGCTTCCAGGAACCGCTGATGGCGGCGGGCATCTGTCCCGAGGCATTGACGGCGGCTGTGGCGGTGACTTCCACCGACGCCATGCCGCTGACGCGCGCTTCGCCGCCGCGTGCCGCGCTGGCGGGCGCAAGGTCGAGTGCTTTGACCGTCAGACGGTTTTCCATGCGCAATCCGCGATCGAATTGCGCATGGCCGGTGTTGCGCAAGGCCGCGCCGTACAGGTTGGCCTGCAGATCGTAGTCCAGCTTCCCGTCGGAGAGCTTGAGGGGCAGGCGCACATCGGTGAGCGTGAGCTTCCAGCTTTGGACGCGGGCCGCGTGCAGCGATCCTTCCAGGGAAAAGCGCTGCAGGAACCGTAGATCCCAGAGATCACCGACCGGTGGGCTGGGGGGCGGCGGGATGGGACGACCAGCGGCTTTGGCTGCGCGGATCTGTTCCTCGCGGCGGGCGTTAGCGGCGGCCTCTTCGGGGTTGAGGCAGCGGCGCAGGGCATCGATGTCCACGAACGGCGTCGAGAGGGCCAGATGGATATGGGGGACTGCCTGGAACGTGATGCTTGTTTCCCCCTGGATATCGGTGTCCAGCAGGCGGGTGGAAAACTTTTTCAGGGCAAGGCGACGAGCGGCGTATTCCCAGTCGGCCTGCAGGCGCAGGGAGCGCAGATCCTGCGGCAGTTTCAGGGCCGTGTCGCCAACGAGGGCGAAGGTGCGCGGGAGGTCGTCGCAGCGCAGGCTGCCGCTCCCGGCGATGCCGGGAGCCTTGCCGCCGGCGTCAAAAGCGATGCTGCCCGCATAATGTGCGCCCAGTGCGCTGATATCCGTATGTTGCAGCGTGAGCTGCGGCGGATGGACCCGGGCGCTCAGGCGGCCGAGCATCTTCAGATCCAATCCTTGCGGCAGGCCGGAAAATTCTCTGTCAGCCGTGAGGTGCAGGCGGGCGTCGCAATCTTCCAGCGCCGCCCGACTGTCGCCGCCGATCCAGAGCGTACCGTCCAGCTTGCTGTCGGCCAGCACTTTTTTGCCTTCCAGAGCGAGATCCCAGGCGCCTGTGAGGCCGACGCGCCCCTGTTTCCAGCGTCCCTGCCGCAGATCCAGCTTCAGCGCAAGGCGCCCGTAGTCCAGCGCCGCTGCCGCTGGCAGGCTGCCGTTGTCGGCCCGCAACGCGACCTTGCCGGACAGATTGGCCAGAAAGGCGGGGATGTCGCCGCCCACGCTGCGCAGCACGGTGTCCGCCTGCAGGCGTCCCCCCCGCAGGGGGAGGGCGGGCAGATGTTCCCCAAGCGCGGACGGCTTGATGTTTTTGAGACCGGCGGCAATGTCGAATTCCGTTTTCTCCGGACCGCCGCCGATGGTCGCCTGTGCCGTGAGCGTGCCGTCATACAGGGCGGCGCGCACATCGAGCCGGGCGCGCCCCAGTCCCGTGGAGGCCGGTTTCCCCGGACTGATGTCCACCCGGGCGTCCTGCAGGCGCAGGGGGCCGTACCGCAGGCGCTGGGCGGAAAGGCGGATATCGTAGCCGAGGTCGTCCGTTGCCGACGGAGATCCCGGAACATCGGCCGCTGCCGGGCGTTCTCGCTGCGCGAGCTGATCCCAGCATTCCGGGCGCGGATCAAAGCTGGTCAGGGGAGCGTAGGGAAAGGCGGGCTGCCGGGGGCGCTGCCCCACGGCTTCGGGGATGGCCAGTCCGAGATCCACCTGCAGCGCCGCCAGTTCCAGGGTGACCACCGGCTTGTCCCAGCGCGGGACGCCGCCCGTGCCGCTGAAGCGGCTGCCGGAACAGCTGGCGCTGATGGCCGGGACGCGCAACCCCTCGCTGTCCAGTTCAAAATCCGCTTCCACCTGAGTGATGTTGTCCAGCGCAAGTTGCAGGCCGGGCACGAGGTCCCGGGCAAAACCGAGCCACTGGGTCAGACTCAGACGGTGCATGGACAAGTGACCGCTCAGGCGGGGGCGCTCGCTGCCCGGCAGATGCAGCGTGCCGTCCAGCTGTCCGCTGTCCGCATCCAGCGTAAAGCGCAGACCGTTGAGTTCGGCGCGGGGAGCGCCCGCTTCCGCCAGCCGGGCCGAGCCGTCCAGAGAAAAGGGGATGGGCTGGCCGTTTTGCGTCAACGCGCCGTCAAGACGACCGGCAACGGTCCAGAGCCCGCCGCTGCCTTTCCAGTGCAGATCGGCGCGCAGCTCGCGCAACCAGTCGCTGTACTGCAGTTGGCCTTTCAGGCGCAGCCGGGAGTCTTTCGCCAGCGGGGCGGAAAGGCTCGCCTCGCCTTCCAGATCGACATGGCGCGATGTGAGCAGGATGCCGTCCTTGCCGCCGATGCGCAGCAGCGACCAGTGCGCCTTGCCGTCAATGTGGTCGCGCGGCCCGACATCGAGATCAAGCCCCAGATTATCCAGCACGAGGCGGCTGCCGTCCGTGGCCGTGACGTCGATCAGTCCCTGCTGCATCTCCAGCCGCAGGCTTCCCGGCAACGAAGGCAGGGCAAGGCCTGCCCCAGCGGACGGGTCGCCTTCCAGGGACGGCGGACGGGTCAGGCTCTCCAGCGGCAGTCGGCCGGTCAGCACGGGACGCAGCAACTGGACATGGGCGGGCCATACTTCGCCGCGCAGCAGTTTCCAGAAGCTGGGCCGCAAGGACGCATAGGCCACGGAGAGATGGAGTTCGTCGCTTTGGACGTGGACATCCCCGATGTAGACCGAAGGGACGGGCAGCAGCACGATGTCCACCGAGGCCGCTTTGGCCGTCAGTCCGGTGGCGGCGGTGAAGGATTCCAGCACATGGGCGGTCAGCGCCTGAGAATTGCGGTGCAGCAGGTAGACGCCCCCTGCCAAAACCATGCAGACGAGAAGGAGGGTGGCCACCATGACGCGGGCCACGAGGCGCAATCGACGGCTGGGCATGAGGGATTCCGGGACTTGGCTTGACGCTGCCGGGCGTCCGGCGCTACGGTGCGCAAGTATTTCATGTTTTCCGCACGTTGGCAACGTATGCCGCGGCTATGGCGGCCAAGGGTGCGCCGGGGGAGTATGCGACGATTATTCTGGATAGGCAGTCCGTTTTTCTGGCAAAGCCTGCGGGAGACCGGCTGGGACGAGGTGGCTTTCTGCAATTTCGAGGAGCCGCGCGTGCTCGGCTGGCAGGATGTGGTGCGCCAGGCGGGTTTTGTGCCGGATGTGGTGGTGGTGGCGGACAAGAGCCGTCCCCCCTTCGTGCTGGGTGTGGAGGATTTTCCCTGCTTCACGGTTTTTTACAGTGTGGATTCGCACATCCACAGCTGGCAGCCGTGGTATGCACAAGCCTTTGACGCCTGTCTCGTCTCGCTGCGGGATCATCTGCCGCGGTTTGCCGGGGAGTTCCTGCCGTCGGAACGTATCTGGTGGTCGCCGGCCTTTGCCTGGGACGAAGACCGCCCGGATGAGACGGCGGTGCGCTGCTGGGATGCGCTCTTCGTGGGCACCGTGTCGGACAATACGCCGTTGCGTGCCGCTTTCCTGCGCGCTCTGGGGGAAGCCGTCCCCAGTCTGCACGTCACCCGTGGCGCTTACCGTCGCCTGTATCCGCAGGCGCGGGTGGTGCTCAATCAATGTGAGCACGAAGACCTGAATTTTCGCGTATTCGAGGCGCTGGGCTGCGGCAGCTGTCTGCTGACCCCGCGCATTGGTCACGGCCTCACGGAACTTTTTGTCGAGGATGAGGAGCTTGTCTGCTACACGCCGCATGATGCGGGCGACGCAGCGGCGCGACTGCGTGCGCTGCTGGCCGCGCCCGCCCGCATGGCCGAGCTGCGCCGCGCCGGACTGGCGGCCGTGGACGCGCGCCACAGGGCCATCCACAGAGCGCGGGCGTTCAGTGAGCATTTGCGGGCATTTTCGGCGGAAGAACGGCAGAGCCTGGTGGAGAGCCGCCGCCGTCGTGCCGCCGCGATCCGGCAGCGGGTGCTGCGTCTGCCCTGTCTGCTGTGGGCGGAGGATCTGGCTTCGTCCCCTGATCCCACAGTGCGCGCCTTGCGCGCGGCCTATCTGGCGGAGGCCCGCGATGGCTACGCCGGTCAGAGCGGCATGTGATGCCTGCCCGCGTCATGGGCGGGAATGGATGGACAGGATAGCCGTCGGGCGGTGCGCGGTGATGGGCCGTCCTGCACACCGGAACCTCCCGCACGTCC
This sequence comes from uncultured Desulfovibrio sp., assembly GCF_944327235.1. Classification (GTDB taxonomy): domain Bacteria; phylum Desulfobacterota; class Desulfovibrionia; order Desulfovibrionales; family Desulfovibrionaceae; genus Desulfovibrio. The sequence continues at coordinate 17,647 of NZ_CALVHE010000049.1, forward strand.
GGGCGGGGGCGTTGCGGACAAGACCGGCGTCTTTGCGTGATGCGGGCTGATCCCGCTAGTTCCGGGCGGGCAGCGGATCGTCCATGTGCAGATCCAGCGCCGGGTCCGTGCTGGGCTTGCTCGGCGGCGCGGCGGGCTCGTCGAAGCTCAGATGCAGCAGGGGGTCATGCTGCGGGATGCTTTCCGTCTCCTGCGGGCTGTCCAGTCCCACGGGCGGGATCGTGCCGCGCATGGTGTTTTCCAGACGGGATTCCAGGGCGCGCAGCAGCAGACGTGTCTGCGCGTGCTCCTCACGCAGGGTCTGGCACATTTTTTCCTGATTGCGGAGCATGAAATACAACATGCCCAGCATACCAAGGAAGCAGAGAAAGACAAAGATCATCAGGGAAAGCATGGCGGCCTCTGTGCGCAGGATTACGCGCCCGTGCCGCCAGAGCAGGGGGCGGCGGGCACGTCGCTCCATCAGGTATATACTTTCAGCCCCCACGGGGCAAGGATGTTTTATGCATATTCAGCCGAAGATGGTGATGGCCGATGCTCAGGGAAATATCTATGACGACCCCGACCTGCTCATGGTGTGCCGCAGAGGAGCGCAATGGGGCCTGCCTCGTCCCGATGAACTCATGCCGCTGCCGGAAGAGAGCGAGCTCTTTCTGCTCCCGGGCCGCACGGCTGTAGGGCTGGATCCCGAATCCGGCGAGATCGTGCCCTGTGACGAGCTGGCCGTGGCCGCCTTTGCCGCGCCCGCACATACATTGTCCGCGCATCCCGCCTATGTGGCCCGTGAGGACGCGCCCCTGCTGCCGCTCTTTGCCTACGGCGCCGTGGGCTTTGCCAACGGCCGCTTTTATATCTGCGCGAAACGGGTGGACGAGGACAGACGCCAGCAGTTCCGCAGCGTGGCCCGTGGGCGCATCGAACGCAATGTGCGGGAGATCTCCCGGCGTTTCCCCAAGAACCGGCTCGTGCAGCACATCCTGCAGAACTGCGTCATGCGTTATGACTGTCCGGCAGCCCGCAACTTTGCGCTCGGTCGCTTTGAAGCGCCGCTGCCCACCTCCCGCGCCTGCAATGCCCGCTGTGTGGGCTGCATCTCCGAGCAGGAAAAGGATTCGCCCGTTGCCGTGACCCCGCAATGTCGTCTGACCTTCATCCCCACGCCTGCGGAAGTGGTGGAGGTCATGCGCTTCCACGAAAGCCGGGAGACGGAATGTCCGGTCTATTCCTTCGGGCAGGGCTGCGAGGGGGATCCCCTCATGAATCCCGACCTGCTGGAAGAAAGCGTGCGCCTCTTCCGGGAGCAGGGCGGCCGCGGGACCGTGAACTGCAATACCAACGCCTCGCGCACCGATGCCGTTGAACGGCTGGCGCTGGTCGGCCTGAGCAGCATTCGCGTCAGTCTCAACAGTGCCCGCCCCGCGCTTTATGAGCGATACTACCGGCCGCACGGTTATACGTTCGATGACGTGCGCGCCTCCATCGAGACCGCGCGCCGTCATGGCCTCTGGGTATCGCTCAATCTGCTCTATTTCCCCGGCATCACCGATTGCGAGGAGGAGCTCGCCGCCCTGACCGAGCTGGTGACCCGCTGCGGCGTGAGCATGATCCAATGGCGCAATCTCAATATCGACCCGGAATGGTATCTGCGGCTCATGGAGGGCCTTACCGAAAGCCCCAGCATGGGATTGGCCGCCTTCATGAAGCGTCTGCGTCGCGCCTGTCCCTGGCTGCGCTTCGGCTACTTCAATCCCTACGTCGGCGACAAGGCCGAGCTGGAAGCCCCCCTCCCCGGCGAGCGTGAGGTGGCTGTCCCGCGCATTGAGTCGGAAGAAGAGGTGTAGGGGGCTTTGAGAGCAGCGGGGGGAAGGAAGGGGACTTTTTTGCAAAAAAGTCCCCTTCCTTCCCCCCGTGCCCCCCATCCATCCTTCAAAAA
>NZ_CALVHE010000050.1 GCF_944327235.1 uncultured Desulfovibrio sp.
GCTTGTTGGTTTGTCTGCTAACTTCCAACTTACCGAATGAGGAAAGGGTGAACAACCTATCGGAACACAACACCTAGTGGCTGGATTCCCGCTCTTCCTGGCAGCTCAGGCACAGCCCCACACCGGGCAGCGCCTCAAGGCGCTTGGCCGGGATGGGTTCACCGCATTCCCGGCAGCAGGGCACACCGTCTATCCATTCCGGGCCGCCACGGTCCATCTGGGAGCGGGCACGCAGCAGGGCGGATTCCCTGTCCAGTCGTTCCAGTTCCGTGGCCTGATCAAAAACATCCATGCTTTTCTCCTTGGCAAAGGAAGCGGCAACCTTGCCGCAGCAAGGTTGCCGTATGAGAGATGCCGTCGTGTAGCATACAGCCGGACGGCTGTAAACAAAAAAGCTCTATCGTCCCTGCAGAATATCTTCCAGCGTGGCAAGGAAGGCTTCAAGGTCGCTCTTTTCCACGTTGAGCGGCGGCAGCAGACGCAGCGTGACGCCGTGGCTCAGATTGCAGATGAAGCCGCGCCGAATGAGCTCCTTCCAGACTTCGGTCCCGTCCTCGCACAGCTCGATGCCGATCATCAGACCGAGCCCGCGCACTTCCCGGATCTTGCCGGGCACGCGCTGCATGAGAGCGGTGGCGGCGGCGCGGACTTCCGCCCCCAAACGACCGGCCCGCTCCACAAGACCGTCACGCTCCATGATCTCGATGGTCTTGGCCGCCACGGCGGACACCAGCGCCCCCCCACCGAAGGTGGTGGCATGGCTCCCGGCCACAAAACCGCGGGCCGCCTCGCTGGTGGCCAGCATGGCGCCCATAGGCAGGCCGTTGGCCAGCGACTTGGCCACGCTGATGGCGTCCGGACGAATGTCGTAGTTCTGGAAGGCCCAGAACTTGCCGGTGCGGCCCATGCCGGCCTGCACTTCGTCACAGAGCAGCAGGATGTCCTTCTTGCGGCACAGGGCCTCCACGCCCTTGAGGTAGTCCGCGGGCAGGGGCAGTACGCCGCCCTCGCCCTGCACGCATTCCAACAGCACGGCAGCGGTCTTGTCGCTGACCGCCGCTTCCAGCGCCGCCAGATCCCCGGCGGGCACCTGACGGAAGCCTTCCGGCAGCGGCGTGAAGCCGTCACTCAGGCTTTCCCGCCCGGTCGCCGCGAGCGCGCCGAGGGTGCGGCCGTGGAAACAGTTGCCGAGGGTGATGATCTCGTAAGCGTCGCGCTTCTTGATGGAGCGCATGTAGCGGCGGGCAAGCTTGATGAGGGCCTCGTTGGCTTCCGCACCGGAGTTGCAGAAAAAGGCCTTTTCGTGATGGGTGGTGGCAAGCAGCTTCTCCGCCAGATCAAGCTGCTCCTCCTGATAGAAAAGATTGCTCACATGCCAGAGTTTACGGCTCTGGGCCGCCAGCGCATCGCAGATCTCATCGTTGCAGTGCCCCAGGCCCACCACGGCGATACCGGCCAGCAGGTCCACATATTCCTTGCCGTCCACATCCCACAGGCGCGAGCCTTTGCCGCGCACGATGGCCAGAGGATAACGGCTGTAGGAACGGCAAAGCAGGTTTTCTTCACGGGCGACAACGGCATCATACGCTTCCGACATGATACATTCCCTCACGAGGCCGCAAGGCGGCGCTAAACTGTTCCGGCGATTCCGGGAGGACGAGCCTCTGTCCGGGGCGGCAGCCCCTCGACATGACGGAACGCCACTAAAAAAATATGGCTGCGCGACGCGCTCTCCCCCCTTTCCACCTGCCGCCGGGAAATCATCCGATCGAGCGGTACGGCGTCAAAGGGCGCGGCGCGGTCGTCACATCAGCGCGTCCTGCCGTTGAAAACGGCAAAACGCGAGGCGGCGGCAGGACACCGCCCGGCCCAGCGTGAACGGAAAAAGCCGTGTTCTTCCGCGAAACGACAGGCCGTATGGTTTGGAACGCAAAGCGTTTCAAACGCAAAATGCGCTATCGTCCGGTATGCCCAAAACCACCGCTGCCGCGCTCAGTATCTTCCAGCTTTTCCACCACTTCCCAGTCGGGACGGACAACAGGCTGGAAGACGAGCTGGGCCATGCGCTCGCCGTGTCGCAGCGTACGCTCCTCACCGGAGGTATTGAGCAACATGACGAGGATCTCACCGGTATAATCCGGGTCGATGAGACCGACGCCCTGAGCCACGGTCAGCCCTTCGCGCGCGCCGAGACCGCTGCGGGAATACAGGAATCCCGCCATCCCCGGCCATTGCGGCTGTACACTGATCCCCGTCGGCACGCAGACCCGTTCTCCGGGCGCTATGCGGATCTGGGGCGCATCCAGACAGGCACGCAGATCAAAACCGGCGGACAAGCGGGTGGCTGGTTGCAGGGATCCGGCATAGAGAGCTTCGGCATCGGGACGAACAAAGGCGAGACGGACACGGCTGGACACGGGGATATCGGTCTGTTGCATGAAAAAATCAAATGGTTGGGCTGTGTTGCACTCCTCCCCCCTTGCTCTCCGCAACGTGGAGGAGGAGAAGGACGGGCGCTAGAATGCCAAACTTGCGCCCGCAGGTCGAGGGGTGAAATCACAGTCGGCAAAAAAATCTTTGCGCCTGCCCTCCCCGCTCCACAGTCGCGCACGCCAAGAGCACCCTCAGTCCGCCGGGCGATCCAGCACCCGCAGGGAAATGGCTTCCGCCAGATGTTCCCCGCGCAGATCCGCGCAGTCGTCCAGATCGGCAATGGTGCGGGCCAGACGCAGGATGCGCGTATACGCGCGCGCCGAGAGACCGAGATTATGCACCGCCGTCCGCAGCAGGGCGTCCCCCTCGGCATCAGGCGCGCAATGCCGCTCCAGCAGCGCGCCGGAAAGCCCGGCATTGCAACGGACCGGTGTCCCGGCAAAACGGGCCTGCTGCCGCTGCCGCGCCGCCGCCACCCGTTGCGCCATGTCGGCCGAGCTTTCCCCCGCCTGCGTACGACGCAGATCTTCATACGGCACGGCGGGGACCTCCACATGCACGTCGATGCGGTCCAGCAGCGGGCCGGAAAGCCTGGCCCGATAGCGCGCCCGCTGCTCGGGACGACAGGTGCAAGTGTGCTGCGGATCGCCGTAATAGCCGCAGGGGCAGGGATTCATGGCCGCCACCAGCATACAGTCAGCGGGGAAGGTCACGCTCTGGCTGGCACGGGCGATACTGACCACGCCATCCTCCAGCGGCTGACGCAACGCCTCGAGCGAGGCCTTCCCGTATTCCGGCAGCTCGTCCAGGAACAGCACGCCCCGATGGGCCAGAGAAACTTCTCCGGGGCGGGGATGGATGCCGCCGCCCACCAGCGCCACTTCCGAGACCGTATGATGCGGCGAACGGAACGGACGCGAACGCACCAGCCCGCCTCCGTCCCGCAAACGTCCGGCCACGCTGTAAATGGTGGTGACTTCCAGCGCCTCTTCAAAGGACAAGGGCGGCAGGATGGTTGGCAGACGCTGGGCCAGCATGGTCTTGCCGCTGCCGGGCGGACCGATCATGAGCAGGTTGTGCCCGCCGGCGGCAGCCACTTCCAGTGCCCGCTTGGCCGCCAGCTGCCCCTTGACTTCGGCATAATCTCCATACGCCGCATCTTCGCCGGAGGCCATATTCCCCGAAACCGGCGCCACCGGCTCAAGCCGCGTCTCACCCTGCAGGAAGGCCACGCACTGCGCCAGCGTTTGCGGCGCATACACGGTCATCCCCTCCACCACGGCGGCCTCCTGTCCGTTGGCGGGCGGGACGATGCAGCAACGCGCGCCTGTCCGGCGGGCGAGGATGGCCAGCGGCAGGACGCCGGATACCGGCCGCACCGCACCGGAAAGGGAAAGTTCTCCGGCCACATAGGCGTCCGCCAGACAATCCGGCGGCAACTGACCGGAGGCCATGAGCAGCCCCAGCGCCAGCGGCAGATCATAGGCCGTGCCGCTCTTGCGCCGCCCGGCGGGAGCCAGATTGACGGTGATGCGCGCTGGCGGCAGACGAAACTGACCGGCCCTCAGGGCGGCAAATACCCTGTCGCGGGCCTCCCGCACCGCCGCCTCGGCAAGACCGACCATGGAAAACGCGGGCAGTCCCTGCCGGACAAGCTCCACTTCCACATCCACGCGGTAGGCGTCCACCCCTTCCCACCCGGCGCTGTTCAGACGAATGACCATGATCTCGCGCTGTCCTTGCTGCATAAAAAAGGGCATGACCCATGCCATGCCCTCTTCCGTCCGTCATCCTATTCGATGGCCTTGCCCAACCGGTCGAAACGGACAGACCGCAGGAGGCTGTCCGCCTCGGAATCCCAGGACCAGTAGATGCGCCAGGCCCGCGCGCGGATGGCGTCACGCGAGACGAAGCCCCAGAAGCGCGAGTCCTGCGAATTGTCGCGGTTGTCGCCCATCATGAAATAGTGCCCTTCGGGCACGGTCACGGGGCCGTAATTGTCCCGCACGCCCATGATGTTGTCCGGGTCGGTGAAGCGGATGAAGCCTTCCCGCACCGGCTCGTTGTTGCGGTAAAGCTGCTTGTTGCGCACTTCGATGACATCGCCGGGAACGCCCACGATACGCTTGATGAAGTCGATGGAAGGATCCTTGGGATAGGCGAAGATGACGATGTCCCCTCGCTGCGGATCGCGTCCGTCGTAGATGGAGATGTCCGTGAAGGGGATCTTGAGACCGTAGGAGAACTTGTCCCCCAGCAGATAATCCCCCACGAGCAGAGTGTTCATCATGGATTCCGAAGGGATCTTGAAGGACTGCACGATAAAGGTACGGATCACCAGCGCCAGCAGGAGCGCCAGCACCAGCGCCTCGGCATACTCGCGCACCAGAGATTTTTTACGACGGCGACCGCCGCCCAGGATCTCGCTCATATCACACCTCTCCGCCCTGCCGCGGGCGGGAATGCTCACGGGTTCACGGGAAAGGACAGGTTCCGGGGCCTATTTCCAGAACCTGTCCACATAGCCCATTGCCAGCACGAAGACGATAAGGCAGGGCAGCACATAGGTCAGATAACCGCGCAGCCAGAGCGGGAACTTGAGGCCCTCGCCCATGTCCACCTCGGTGATGAAGTTGTCCCAGCCCCAGGCGCGGCGCATGGTGCAGAACAGCAGGAAGATCAACCCGCCCAGCGGGAGGATGTTGTTGCTGATGAGGAAGTCCTCCAGATCGAGCACGGACGAGCCCGCTCCCAGCGGCTGGAAGTCCGCCAGCAGGTTGAAGCCCAGCGCGCAGGGCAGGGAAAGCACCCAGAGGCCGACCATGTGCAGCACCGTGCCGCGCCGCCGCGGGATGCCCCAGACGTCCGCCGTATAGGAGATGATGTTCTCGAACACGGCGATGACCGTGGACAGGGCCGCAAAACTCATGAAGACGAAGAAGAGCGCCCCCCAGATGCGGCCGCCCTCCATGCTGTTGAAGATATTGGGCAGCGTCACGAACACGAGGCCCGGCCCGGAGTCGGGCTTGACGCCGAAGGCGAAGCAGGCCGGGAAGATGATCAGCCCGGCCATGATGGCCACGAAGGTGTCCAACCCCACGATCCACACGGCCTCGCCGGTGAGGGAGCGGTCCTTCGGCTGATAGCTGCCGAAGATGCACATGGCCCCGATGCCCACCGACAACGTGAAGAAGGCCTGGTTCATGGCCGCGTTGATGACGGCAAACAGACCGGTCTGCTCGATCTTGGCGGCATCAGGCGCCAGATAGAAGGCGATGCCCGCTCCGGCGCCCGGCAGGGTGACGGAACGCAGCACCAGCGCCACCAGGATGAGCAGCAGGCCCAGCATCATGAGCTTGACCACCCGCTCCACGCCCTTCTGCACGCCCAGCGCGCAGACGCCGCAGCCGATGAGCACCACCAGCGTCATGCCGATGACCTGCACGTCGGGCTTGCCGAGGGTCGCGCCGAAAAAGGCCCCCACCGCTTCGGGCGCAAGCCCGCTCAATTCGCCGGAAGCCATGTACCAGCAGTAGGCCAGCATCCAGCCCGTCACGGTGGTGTAGAACATCATGAGCAGATAGCTGCCCACCAGCGCGAACCAGCCGCAGTGATGCCACTGGCTGCCCCTGGGCTCCAGCAGGCGGAAGGCCAGCCCCATATTACGGCGGGCGGCGCGACCCACGGCGAACTCCATGATCATGGTCGGCACCACCGCCACCAGACAGAGCAGGTAGATCACCACAAAGATGGCCCCGCCGTATGCCCCCGTGATATAGGGGAAACGCCAGACGTTGCCGAGGCCGATGGCGCAGCCTGCCGACAGCAGCAGAAAGCCGAGACGGCTGCCCAACATTTCACGTTGCGCATGTTCAGACATGTGCTGATCCTCTTGCGAATGAAGTCCCGCACGCAGGTACGCAGGCCCGCGCGCAGCCGTTTACCATAGCCCAGTCCGGCCCGTGACGCAATGCCGCCACGTCCGCCGCTCGCGGAGCGGGAGCCTGCCGCTTTCACCGCAGCAGCTTTTCCAGACGCTCCACATATCCCATGATGAAGATGAACAGGATCAGGCAGGGCAGCACCCAGCGCAGATACACCCGCAGCCAGGACGGGAAGCGCAGCCCCTGTCCGGCATTGGTCTCAGCGAGGAAGTTCCGCCAGCCCCAGCCGCGCCTGCTGGTGCAGAAGAAGAGGAAGAGCAGCGTCCCCGCGAACAGCAGATTATTGCTGATGAGGAAGTCCTCGAGATCCAGCACGTTGGTGCCGGGGCCCAGCGGCTGGAATCCGGACAGCACGTTGAAGCCCAGCCCGCAGGGCAGGGAGCAGAGCCAGAGGCCCGCGAGATGCAGCAGCGTGGCCCGGCCGCGGGACATGCCCCAGACATCCACGCTGTAGGAGATGATGTTCTCGAACACGGCGATGACCGTGGAGAGCGCCGCAAACCCCATGAAGACGAAGAAGAGCGTCCCCCAGATCTGCCCGCCCTGCATACTGTTGAAGATATTGGGCAGGGTCACGAACACAAGGCCCGGCCCGGCGTCGGGAGCGACGCCGAAGGCAAAACAGGCCGGAAAGATGATCAGTCCGGCCATGAGGGCCACAAAGGTGTCCAGTCCCACGATGAGGGCCGCTTCTCCGGTGAGCGAACGGTCTTTCGGCTGATAGCTGCCGAAGATGGTCATGGAGCCGATGCCCACCGAAATGGTGAAAAAGGCCTGCTTGATGGCCTCATTGATGGCGGTGAACAGTCCGGCCTCCCGCAGGCGCGCCACATCGGGAGCCAGATAGAAGGCGATGCCCTCCCCCGCTCCCGGCAGGGTCACGGCCCGCAGCACCAGCAGCACGAGGATGACGAGCAGGCCCAGCATCATGACCTTGACCGCCCGCTCCACGCCCCGGCGCACGCCCAGCGCGCAGATCAGACAGCCCAGACCGACCACCACGCTCATGGACAGCACATGTACCGAGGGCGTGGCCAGCATCTGGTCGAAAAAGGCCCCCACGCCCGCGGGATCCCGCCCCGCCAGCGCCCCAGAGGCCATATACCAGCAATAGGCCAGCAGCCAGCCCGTCACCGTGGTATAGAACATCATGAGCAGATAGCTGCCCACCAGCGCGAACCAGCCGCAGCGATGCCAGTGCGTGCCCGCCGGTTCGAGCACCCGCAGGGCCCGCCCCATATTGCAGCGCGCCGCGCGGCCCACGGCCAGCTCCATGACGAGGATGGGGGCCACAGCCAGCAGGCAAAGCAGATAGATGCCCACCAGCGCCGCGCCGCCGTAGGCCCCGGCGATGTAGGGGAAACGCCAGACATTGCCCAGCCCGATGGCGCAGCCTGCCGACAGGAGCAGAAAGCCCAGACGGCTGCCCAGCATCTCGCGCGGCGCGCTCATGCGCCGGCCTCCCCGTCCCCCGCGCGCCGCCGCAGGGCCGCGGCCTCACGGGCGGCCTCCACCAGCAGACCTTCCCAGTCCACATCGGCCAGACGCCCCTCGTCCAGCAGCACGCGGCCGCCCACAAGGGTATGGCTCACCTGCGCCGCCGTGGCCGTACGCACCACGCGGGCCACCAGATCCTCGCGCGCATCCGCCGCCGGGGCATCCAGTCGCAATACGGTGATGTCCGCCTTGCGACCCGGCATGAGCGAACCGATCTCGCTGGCCATGCCCAGCGCCCGCGCCCCGCCCAGCGTGGCCATCTCCAGCACGGCGCGGGGGGAGAGCGTGGCCGGGCCGCCCTCTCGCGTCTCCTGGAGCTCAATGGCCCGCCGCATGAGGGTGAAGATGTCCAGCGAAGGGTTCCACAAGGGATCGTTGCAGCCCAGCGCCACGTTGACCCCGGCGGACAGCATCTCCGGCAGGGAGACGCGTCCCTCGCCGCAGACCACGGGACTGCCCGGACAATGGCAGACGCTGCCGCCGCTGCGGACCAGCAGGGGCAGGTCCTCGGCCCGGCAGACGTCGCACTGGCCGAGCACCGTGTCCGGCCCCACAAAGCCGCTGTCCAGCAGATAGCGCAGCGGATCGACGCCGTAGCGCTCGCGCAGCTCCCGTTCGGCCTCCCTGTCCGGGGCGATGGCGGCTGTCAAGAGCAGCCCCTGTCCACGGGCCGTCTGGGCCGCCTTGGCGAGCAGGAGCTTGCTGCTCCACAGCAGGCCGCGCAGACTCACCGCATAGCGCAACCGTCCGCCGTCGGCATTGTGCCAGCGACGGCAAAGGGATTCCCCCTCCTTGAGGGACGTTTCCACAGGCGCGCACAGGGCCTTGGGCAGCCCTTCGCCCTTGTCGGCCAGCGCCTTGCCGAACGCGCCGCGCAGACCCATGGCGTCAGCCGCCTGAAAGAGCATCTCCGCCTGCGTGGCGTCGCCCATGTCGAACACGGACGTGGTGCCGCTGCGCAGCAGTTCGGCCACGCCCAGCGCCGCGGAAGAAAAGGCCGAGGCCCGGTCATGCGCCGCCTCCAGCCCGGCCAGCCGACGCTGCCGGTCCTGGGAGGCCGTCTCTTCGGGATAGCGGAAAAAGGTCATGCTCAGCCGCGTCCGGCACTGGACGAAACCGGGCAGGACGACGGCCCCTTTGACGTCCAGGATGCGCCGGGCCTTCTGCCGCGTCGCGCTTTCGATGGCGGCGATGCGCCCGCCGCTGATGATCAGATCGGCCTGACGCACGGACCGCTGGGGGTCCATGCAGATCAGCGTTCCTCCCTTGAGGATGAGATCGGCTTCCATATCACAGGCTCCGCAGGATGAAATTGGCGGCAAAACAGGCGGCCACGATATACATGATGGGACTGACCTCACGCCCCCGCCCGCACAGCAGGCGCAGCGCCACGAAACTGATGAAGCCGAAGCCGAAGCCCGTGGCGATGTTGAAGGTGAGCGGCATGAGGATGATGGTCAGGAAGGCGGGCAGCGCCACCGAGAACTCCCGGAAGCGGATGTGCACCACGTCCTGCATCATGAGGGCCCCCACGATGATGAGCACCGGCGCCGTGGCGTAAGACGGCACCGCGGCCACCAGCGGCGCAAGGAAAAGGGTCAGACCGAACAGGATCGCTATGACCACGGCCGTCAGTCCCGTACGTCCGCCCTGGGCCACGCCCGTCGCGCATTCCAGATAGCTGGTGGCCGTGGTGGCCCCCAGCACGGCACTGGTCATGGTGCCGATGGAATCGGTGATGAGCGCGCGGTCCAGATTGTCGATATGGCCGTCCTCGCGCATGAAGCCCGCCTTGCGCGCCAGCCCCATGAGCACGCCCATGTTGTCGAACATGTCCACCATAGTCAGGGTGAAGATGATGGACAAGAGCCCGTGATCCAGTGCGCCCGCAATGTCCATCTGCCCGAAGGTCTCCGTGGGCAGCGGGATCCCGAAGGTCACAAGATCGCCCTCCGGCAGTCGCGTCACTCCACCCAGCACCCCCACCAGCGTGATGACCACGATGCCGATGAGCAACGCTCCCGGCACGTTGCGCGCCATGAGCGCTCCGATGAGGAAGATCCCTGCCACGGCCAGCAGGGTGGACGCCTCGTTCAGATGCCCCAGCGTCACGAAGGTGGAGGGATCCGCCACCACGAGCCCGCAGTTCTTCATGCCGATGAAGGCGATGAACGCCCCGACCCCCACCACGATGGCGTACTTGAGGTCCATGGGCACGGCGTCGATGATCATCTGGCGCACCCGGGTCACGGTCAGCAACAGGAAGACGATACCGGAAATAAAGACCGCGCCGAGCCCCGTCTGCCAGGTATAGCCCGCGGGCCCGCAAACATAATAGGCGAAAAAGGCGGTGATGCCGAGCCCCGGCGCGACGCCCACGGGAAAGCGCGCCCAAAAGCCCATGATGAGGGTGATGAGGATGGTCACCCAGATGGTGGAGGCCACGACCGACTCGCGCGGCATCCCCGCGTCCGCCAACATGCCGGGCACGACGAAGATCAGATAGCACATGGCCATGAAGCTGGTCAGACCGGCCAGACATTCCTGACGAACGCTGGTGCCGTGGGCTGAAAGACGAAAGAGGCGCTCCATCATGGGCCTACACTCCTTAGAGCATTTTGCCTTTGAAAAAGGCAAAATGCGAGGCGGCGGCACAGCGCCGCCCGGCCAAAAGTGAACGGAAAACCGCGTTTTTTTCCGCGAAACGACAGGCCGTATGGTTTGAAACGCTTTGCGTTTCAAACTAAAATGCCCCACCGGATGCAATCCCTGCCGTGCACGCCAAGCCATCCGCATTTTGGGGGAGGTTCGCCGGTTGCCGCGCTGCACGCCGACGGCAGGTCGGCCTTGTCCGAAAAACTCGTCCGGGGGACACGGTACGGCATCCGGCCGGAGCCTCGCTCCCGCCACGCCGCGCAGGCTCTCGCGGCCTGTCCCTGTCCACGGAAACGGCTCGCCCGACGGGAAGGGAACGCCGCGCGCCGGGGAAGGATCACGATATCTCAAGCGCTTTCGATCAACTCTCAGTTGCGCCTGACCAACATGCTTTTTAGAGCGATCCCACATTGAAAATGTGGATTGCTCTGGTAGTCGCGAGAGCGACCACCCGCAACCGAACACACGGAAAAACCACGCTTTTCCGTAGTGTGAGGGCAGCGTCAGCATGGAAATTGGACACAATTTCAATGCGAATCCGCTCTAGAGCATTTTGCCTTTGAAAAAGGCAAAATACGAGGCGGCGGCACCGCGCCGCCCGGCCCAAAGTGAGCGGAAAAACCGCGCTTTTTCCGCGAAACGACAGGCCGTACCCGCCTGCCGACGCAGGAGTCTTGCGGACATCGCGGCGGAGCTGCCCGCTCCCGCGCTGGCGGAGGAGTTCCCCTTCCCCCCAGACAGACGATGAATAGTGCTGACCGATCCTAGTTCAAAAAAGCCTTCATCCCCGTGAAGATCACCTGTGCGGCGATGGCCGCCAGCAAAAGACCGGTCAGCTTGGCCAGCACGGCGATGCCGGTCTTATGCAGCACGCGCTCCACGCTGTGCGACATGAGCAGCATGAGGAAGATCCCCAGCGCGGCAAAAAGGAGGGAGATCACGCCCACCAGGATCTCGCGCAGGGTGCTGGCCGAGGCGCCGATGACCATGATGGCGCCGATGGAGGCAGGCCCCATGCAGAGCGGGATGGCCAGCGGCACCACGCTTATGTCCCCTTCCTTCTGGGTGTGATCCTTGTCTTTCTCCTCGCCCATGAGGGAGACCGCCGTCAGGAAGAGCAGCACGCCCGACCCGATGCGGAAGGCGTCCAGCGTGAAGCCGAAGAGCGCGAAGATGTGTGCGCCGAAAAGATAGAGCACCAGCCCGATGATGAAGGCCGCCGAAGATGTCTTGATGGCCGTGGCCGTCTTGCGGCGTTTGTCGTAATCCTTGGTGCCGCTGATGAAGGCGCTGAGCACGGCAGGCGGCGTCATCATGGCGTAGATCTTGATGGTGGTGCTGACCACCTCGCTGATGATGTTCTGATCCATGAACCTGAAACCCTCGTGCGCAAAAAAGACCGTTGCAGACCGGCAGTACGGGACTGCGGCGCAGTCCCCGCCGCCCGGAAGCAATGCGCAGGGCCAGTGCGGCGTGCGCAGCGCCGCCATTTCGCACGTTTGCCTCCGGTGAGGCGCGTTATACGCGCCCTCGCCCCGTCTGCCAAGTCAAATATGGTCAGTCGGCGCCGCCGGAAAGCCACATGCCATGTCCGGCCCGCGCCGGATCGCCCTCGCGGCCGTCCATGGGCAGGCGGCTCCCGCGCAGCCAGACCGTGCACGGCCAGCCGCGCACGCTCAGCCCCTCGAAGGGCGTGTAATCCCCCTGATGCAGACGCCGGGCGGTGAGCAGACGCTCTTCCGTCGGGTCCAGCAGGCAGATGTCGGCATCGAAACCGGGCCGCAGATCGCCCTTGCGCCGACCGAGGCCCAGCAGCTGCGCGGGATTAGCGCACAGGCACTGCACGAAGCGGGGCAGCGTCAGCCGCCCCTTGAGCACGCCTTCCGAAAAAAGCAGCGGCAGGCGCGTCTCCACTCCCGGGATGCCCGCCGGACAGGCAAAGGCATCGGCAGCGCCGGCTTCCCACTTGGCGGCAAAGGTCGTATCGTGATGGTCGGACGCCACGGCATCCAGCAGTCCCCCGGACAGCGCCTCCCACAGGCGGGCGGCCTGTCCCGCCGCGCGCAGCGGCGGACGCATGGCGTACTTCAGTCCTTCCGCCGCCCCTTCTTCATAGGCGGTCTCGTCAAGCAGGAGATACTGCGGACTGGTGGCCGCCCATACGGCCTGCCGCCGCTGCCGGGCCAGCCTCAGGGCCTCCAGCGATCCGCTCGAGGACAAGGGCAGCAAGGCCAGAGGGCAGCCTGCCGCGCGGGCCAGCGACACGGCAAGACGCGCGGCCTCTTCTTCCACGTATTCCGGGGCGGCCGCCGTCCAGTTGCTGACCGCCGTACGCCCAGCCGCCCGCAATTCGTCTTCCAGAAAACGCGAAAGCCCGGGCAGCTCCGGACGCAGCAGCACGGCCGCTCCGGCCCGTGCCGCTCCACGCAGCGCGGCGGCCGTCGTTCCGGCCGTCTCCAGACGCCCCGCATCCAGCCAGCGCAAAGAAGCCCCGTCCAGATCGTCCACCGGCAGGGGATCGAGACGCACCACATCCACCGGCAGCTGCGCGGGCACGTCCGCCTCTCCGCAGTCCGCGGGGGCCAGCCAGCCATGACAGGTCGTCCCGCCCTGAGCCGCCGCGTGGCCGGTCGCTTCCAGATGCTCCGGCAGACAGTGCACCAGCACGTCCACCGCGCCGGGCAACACATAACAGCCGGAGGCGTCCACCGTTTCCGCCCCATCCGCGGGCAGACGTTCTCCCATTTCCAGGATCTGGCCGTTCTCAAAGGAAATATCCGCGGCGAATACGCCGTCCGGGCGCACCACGACGCCGCCCTGAAGCACGGTTCTCACGCTTGCCTCCCCTGTGGAGCATGATTGCGGCATCGACGACGGGTCCAGGCGAGCATGTCCCCGCCCGGAGGCCGTCTCCCCGATGCTCTGTTTCCGGTGACGGACGCGCCGCACGATCCCCGCCGCCAGAGCGTCTTGCCGTGAACAGGACAAGGCGCGAGGCGCAGCGCAGCGCCGCCCGGCCCAAACCAAGCGGAAAAACCGCGTTTTTTCCGCGAAACGACAGGCCGTATGGTGTGAAACGCCAAGCGTCTCGACCGGGAAATGCTCTGACGGCAGGCCCTATCGCGGCCCCTGTCCCGCGCTCACCCCGCCCTGCATCTGTCCTCTGGCCGTCACCTTGACGCCGCAGCCGCCTGCCAGCAAAAGCAGGCAGCACAGCAGGACGATGGCGTACCGTACCATGTTCCCCGTCATCCACTCGATACCGACGGGGCCGCCTTATCTCGGCCGCTCCTGCGCCACCTTGGCGCCGGCGGGCACATCGCCGGTGATCCAGACGTTGCCGCCGATGACGGCCCCTCGTCCCACGGTCACACGGCCCAGGATGGTGGCCCCCGCGTACACGGTCACGTTGTCCTCCAGGATGGGGTGGCGGGCGATGCCCTTGGTCAGGGTGCCGTCCTCATTCTTGGGGAAGGAGAGCGCCCCCAGCGTCACCCCCTGGTACAGACGACAGCTGCGCCCGATGATGCAGGTCTCCCCGATGACCACGCCGGTGCCGTGGTCGATGAAGAAGTCCTCACCGATGGTCGCGCCGGGATGGATGTCGATGCCCGTCTGCGAATGCGCCATTTCGGAGATGATGCGCGGCACCAGCGGCACACGCAGCGCATACAGCTCATGCGCGATGCGGTGATGGAGCATGGTGTGCATGGACGGATAGCAGAAGATGGCCTCCCCGGGACTGGTTGCGGCCGGGTCGCCTTCATAGGCGGCCTGGGCGTCGCCCGCCAGCAGGGAACGGATATGGGGCAGCCTGTCCATGAAGGAGAGCGCCAGCTCGCGGCTGTCCTCGCGGCATTGCTCGCAGGTGCCCTGCGTGCCGTCGCAGGAAAAACATTTGCCGCAAAGGATCTGCCCGCCCAGAAGACGGTAGATGCTGTCCAGATTGGCCGAAAGATGATAACGCAGGCTCTCGCGCAGCGGCTCCACGCCGAAATAACCGGGAAAGATCGCGGCGCTCAGGCGATCCATGATCTCCCGAAGCGTCGTCAGGGACGGCATGGGCGCGCCCTTGGCCGGGCAGTGCCAGACCCGGGAAAGCGAATCCTCATGGCAAAGGCGCTCCGCCACCTTGTCGAGACGCTGCATGGCCGGAGTCTGTATCGTGGAACGTTCGTGCATGGGCTGTCCTTTTTTTCGGGCAGTGTACACGGCTGCGCCCCGTCCCGCAATCATGGACTGCTCCCCCGCGCAGGGGAAAAAGAACTTGTGCCGCCCGGCGAAAAAACGTACCATACCGCTCTGCAAAAAATTATTTCGTTGACGATCAGTCGTTACGAGAGGAGAAACTACATGCGTATTCGTTTTATGGCGGTCCCGCTCCTGCTGCTGAGCCTGCTGTGCGCCGCCTGCCAGCAGGGCGAGGAAAAGGCGTCCGGTCCCCGTATCGCCGTTGTGGATATCGTGCGCGTCATGCGCGACAGCGAAGCCGGCAAGGCGGGCATCAAGTATCTGGAAGACATGCAGGCCGGCATCCAGAAGCAGCTGGACGACATCCAGGGCAAACTGGAAAAGGATCCTGAGAACGAGCAGCTCCAGAAGCAGCTCCAGACCGTGTACATGAGCGCCCAGCAGCAGATGGGCGAAGAACAGCAGAACGTGCTCTCGCAGCTGCAGAACGTCACCAAGCGTGTCATGGACGAATTCCGCAGGACCAAGGGCTATGATGTCCTGTTCAGCGCGGAGACCCTGTCCTCCTATGACGAAAAGCTGGACGTGACCAATGACCTGCTGGTGGAGATGAACAAGCAGAAGGTCAACTTCGTGCCGCTGGACACCCCGGCCGACGAGGCTCCCAAGGCTGACGACGACGCCGGAGGCAAGGATGACGCCGCGGCCGAAAAGCCGGCCAAGGATAACGGCGGCAAGGACAAGGCGGCCCGCTAGCCCCTTCCTTCCCGATCACGAGGCCCCGCTCCGGCGGGGCTTTTTTTCTGCCCGCCGCCCGCCGGACCGCCGCCCTTGACGTTGGCAGGCGCATGAGGCAGGCTGATGGCTTCGAGGAATGCCATGCGAAAACTCTGTCTTCCCCTGTTTGCCGCCTGCCTGCTCCTGCTCCCGGCCTGCTCCGGCGACAAGAATGCGGACAAGGCGGCCCAGGCCGCGCCCGTACATGTGCGCCCTGTGGCGCGTCAGAGCCTGCCCCGTCTGCTGCATGTGGTGGGCAACGTCAAAGCCTCGGCCTCTGTGGCCGTCACCCCGCGCGTCACCGGCGAGATCCGTGAAGTCCACTTCACCGAAGGACAGGACGTCAAGGCCGGCGATCCGCTCATCACCATCGACACCCGCCCCTTTGAGGCGGTGCTGCGCGAAAAGCGCGGGCTGCTGGCCAAATCGCAGGCGCAGCTGAACAAGGCGCTCGACGACCGGGGCCGCTACGGCAAGCTGGTGGGCGGCGGCTATGTGAGCCGTGAATCCTATGAGCAGACGGCCACCGAGGCCGCCGCGCTCAAGGCCACCGTGCAGTCGGACAAGGCCGCCGTGGAAAGCGCGGAGCTCGATCTTTCCTACTGCCGGGTGACGGCCCCCATCAGCGGACGTGTGGGCGCGCTTGCCGTGGACAAGGGCAACATGGTGCAGGGCAATGCCTCGACCCCCGTGGTCACCATAGATACGCTCTCCCCCATCTACGTGACTTTTTCCGTGCCCGAAGTGCATCTTTCCGTCATCCTCGAGCGTATGCGGCACGGCCCTGTGCACTTCACCGCCTCGCCCACGGGAGGCAAGGCCGAACGCGGCCTGCTGACGCTCGTGGACAACGAGGTGGATACCCGTACCGGCACCATCCGCTTGCGCGGCACCTTCGCCAATGAGGACCGCAGCCTCTGGCCCGGCCAGTTCGTCACCGTGGATCTGCCGCTGGGCCGGGCGGAAAACGCGCTCACCGTCCCCTCTACCGCCGTCCAGTCCGGCCGCGACGGCGCGTATCTCTATCTTGCCGGACCGGATGACACGGCCGTGCTGCGCAAGGTGCGCGTCCTCTTCGAGCACGAAGGGACCAGCGTGGTGGAAGGGGATCTCAAGGAAGGCGATCGCGTGGTGGTGGAAGGCATCGTACGGCTGGCGCCGGGCCTGCCTCTGCGTGTACTTGACGACTAGAGCATTTTGCCTTTGAAAAGGCAAAATGCGAGGCGGCAGCACAGCGCCGCCCGGCCGAAAGTGAGCGGAAAAACCGCGCTTTTTCCGCGAAACGCCAGGCCGTATGGTTTGAAACGCGAAGCGTTTAAAACTGAAAATGCTCTAGTGCGAGGCGACGGCGCAGCGCCGCCCAGCCCGAAGCAAACGGAAAAACCGCTTTTTTTTTCCGCGAACGCCAAGCCGTAGGCTTTGGAACGCAAAACGTTTCAAACTGAAAATATCCTGTGGGCGGGCAAAGGCGCGACCTGCCCCGCCTCCTCAGCCATACGCCGCCCGCCCTGTCCGTTTCAGCCTGACAGCTTCTTCAGCCTGACCGCGCCACGCTTGCGGCAGGCCGCCGCACAGCCGAAAAGACGACACCCGCGCGTCCCCATACCGGGTCGGCGCGTCTTGTCGCCGCAAGCGCAGCGGCACACGCGGACGCAAGCCAGGCCCCCGCATGGCCGCTACCGCCCGGCCGCGCCGGGCAGGAAGGAAAAGGACCTTCAGGCTTTGGGCTTTTCCCCGCCGCCCTTCTTCATGAAGATCTGACCGTCGATGATGCCGCCCTCTTCCGTCAGCAGACAGGGCGTATGCAGCGTCCCGTCAAGAACGCCCGTGCTGTGCACCACCACCCGCCGCTTGGCCACCACATCGCCGCGCATATTGCCGGAAAGCATGAGCTCGCCCACATGGAACGTGCCGGAGATCTGCGCGTCCTTGCCGACGATGAGCGTCCCGTCGCTGGTGATCTCGCCGGAAAAGACGCCGTCGATGCGCACGGACCCCTGAAAGGTCAGCTTACCTTCGTAAACGGTCCCCGCGCCAAGAAAAGCATTGATTTCATCCTTGCCCACACTCAACCCCCATTTAGCCATAGATGTTTATCCCTTGAACATGAATCGCCGCATGGACACGTTCAGCACGATGCCCAGCAGTGTGAAGTTGACCACAGTGGCGCTGCCGCCATAACTGATGAAGGGCAGCGGTATGCCCACCACGGGCATGAGACCTATGACCATGCCCATGTTGATGACGATCTGTGAGAAGAAGTAAAAGAAAACCCCCACCACAAGCAAGCTGCCGAACCGGTCCTTGGCCTGCATGGCCGTGGAAAAGATGGACAGCAGGAAGAGGGAGAACAGCGTCACCAGCGCCACGCAGCCCACGAAGCCCCACTCCTCGCCAAAGACGGCCACGGCAAAGTCCGAGTGCCTCTCCGGCAGGAAGCGCAGCTTCCCTGCCGTGCCCTCGGTAAAGCCCTTGCCCCACATCTGCCCCGAACCGATGGCGATGAGCGATTGCAGGATGTGGTAGCCCGCGCCGCGCGGATCGGATCCGGGGTCGAGGAAGGTCAGGATGCGCTGCCGCTGATAATCGTGCATGACCACGAACCACATGAGCGCCGCCACGCAGGGGACGGCCAGGAAACAGGTCTTGAGCACATAGCTGCGCAGACCGTGGAAGAGGATCATGCCGCCCATGATGAGCAGCACCAGCGTGCCCGTCCCAAGGTCCGGCTGCTCCAGGATGAGCGCGCAGGGGATGAGCCCCACCAGCAGCACCTTGAAAAAGTCCTTCCACCCTAGGGAACGGTTATGTTGGGAAAGGATGCGGGCCGTCAGCACGAGCACGGCCAGCTTGGTGGGTTCCGACGGCTGCAGGTTCATGAAGCCCAGAGATATCCAGCGGTTGGCGCCCATGGTCGTCACGCCGATGACCGGCACGAGCAGCAAAAGCCCCACGCAGACCAGCCAGAAGGGCCAGGCGAGATTGCGGATCTGCCGGTAGTCGAAGCACATGGCCACGATCATGCAGCCCAGACCGCACAGCCCCCAGATCAGCTGTTTCTGATAGAAGCTGGAAAAGGTCAGTCCGTCCTCCACGCGGATGGCGCTGGCGGAAAAGAGATTGCCCACGCCCAGGAAGAACAGCAGGACAGTGCAGGCCAGCAGGCTCCAGTTGAGATGGCTGAGGAGACGCTTGTCCATGGAACTCTCCTAGGGCTGCCCGGTGAGGGGACTTGGCGGGGCGGACGGGTCGATGACCCTGCCGCGAGGCGCGCCGCGTCTGGCGGGAAGGCCCGGCAGAGCGGGAGCGGGAGCGGCCGGGCGCGGTGTGAGCGTGGCTCCGGGCGCACGCGCTTCTCTGCGGCCCCGTCCGTTCTGCTGTCGTCCCCCCGCCACCGGCTTCAGCAGGCCCGGCAGATCCGGCGGCGCCAGCACAGGATTCTGCGGCACGCCATTCTCGCCGTCGCTGGCGGCGATGACCTGCTGTACGCCCCCATCCGGGCCGAACAGATGTTCGTAGACCTTCTTGGCCACGGGACCGGCCACGCTGGAACCGCCGCCGCCGTGCTCCACCATGACGATGACCACATACGCCTTGCCGTTCTTGTAGCCCCAGGTGGCGATCCAGGCATGGTCGCGCTGGGCGTATTCCATTTCCGCGGTACGCAGACGACGGTCGCCGCTCATCTTGAGCTTGACCACCTGCGCCGTCCCGGTCTTGCCGCCCATGTCGGCGTCCTTGCGGCCCACCAC